>DASYAP010000146.1:0-10928 GCA_036501265.1 Solirubrobacteraceae bacterium | reverse complement strand
GATGGGCGGGCCGGCGCTGCTCAAAGAAGGGATGTCGTGGCGCGAGATCAAGCTGCGCGCCATGCACAGTACCCCCGTGAAGTTGCCGCCGGTTCCTCGCGTCCGGCGTTCGCGCGAGGCGGTTAAGAGCGAGAGCTAGCGCGACGCGCCGCCTCAATCACGGTCGCTCGCGAGCAGCCCTCAGGCACAGAACGAGCTCGTCTCCGCCAAACACGGCCGGCGGAGTTGGGAAGCTAGGGCTGCCAGACCGGGTCGAGGATCCCGGCGTGGTGAAGGTTGAGGTTGACCTTGTGCTTGCGACTGCCATCGGCGCGCATCTCGAAGAGGTCAAGGCAGCACCCGTCCGGGAAGCGGCGGTCGCTGGAGAACGCGATCTGCTTGCCGTCCGGTGAGTAGCTCGGGCCGACGTCGTTGTGCGGGAAGCGGCTTGGCGTCAGCGCCCCGAGGCTCGTGCCGTTGGGGCGGATGGCGAAGATGTGGCTACCGGTCCTGACCTGGTTGCTGTTGAACGCGAGCCAGCGGCCGTCGGGGGACCATGCGGGTGTGCCGGCCTCGAGGCGCGGCGCGGTGATCGCGTGCGGCTTGCTGCCATCGGCGTTCATGCGCCAGATCTGGGCCTGGATGCCGTTGGACTGGAAGCGGGTGAAGGCGATCCACTTGCCGTTGGGGGAGACCGCAGGGGAGAAGTCGACGCGCTCGTGGATGCCGCTCGGCACGTAGGGGGTGAGGGCGTGCTTGTTGGTGCCGTCGGCGCGCATCTTCCAGATTGCGCATACCCCGTCGCCGGGCAGGCAGCGTGAGAACACGACCGCGCGGCCGTTGGGCGTGTAGACCGGCGTGCTGTCCCTGAACCCCTTGGTGTCGGTCGCGAGCTGGTGTTGATGGGAGCCGTCTGAGTGCATCACCCAGATCCGCCACGGATGAGTGGGGTTGCCGACGGCGAAGGCGATGAGCTTGCCGTTGGGGGAGAAGTCGGGATCCATCGCCTGGACACCCCCCGTTACGTGCGTGAGCTGGCGCAGCCCCGAGCCGTCGGCGTTGACCGTGTAGATCTGGCCGCTCATGAAGTCCCAGAAGGCGATCTTTTCCTGGGAGCCGCGTCCGATCGCGGGCGGCGCGCCGGCGGAGGCGCGGGGCGCAACCAGCGAGAGCGCAGCAACCAGCGCGATAGCCGCGATGAACGCAGGCGCCATACCCGACCACAGGCGACGGGCTGCGGTCATGGGGCCGCTCCCCAGTCGGGCAGGAACGTGAACGGGATCCCGGTCGCGACCCGCTTTGGGTGCGAGCCGTCGGCGTTCATTGTCGAGAGGCATTTCTTCGGACAGATCGAGACGATCCGCGTGCCGTTGGGGGAGTAGCTCGAGAAGCCGCCTCCCGGGCCGCCACCGTGGACGTGGGTGAGCTGGCGCAAGTCTCCGCCAGAGGCGCGCACCGTCCAGGTGTTGGTCGCGGGCCGGTCGAAGTTGTCGGAGAACACCACCCGACGGCCGTTGGGCGCGAAATTCGGCCAAAAGGCCTCCATGATGGGCGGTGTCAGCCGCCGAACGTGTGAGCCGTCTGCCCGCATCGTCCAGACCGCCGAGATGTAGCCGCCGCGGTCTGACTGGAAGACGACCTGGCGTCCGTCGGGCGAGTACTCCGCGCGGACGTTGGTCCAGTGCCCCGCGCTCAACAGGGTTCTGCGGCCGCTGCCATCGAGGGAGATCGTGTCGAGGTCGCAGGAGGCGATAGAGCCGGCGAACTCCCCGCAGCGGCTATAAACGATCCGCTTCCCACTAGGCGAAAAGCTCGGCAGAAAGTCCTCAAAGCGCTGTTTCTCGTGTGTGACCTGGCTCTGGCCGCTTCCATTTGCGTTCATCACCCAGATGCGAAATTCACCGCTCTGGTTTGACTCGTAGACGAGCCGCTTGCCGTCAGGCGACCAGGCAGGGGCAGCCGCGGCCCGCTTCGAGGGAAGGTGCGTAAGTTGCGTCGGTGCGCCCCCGGACGGGCTGATCGTGTAAATCTGGGAGTGCCTCGAGGGCCCACCACCCGGAACCAGTGCCCCCCCGCCGGGAAACATGTCGCCCTGCGAGAACGCGATCAGGCCGTTTTGGCCGGGGAAGGTCGCTCCCGCCGGCGGCGCCCCCACAACGGCCGCTGCGGCCATGGCGCAGAACGCTCCGATGAAGGCGAGGAGCCGCGCGGTCATGCGTAGTTCTGAGCGCTTACCTGCGTAGAGCATCGCGCTGGGACAGTGGCTAGGCGAGGTCTCAATTGCGTCTCAACCCGGTCTCGCTTGTCTTGTGGCCCGCTGTCAACGAGAATCCACGGCTCGGGGCTGTGGATGGGGATTGAATTCCGAATACTCGGACCGCTCGAGGTTCGGCTTGACGGCACGCCGATTCAGATCGGTGGACCCCGTCAGCGCGCGCTACTGGCGGTCCTGCTCCTGAGCGCGAACCGCGCCGTCTCGCGGGACCGGCTCGTCGACGAGCTGTTGCCGGAGGCATCGCCCGACGGCGCCGATCATCAGCTTCGGGTGCAGGTCTCGCGGCTGCGCCGGGCGCTGAGCACCAATGGTGCACACGCGGATCGCGTGCAAACCCGCGCTCCGGGCTACCTGTTGCGCTTGGAACCGGGCGAGTTCGATCTGCATCAGTTCGAGCACCTCGTTGGCCTGGGAGACGGTGCGTTGGAGGCGCGCAACTTCGAAGCAGCGGCACACACCTTCCGCCGAGCCGAAGCGTTGTGGCGGGGGCGGCCGCTGGCGGATCTCGAGTTCGAGCCGTTCGCCCGCGTCGACGTGGAACGGCTGAACGAGCTGCGGTTGGTGGCGGTCGAGAAGCGCATCGAGGCCGAGCTGTCGCTCGGACGGCACGCGATGCTGGTACCGGAGCTCGAGGCTCAGGTCGCCGAGCACCCGATGCGAGAACGCGTGCGGGCCCAGTTGATGCTGGCGCTGTACAGGTGCCGACGGCAGGCCGATGCGCTTGAGGCCTATCGCGCGGGCCGCGCGCTGCTGAACGAGGAGCTCGCGCTCGAGCCAAGCCCCGCCCTCAGGCAGCTCGAGCGGTCGATTCTGCGACAGGAAGCGGGACTCGAGCTCTCGGACCCAGCGGCGGTCTCGCTCGCCACCGAGGTGGCCGAACGGCCCGTGCCCCCGACCATGGAGAGAGGCATCCCCGAGCTCGACGGCCAGGTCTCGGCGCCCCGCCACAGGCGCCGCCGCCTGGTCCTCGCGCTCGCGCTGGGTTTCGCCGCGATTGTGGCGGTTGCCTCGGCATTCGCGTTGCCTGGATCGCGAACGCTCGCCGCTTCCTCCAACAGCGTCGGGGTGATCGATACGGCGGCGGGCGCGCTCACTGCCGTCGTGCAGACAGGCGGGCAACCCGGAGGCATCGCTGGCGGTGAGGGCGCGGTCTGGGAAACGGACACCGCCAACGGCCAGTTGCTCAAGATCAACCCCCGCACGAGGGCGGTCGAACGCATCGCCGTCGGTCGGGGTCCGAGGGGAGTCGTAGTCGGCGGCGGCGAGGTGTGGGTGGTCAACCAGCTCGACCGAACGGTGTCGGAGATCAACCCGCGCGCACTGCGGCCGGTCGCCTCTTTCCGGGTCGGCAACGGTGCCGATGCGGTCGCGTTCGGGTTCGGGTCGGTGTGGGTCACCAACGTCGTCGACGACACGGTTTCGCGGATCGACCCGGGCGCGGGCAGAGTCTCGACGATTCCACTCGCCGGACAGCCGGGCGGGATCGCGACCGGCCCGGATGGCGTATGGGTGACGAGCGAATCCACTGGCCAGCTGCTCCTGATCGACCCCACCACCAATGAAGTGACCCAGCAAAAGGAGCTGGGAGGAAGCCCGGCGGCCGTAGCGACGGGACGGCGCAGCGTCTGGGTCGCGAACGCCGACGAGCGGTCCGTCGCTCGCTTTGAGCCCGGCAGTGGAACGGTGACCAGCATCAACGTCGGCAACGCGCCACTCGGCGTGGCTTACGGCGCCGGCGCGGTATGGGCCGCTGTGGGTCTTGACGGAGCCGTCGTGCGCATTGATCCGAGATCAGACTCGGTGCACGTGATCCGGGTCGGAGCCGCCCCCAACGCGGTCGTAATCAATGGTCGGCAGTTGTGGACAACGGTGTTGGCCGGTCCCGCCGAGCATCGAGGCGGTGTGCTGAGGATGGCCGAGGGACCCGAGTTCGCCTCGACGGGGAGCTCCCTGGACCCCGCGCAATTCGCTGGGATGAGCCAATGGCAGATGTTGAGCATGACCAACGACGGGCTCGTGACCTACAAGCGCGTCGGCGGGCTCGCCGGAAACACGTTGGTCGCGGATCTCGCGACCAGCCTGCCGGCGCCGACCGACCACGGTCGCACTTACACATTCCAGCTGCGCGGTGGAATTCGCTACTCGGACGGCGCGCTCGTCAGGCCCATCGACTTCAGAGACGAACTCGAACGGATCTTCAGATTGGGCAACACCTATGCGGAGACCTTCTATACGGGCCTGGTCGGCGCACGGGCGTGCCTTCGTGCACCCGGGAGGTGCAGCCTGGCGAGCGGCGTCGTTGCCGATGACCGTGCGAGGACGGTCACGTTTCATCTGACCGCCCCGGATCCGGACTTCCTTTACAAGCTGGCCTTCCCGTGGGCTGATGCCGTGCCCGCCCTGACTTCGGCCCGGGACCGGGGCCGCGCGATGCCGCCGGCGACGGGTCCCTACATGACGCAATCGATCAAGGGCGCGCGGGCTCGCGCCGCCTCGCATCGGCTTGCGTTTCGCACGTGGACCCTGGTTCGCAACCCCCGATTTCACGAGTGGAGCCACGAGGCCCAGCCGAGCGGCTTCCCGGACAAGATCGTGCTGAGGCAAGGTCAGAGCGTCGATCGGACCGTCAACGCGATCACCAGCCATCGCCTCGACGTTCTGTATCCGGTTCCGTCGAGCCGCCTCGGGGAACTGGCCGCTCACTACACCGGCCAGTTTCACAGCGAGCCTGCCAGAGCGACATTTGCGCCAATGATGAACACCCGCGTGGCGCCCTTCAATCGCATCTCGGTGCGGCGTGCTTTGAATCTTGCGATCGATCGTCGACGGATCGTGAGCCTGGCGGGCGGACCACTCGCAGGCCAGGCCACCTGCCAGATCCTGCCGCCCACCCTAACTGGGTACAAGCCATATTGCCCCTACACGCTGCACCCCAACTCGAGCGGCGCCTGGACGGCACCCGATCTGCCCAAAGCGCGGCGGCTGGTCGACTCCTCGGGCACGCGCGGGATGAAGGTCACGCTTTGGATGCAACCCAACGATCAGGCGGATCCAACGGCGAAGGTGGGGCCATATCTCGTCTCGGTCCTCGACCAACTCGGATATCGCGCGTCGCTGCGCGTGGCCAACAACCTGTATCCGGTGGCGTCCAACTCCCGGTCGCGGGTTCAGATCGCCTGGTTTAACTGGTTGGCGGACTATCCGGCACCGTCCGATTTCGTTTCGTTGCTGCTCACCTGCGCGGCATACGTTCCCGCAAGCGGGGCCAACCTCAACGAGGCCGAGTTCTGTAGTCGGAAGATCGACGGCCAGATCCGAGCCGCTCGCGCGCTCGAGGCCACCGATCCCGGTGCCGCGAGCGATGCCTGGAGGCGCATCGATCAGCACATCACCGACCAAGCCCCCTGGCTTGCGCTCTATAACCCCCGGCAGAACGTCGTGACCTCATCGCGGGTGGGCAATTATCAGTACCACCCGTTCTTCTTGGTGCTGCCGGACCAGCTCTGGGTCCGCTGACAGCACTCAGGGCTCGAGCGCCAGCTCCGCTACCTGAGACGGATCCTTATCGCTGCCGGCGATGACCTCGTCGGCCGCCTGCTTGGCGGTCTTGGGCAAGAAGCCGGACTTCATTCCGAAGTAGACCGCTTGCGGATGGTGGGCGACGATGGCGACGGTGGACTGTTCGGGCTCGAGCGCAAAGCCGCCCGAAAGCCGCAGGCCGATGCTGGGCGCGTCCAGCAGGCGGAACACCTTCTCGTGTTCTGACTGCTCGGGACACGCGGGGTAGCCCCAGGAGTAGCGGCGGCCCTGCGTCTGGGGGATGCCGAGGTCCTGCCTCGAGCGCGCGTGCAGCCATTCGGCGGTCCCCTCGGCCGCCTGCACGCCGACGCCGTGGACGAACAGCTGTTCCGAGAACTCGCCCTCGGCCTCCAGGCGCGTGGTCAACTCGGTGACCTCATCGCCGACCGTCACGGCCTGAAGCGCACACACGTCGGGCTCGCCCGAAGACACCGGGCGGAAGAAGTCAGCCAGGCAGATGCGGTCGTGCCGCGGCTGGCGAGGGAAGACCAGGCGCTCCAGCTCGCGCGCGCCCGGAGCGTCGGGATCCCAGACGATCAGCTCGTTGCCGTCGGCGTTGCAGGGGAAGTAGCCGAGCAGCGCGCGTGGATGCAGGTAGGTCTGCTCGCGCCACATGCGGTCGAGTCTCGGACCGAAGTCCTCCTGTAGCAGTCGCTGCCACTCCTCGCCTTTGACGCCGCGCCCGCCCCAGTGCAACTTGAATAGGACATGGGTGTCCAGATGGTGGTAGACCTCGTCGAGGTCGACCTCCACCTCGCGCGCGCCCCACCAGGGCACGGTCGGGACGGGGGCGTCGGTCGCCGCGGCGCTACGCACCGAAGCGTCGGTGGTCGGCGGCGCGCCGTCATCTTCGGCGGGCTTCTCGCGCAGGACGCGTGCGGCCGCCCGAGTCTCATCGATGAGCGCGGCCCGGCCCTCGGAATCGAGCAGACGATCCACCTTGGCGAGCCCCTCGAAGGCGTCCTTGCAGTAGAAGACCCCCGGTTGGTAAATCGCGTCTGACTCCTTTCCGTCTGGATAAAGAGTCCTGAGCCCGAAGTTGCGGTTGATCGCGGCGCCACCGAGCAGGACGGGGAACTCGAGACCGCGTGCGTGCAGCTCTGCGACGCACGCGGGCATCTGTTTGGAGGTCGAGACAAGCAGCGCGGAGAGGCCGATCGCGGTCGCGTCGTGCTCGATCGCGGCGTCGATGATCGATTGGATCGGCACCTGCTTGCCGAGGTCGATCACCGCGTAGCCGTTATTGGAGAGGATCGTGTTGACGAGCGACTTGCCGATGTCGTGGACATCGCCGAAGACGGTGGCCAGGACGACCGTGCCCTTGGCGTAGCCCTCGATCCGGTCGAGGTAGCGCTCCAGCCGCGCCACCGCGCGTTTCATCACCTCCGCCGACTGAAGCACGAAGGGCAAAATCAGCTCGCCCGCGCCGAACTTATCGCCCACCTCCTTCATCGCCGGCAACAGCACGTCGTTGAGCGTCGGAAGGGCGCCGATCTTGTCCACGCTGGAGTCGATCCACTCCTCGACCCCGTCCTTGCGCCGGCGCAGGATGTGAAAGTGCAGCGCCTCCTCCGGCTCCATGCCCGCGGTTGGGTCGGCGGCCGCTGCCGCCTCTTCAGGCTCGGACCCCCTGGCCTCGAAGTGGGCGATGAAGCGCTCGAGCGCGTCATCGCGGCGGTCGAAGACCAGATCATCGGCGAGCTCTCGCTCCTCGGGCGGGATCTCGGGATAGGGGGTGATGTGGTTGGGGTTGACCAGCGCCAGGTCCAGGCCTGCCTGCACGCAATAGTGAAGGAACACGCTGTTGAGCACGCTGCGCGCAGGGACGCCCACGCCAAAGCTCACATTCGAAACGCCGAGCGAGGTCTTGGCGGCGGGCAGAGCTTGTTTGACGCGCCTGATCCCCTCGATCGTCTCGATCGCGGACCCGCGCCACTCCTCGTCGCCGGTCGTCAGCGTGAAGGTCAGGCAATCGAAGACCAAGAGCTCCGGGTTGAGCGCGTGTTCATCGCAGCAGATGCTTGCGATGCGCTGCGCGACCTCGACCTTGCGCTGCGCGGTCTTTGCCATCCCCTGCTCGTCGATGGTGAGCGCGATCACCGCCGCCCCGTGGGCCCGCGCGAGCGGCACCACCCGGTCGAGCTTGGCCCGTCCGGCCTCAAGGTTGATCGAGTTGACGACCGCGCGCCCCGGAATCTGCTCGAGCGCCGCCTGCACGACCTCCGGCTCGGTCGTATCGATCTGAATCGGGGCCGGCTGGGTGAGCGAGATGCCCTTGACCAGCTTGCGCATCTGCTCGGCCTCGTCCTGTCGCTCGGTGAGAGCCACGCATACGTCGAGGACGTGCGCGCCGCCTTCCACCTGGTCCTCGGCGATCGTCACCAGGCCGTCGTAGTCGTCGGACAGAAGGAGCTCCTTGGCCTTGCGCGACCCCTGAGCGTTGACGCGTTCGCCGACCAGCGTGGGGCGCGGGTCCTGGACCAGGGGGGTGGCCGCTTGCATGCTCGAGAGCCGGGGAGGGCGGGGAGCGGGCCGTTCGCCTGGTTTGCGGCCACCCACTCGCTCTGCGAGCGCGCGGATATGGTCGGGGGTCGTTCCGCAGCAGCCGCCAACTACGGAGATCCGGTAGCGCTCCACGAACTCCGACAGCAGCGCGGCAAAGGGCTCGGGCTCCTCCGGGAAGATGGTCTCTCCGTTGGGCCCTTGATAAGGAATGCCTGCGTTGGGGATGCAGTGCACGGGCACCGGGCAGTGCTCACCGAGGAACCGCATCCCATCGCGCATGTCCTCCGGACCGGTCGAGCAGTTGAGCCCGATCGCGTCGACGTCGAGCGCCTCGAGCGCGGTCAGCGCGGAATCGATGTCGGTCCCCAGCAGCATCTTCCCGCCCTGCGGCAGGAGCGAGACGCTGCACTGGATCGGAACGGCGCGGCCGGATTCCTTGCATGCCTCGCGGACCCCGAAGACCGCCGCCTTGACCTCCAGGATGTCCTGCGCGGTCTCGATGATGACGATGTCGACGCCGCCCTTGATCAGGCCGCGGGCCTGCTCGGTGAAAACTTCGACCAGGTCCTTGAAGAGGATCTGGCCGAGGGTCGGGTCGTCGCTCGCGGGCAGAAAGCCGGTGGGACCGATCGAGCCCGCCACGAAGCGGGTCGAGCCAGCCGCCTTGCGGGCGATCTGTGCAGCCTTGCAGCTGATTTCCTCGGCGTGGTCTTGGAGGCCCCACTCGGCGAGCTTGAGGCGCGACCCCTGGAACGTGTCGGTCTCGAGCACGATCGCGCCGGCCTCGAGCATCGAGCAGTGAACGCCCTCGATCACATCAGGGCGGTTCAGGACCAGCGCTTCGTGACAGCGACCGGGGAGCCGGTAATCGCGCTCCAGGCTGAGATCGAACTGCTCGAGGGTGGCTCCCATGCCGCCGTCATAGACGACGACCCGTTCGCGCATCGTGGCCAGAAGATCCTGCACCGGCTCGATGCTACCAGCGTTTCCGCAAACCTTGACATAGGTTTGGCAAGGTTCTGGTCGGGACGTGTGGGAGCCGGCCGCACAACTAAAGTGGGTTGAGCGAACTTGATAGTCCGGTGGGAGGCAGAATTCGCAACACCTCCGGTGCTTCCCGCGGGCGTTGCGATTCTTGCCTCGTATGCGGACACGATTCGCATTACCTTCTGTTGGCCGTCGGGGTGACGCGATTTTTGCCCGGCCCCCGAGCGGGCCGCTACGAGCTCTTGTCCTCGCTGCCTCTCTGCGCTTGTGGTCCCTTGCCCGGCGGGCTTGACTGCGCTTGCGGCTCTTTGCCCGGCGGGCTTGACTGCGCTTGGCGCTCTTTATCCGGCGCGCTCGACTGCGCCTGCGGCTGCTCGCTCGGGGCCTCCGCTCGCGCCGGCGCCTCCGAATCGTCATTCGGTGAATGCGCCCTCGCCGGCGCCGCCGCCCGCTCCTTGCGCTTGCGCCATACGCGCCGTCCGATCCAGGCGAGGATCAGAACAACGATCGCGATCACCACGTACAGCGTGTAGTGAGAAATCGCGTTGTAGATGGAAGTGATGTTGTCGCCGGCGAAGTAACCGACGGAGGTCCATACGGCCACCCACAACGCCGCGCCGATGGTGTTGAAGGCGAGGAATGTCGCCCAGTGCATGCCGCTGATGCCGGCGATGATTCCGTTCGCTTGCCGCAGGCCCTCGATGAACCGGGCCAGGATGATGATCCACCCGCCGCGCCGTTCGAAGAAATCGGTGGTCTTGTCGAGCCGCTCCTTGGTCAAAAAGACGTAGCGGCCGAAGCGCTCCACCAAGGCCCGTCCTCCGAAGTGGCCGATCGCAAAGCCGATGTTGTCGCCCGCGATAGCGGCCAGGAACCCAAGCAAACCTACGAGCCATATGCTGAGTCGGCCCGTGCCGGCGTAGACCGCGCCCAAAATGAGGATCGTCTCGCCCGGAACCGGGACCCCGAAATCCTCGAGCAGCACGAAACCGGCCACGGCCAGGTAGCCATACTGGTTGAGGGTGGGTTCGAGCGTGTGCAGGAATCCCGGCAGGTGGACGGTCTGACTTGGGTCCATTTGCGTCGCATTGTCGCTTGCGAGCCGCGTCAGTGACGTCGGCTAATCAGTTGCGCCGCTCGCGCAAGGCCGCGTGGCCCACCGATCTCGCCGATTGGACCACGCGGTCGTCCTCCCGATGGCGCAGTTCGCCCCCAGCGAAGGCCCTCGTGCACCAGAGCGGGACCACCCAGGAGCAGGGCATCGACGATCTCGACCGCCTGGAGGACTAATCCATAAGCGAGGGCTTGGCTGGCATCCACGCCAAAGGGGTGCAAGACCGCGATGCACGCGGCCTGGAAGACGCCTACGTTCGCCGGTGTCAGCGGCACGATCGCCGTCAGGTTGACCGCCAATAGCACCGCCGCGGCCGCGGCGAGGTTGGCATGACCGGGCAACCGGAGCGCCGACATGGTCGCGTAACACGCCAACAACTGCAGGCCCCAGGCGGCCGTCTGCGTCGCCGTAGCGTGCAGGGCGGGTCTGGGCTTGCGAAATACCGCAAGGCCTAGTAGCGGCCGTAAGCTGGGATGTTCGCGTGGTAGG
>DASYAP010000145.1:0-8637 GCA_036501265.1 Solirubrobacteraceae bacterium | reverse complement strand
ATCGAGCGCACTGGCCTTGGGTTATAGAACGGGCTGACGCTGTCGGTTAGCAAGACCATCCCCCGAGCCACGCCACAGGGGTTTACCGGGCATGTTTGCTCGAGTCGATCGGCCAACCAGAAGATGGCTTCGCGCCAGGGCAGGACTGCGCGGCGGCAAATCGGTACTGCGGAGCGGGGCCTGACATATCTCTTCTCGCACTCGGTGACCACGCCTCGCAGCGAGCGCGCGAGCGACCGGCGCCTGGCGCGACTCGTCACCTGCCGCGCGCGCAGCTTAAGCGCGACTGATCGCTCAGGAGAGCAGCCGTCGGCCAGCTGGCGATCGAGTCCACCGCGATGCAAACTGACCTCTAAGCGCAGCAGCCGGGGAGCCGATCGCGAACGGGGCATCCGCTACCCGCGCATCGAGCCGCTGTAGAGCTCGAGGAGCTCGAGTCTGTGCTCGTCGCTCACGTCCTGCTCCCCGACCTCGCCTCCGCGTCGGCAGTCATGCGGCGATCGCCAACTCGCCTTCCGTTCTGGGCGCGATGTCTAGCGCCTTGGTCGCGACGAGCAGCTGGCGTCGAAGCGCGCCGCGCTCGGCGGCGTTGTAGAGCTGGCTCATGTCCACGTCGGTGAGGATCAACTCGGCAAGCGCCATTCCCTCGGCGCGGACGAGCTGTGCGTCTCCCAGCCGGCCGATCAGGGTGTTAATCGCGTCTTCGGCATCAATCACTTGACTGCGATTGATGATGACCACCCGCGACCGAGTGAGTCGAGGCCTGTGCGCTTCGCTGACCGTACGGCGCAGCGTGCGTGCGACTTGCTTACGAAGGCGGTTGCTGGTCAGCTGCGAAGCGCGCAGTGCGAGCTCGGGCGAGCAGCTCGGCTCGGTACCGGCTGCCAGTTCACGGGTCAGTCGCCCGCGGCTTGCCGCCACGCGCGCCTTCAAGACGAGCGGCCGCGCAGGCGCCGAATCGTTGTGATTGCCGTCGTCACCTGGGCGAGCGGCCCGCTGTGAGGTCTGGAACTCTGCGATCGGAGACATTTCACACTTCTCCTAGTTGATTCATTTACCCAGCGATCTGACTTTGGGCCAGTCGACGCGATCTGACTTTGGGCCAGTCGACAGGTTGTGTTGTTCTCAGCTCACGGTAGATCTGAAGCTGTGAAGGCCGCGTACAGAAAGGGCCGTGGACCATCAAGATTCTGTGAACGCGGCTCGAGCTCACCGACGCCGCAAGTTCGCCGGCTTGGCGCGCCGACGGCGACGAGCCGGCGGGCGGCAACCGCGACGCGTCATACGGAGCTCGCTTGCGCCAGGATTAGCTCCAGATGGCCCTCACCTACACGGACTACTACTCGGTGCTTGGCGTGCCGCGTGACGCGGATCAGGACGCGATCCGCCGCGCCTACCGCAAGCTGGCCCGCAAATACCATCCCGACCTCAACTCCGACAACGACGCCGAGGAGCGCTTCAAGGAGCTAGGCGAGGCGTACGAGGTGCTGTCCGATCCTGACAAACGCGAGCGATACGACCGCCTCGGCGCCAACTGGCGCGAGCGGCAGCAAGAGGCGCCGGACGCGAACTTCGAGCAGTTCTTCGACGACCAGGGGTTCGGCGACGACGACATCCGGTTCGAGTTCAGCGACGACCTGTTCGAGCGGCTATTCGGAGGCTCCGTCGGCGGCGGCCCGAGCGGGCGGACCCGCGGGCCGCTGCGGGGCCACGACCGCGAGGCGCTGCTTGAGCTGTCCCTCGAGGACGCGCTGGAGGGAGGACGCCGCAGGCTGACGCTCGATCACCATGACATCGACGTCAATTTCCCCGCTGGAGTCCGCGACGGCCAGTTGATTCGACTGGCCGGACAGGGCGGCCCGGGTCGCGACGGCGGTCCGCCTGGGGACCTCTACCTGCGAATCGCGCTGAAACCGCATCCGAAGTTTCGTCGGCGCGGCGCGGACGACCTCGACGTCGATCTTCCGGTGGCTTCGTGGCAAGCGGCGCTCGGTGCGACGGTCGCGGTCCCGACCCCAACCGGCACCGCCCAGGTACGGGTGCCTGCTGGCTCGTCCAGCGGCCGGCGCCTCCGCCTCCGTGGGCGGGGCCTGCCGAAGTCCGGGGGCGGCAGCGGCGATCTCCACGCGATCGTCAAGATCACCGTTCCCAAGCAACTGTCCGACCGCGAACGCGAGCTCTACGAGCAGCTCGCGGAGAGCTCACGTCGAGAGGCGACCGCATGAACAGTGAAGAACCCGTAGAACTGACCGTCGTGGCCCGACGGGCGGGGCTGCGGGTGGCGCTCGTCCGCCGTTATCTGGAGTTCGGCCTGTTCGAGGGGCACCCTGAGCCGAGCGAGGCACCGCGGTACGACCCGCGCAGCGCCGCACGCGTCGCCCGGGCCGAGCGGCTGCGCCGCGACCTCGGGCTCAACTACGCCGGCGCGGTGGTCGTGTGCGAACTCCTCGACCGTATCCGCGAGCTAGAAGCTCAGCAATAGTCACTGTCCGAACGGCTGTTGCAGACCAGCGGCCCGAGCGAGCAAGGCCCGTCGTGTCCTAGCCGCAGTGGATGCTCAGCGTCCGGGCATTACTGCCTTGGTAGTAGTCCCCGACTGCCCAAATGTCGGCGGCAGAGGTGGCGGCCATGCCGAAAACAAGGTTGGCCTGGCCCGTCACGTAGCCATTCTATGGCCTACCTCCCCGGCCACGCTACGTCACGACCCAAGCGGGTTCCACGTCCGAGATGCTGTGTAGGTGCGGACTGTCACGCTCGTCGAAGCACCGACGAGCGCTGGCGCGTACGCCCCTGGTCAGGAAGACGGTCCTCGGGCGCTGACGGAGGCCGGCCTTGCGCAACGGCTGGAAGCGGCAGGCGTGACCGTCAACCGTGGCGGGCGAGTGGATCCGTTTCGCTGGTGCCCGGATTCTCACAACCCGCGGGCGGCGACGCGAGCGCGGTTATCGACCGCGGGGCGAAGGTCGCTGCTCTGGTCCGATCGGCGCCGGCGCAGGACACCGTTCTTGTGCTCGGCGGCGACTGCACTGTCGGTGTCGGCACCGTGGCTGGCCTTCTGGGTCGCGTTGAGCGGCTCGGTCTTGTGTATGTCGATCGGCATGCCGACCTCAACGTCCCCGACAGCACGGTCGACGGCGCTCTGGACTGGATGGGGGTGGCGCACATGCTCGACGTCGGCAGGGCCGTCGACGGGCTCGCCGGCCTCGCCGGTCAGCGTCCGATGCTGAGCGCCGAGCAGGTCAGCTTCCTCGGGCTCGGGCCCCACACGGAATTTGAGGCCGATCTGATCTCCAGCCGCAGGCTCCACGTCGTCGACGTGGAGCGCATCGCGGCTGATCCGGCCCGCAGTGCGCTAACGGCGCTGTCTCCGCTCGCGTCCTGTGAGGGTTTGGCCGGTCACTTCGATGTCGATCTGGTCGATTTTCTCGACGCTCCGCTGGCCGAAAACACCGATCGTGGCACCGCCCCGACGCTGAGCGCATGCAGCGAAGCGCTCAGCGAGCTGTTCCGCGATTCACGCGTGCGTGCCCTCACCGTAACCGAGTTCAACCCCCACCACGGATCACTGGACGGGGACACCACCCAGCGGCTAGTCGAGGTACTCGTCAACGTTCTCGGACACTCTGAGTAGGGCCGTCGCTCTCGGGCAACCCCAAAGCCCGCGAGCACTTCTGCGAGACGATGCCGGACAATCCCAATCATGTTGATGCTCGCGACCTTGAGTGACCGCCGTGATTTCGGCGATGAGTGGCTTTTGGAGCGTAAGTTCGATGGTGAGCGGTGCGTGGCGCGCAAGGCGGGGAGCGATGTGCGGCTGGAGTCGCGGACTGCCAAGGACCTCACCGGTGTTTACCCGGAGGTCCGCCAGGCGGTAGCGCGGCAGCGGGACCGGGAGCTTGTCCTCGACGGCGAGGTGGTCGCGTTCGAGGGGGAGCAGACGTCGTTCAGTCGGCTCCAGCGCCGCCTTGGGGTCACGAATCCCACTAAAGAGCTGGTAGAGGGGTATCCCGTCGTCTTTTGCGTCTTTGATCTACTCGAGCTCGATGGCGACGATCTCCGAGGCCAGCCGCTGCTCGAGCGCCGCTCGCGGCTGACTAAGGCAGTGCGGCCCGGCGCAGCTTTGCGGGTCAGCGAAGCCTGGCGCGATGACTCGCAACGGCGGTTTGAGCGGGCGTGCCAGTCGGGCTGGGAGGGGCTGATCGCCAAGCGCGCGCAGGGGCCCTACGTCACGGGCCGCTCGAGGGACTGGCTGAAGCTCAAATGCCTGTGGGAGCAGGAGTTGGTGATCGGCGGTTACACCGATCCCGCCGGCAGCCGCACCGACTTCGGCGCGCTGCTGGTGGGGTATTACGAGCGCCGGCGGCTCAGATACGCGGGCAAGGTCGGGACCGGGTACACCGCGGCGACGCTGCGTGACCTCGGTGCCCAGCTTCGCGAGCTTCAGACGCCAGAGTCGCCCTTCGTCGACGCGCGACCGGTCCCGCACGGCACCCACTGGGTCCGGCCCGAGCTGGTCGCCCAGATCGGGTTTGCCGAGTGGACGAATGACGGTCGCCTGCGCCAACCGCGCTATCTCGGCCTACGCGACGACAAGCCGGCCGGTGAGGTCGTTCGGGAGCAGCCCCGGTGAACGCCGGGGCTGCTGAGCCCATTTGTTAAGTCGTCGCGAGCGGGCCGTGATCGTCGCAGTGGTCCCCGTGGGGATGATGCAGCCTCCCGTCGACCAGGAAGTCGACATGATCGCCGTGCGGCACGGCCTCGTGTCCGCAGTCCGCGCTATGCGCGTGTCCCGGGTCGCAGTCGACAGGCGCAGTGTGGCCGCCCGGATGTGCAGCGTCGATGTCGATCACGTGCTCGTCGACGTGTCCTTCGTGTGGGTGATGGAGATGGCCTTCGTGCAGATAGTCGACATGGTCGTCGTGTCGAACCGCGGTGTGGCCGCAGTCATCTCCGTGGGTGTGCGAATGCTCGCCCTCATGAACGGTATGGCTCATGCCGCGAACATACATCTAGTACGCGCCGAGATCAAACTAAGCGATCCCGAAGCGCGGGGTGCCTTTAAGCCAGTCCGTCAGCCTGTGTTGGCACTAACGGCTCCAGCGGCAGTCCAGCCGGCGTGTAGGCGTCGATGCCGTCCAGTGTCTCGGTCTTGAGCAGCGCCTGGGTGAGCGCGTCGAGCTGGGGCCACACCGCTTTTCTTCCATAGCCGATTGGCTCGGATGTAGATTTGCCCGATTGCGCGTGGGTAAGGATTTCCGGGGGCGACTCGCTTGAAAAGGCTGCTCGCGCGTGCGGTCGGTCTTGCCTGCATCCTGACTGCGATCCTGGCGGCCCCGGCGCTCGCAAACACCTACACGGTCACCCGCACCGACGACCCGAGTTCCGGGTCGTGCACACCCAGCGACTGCTCTCTGCGCGAGGCGATCAACGCCGCTCAAGCCAACGCCGGAGCCGACACGGTCAAGCTCAAGCCGGGTAAGACCTACACCCTCACGATCCCGGCTGGTGGGCTTGCCTCGTTCGTTGTTTATAGGAATGGGCCGCTGACGATCACGGGGCACGGAGCGACGATCGACGGCAATGGGGCGGTGACGGGCACCCGCGTATTTGACGTCGGGGGATCGACCGTCCTCAAACTTGTGCGTGTCACTGTCGAGGGAGGAACTATCAACGATTACGGAGGCGGGATCAAAGTCGAGACGGGCGCGACCCTCAATGTGCTTGGCGGTGCGATCAGCGGGAACTCGAGCCAAGGCGAGGGCGGCGGCGGAATTTACAACGACGGGGGAATGGTGACCTTGCACCGGGTCAGCGTTGAAGGCAACCAGGGCGCCGTTTCCGTCGGCGGCGGCATCGACACGGCCTCGGACGGCACGACCACGATCTACGACTCGCGGTTCTTCGACAACAGCATCGACGGTGGCGGCGGCGCCCTCGGGAGTACCTCTAACGCTCAGGTCACCGTGATCAGATCGCAGCTCTCTTACAACACCGCGGGCGACAATGGCGGAGCCGTCTACGACAGTGGAGGAGCGCATTACGACTTCGCCAACACGACGATCAACAACAACACTGGCGCGAACAACGGCGGTGGCATCCGGATCTTTGACGGGTTTGTGACCCTGAAGAACTCGACCGTCACGCGCAACAGCGCCGGCGACGGCGGGGGGATTGCCGTCTTCTATGACGGAAATGGAGCGCAGAGCTACGTCACGTTCGCGAACACGATCCTGGCGGCGAACGTCGATTCCGACGCCAGTGGTGGAAGCACTCCCGATTGCTCTGACCAAGGATCGGGTGAGCTCTTTCACTCGAGCGGTTACAACATCATCGGGGACGTGACTGGCTGTGCCTACCTCGCGGCCAGCCGGGCGACCGGAGACCAGCTCGGCACCTCCCTCTCGCCGATCGACCCGAAGCTCAAGAACGAGGCCTTCAATGGCGGAAACTTCGTCGGCGTCGAAACGTTCCGGCGGCGCCGGCAACGATGCGCTATGCGGCGCTGCTGGGAACGACGTGCTGAAGGGAGGTAGCGGCAACGACACGCTCGTCGGGGGCCCCGGTCACGACACATGCATAGGCGGGTCCGGCACGGACAAGGCCACCGGCTGCGAGGTCAAGCACAGCATCCCCTAGGCGCGTTAGAGCCTTGAGAGGACTGCCGCGGCGAGCTTCTCCTTGTCGGGTAGCGAAGCCCCCAAGCCGCGTTCTACAAGCGCCTGGATCGCTCCCAGGTACTCGCGGCCGCGTCTGAAGCCGATGAGGTCGTCGACGCCGGCGGGCGCGGACGCGATCCAGGCGGCTGGACAAGCACACCGCAGCGCTCGCGGGCAAGACACTGCCGCCTCACTCAGCGGCACCCGATGCTCTTCGCCCGGGCTGCTATTGGCGGACTCGAAGCAGGAGCCGTGCCCTCTTATGGCGAGGAAGAGGTCGCTTGTGGCGGGCGCCGACACACCGGCTCTCGTTCCGTCTCGTAGCTCTTGACCACTCAAGTGCGACTGCTCAGTCCGATCGGTCCGCGCCCGGCGATGCGTTAAGGACGAAGACAATGACTCCAACTCACACTAAGCGCCAAAGTTCGTCGTCGCGCAGCTCCCCGGACGGCTGCCCAGCTGACCGAGAGACTTGTGCGCGACTTCCCGCGCGCCGAACTGACGGCCAGTTCGACAAGCCCGAGGCCTGATTCGGTCTACGGCTGGCCCTCCGGATGCCCGAGTCTTCTCAGCTCGCGATTCGCCGCGGCAATGCGGATCTGGAGGTCCGTCATCGGCGCGCGCTCGAGCCTCACCCGGTCGACCGGGCTGCGCTGCGTTCTTGATGCGGCCCGTTCTGGGGCCCCATCGACGAGGGCAGATCGAGGCGGCGCTAGTCGAGGCGCGGCAAGGGTGAGGAGTTCCCCCAGATGGTTGGCTTGCGCCACGCGCGCTCCCATGTAGCGTGGGGCCCCCGGGCGCTTGAGCGCGGGCAGCGCCTCGTGCCCGTGCGGCCGTCTGAGCGCGTCCGGGCAGAAGCGCAACAGAATCGTCTTGATGATCGACGTGTGGTCGAACAAGGTGTGTGAGACGGGTCCTCGCTCGATCCACGGCGAGACGACCAGCGCTGGCACGCGCACGCCGTAGCGCCCAAATGACGCAGGGTCGTGGTCGCGCGCCTCGGGCGGCACGGCGTGATCAAAGAATCCGCCGTGCTCGTCGTAAAAGACGATCAGCAGTGTTCGCTCCCAGTGCGGGCTCGTGGCGAGCGCGTGGTACACGGCGAGCACGAGGTCTTGGCCGTCCCTGATGTCCGCCGGCGCGTGATCGTCGTTGCGAAAAGCCGATCGGGTTGAAGTTGCTGAAGTTTGGGTCGATCCAAGCGACCGACGGCAGCGCACCCCGGGCGGCGTCCTCGACGAAGCTCGGCGTCTTTGGGTCGATGCTGCGCTCGAGCCTAGTCTTCCAGCTCAGGATCGTATGGCTGAAAAACGCGAACCGATCATGGTGGCCGAGGCGGTAGTGGCGGTCGGCGAGACGTAAGGTGCCGGTTCCGAAGCAGTACCAGTGCCAGGAGATGTCGTGGGCGTCGAGGTGCCGGACGAACGACGGCCAGTGGTAGAGCAGTGGCAAGTTGAGCGGCAGGGCCCGCCACGGACAGGTCGCCAACCGTTGGGTTACGCTCGCGCTCGCACGCCGGCATGGGTCAAGTGTTCCTCATAGCGGTGGTCTCTGCCCTCGACGCCGGGCTTCTCACTGCGGCCGTCTTGCTGCTGGGGCGGCCCAGGCCGGCCCGGCAGCTGGGCGCGTACCTGATCGGCGGGATGGGTTTCTCGATCATCTTCGGGCTGCTGATCGTGCTGGCCTGCACGGATCGAACCTGCGGCTCGGCCGATCGACCCAGGGGGTCATCGAGGTGGTGGCGGGCGGTCTGCTGAGTTTGGTCGCGGTCGCCGAGTTGTCGGGCCGCAAGGTGCAATGGCACCCCCGCCGCCCTCGCAAGCGCGACGCCGATCGCTCGGGGCAGCAGAGCCTCCACGACCGGGCCCTCGGCCAGGACTCGTTGTGGATCTCGTGGGCGGCTGGTGCTCTATACAGCGCGCCCGGCGCCTACTACCTGGCCGGCCTCGCGCTTCTAGCCAAGCAAAACGTGTCAGCGACC
>DASYAP010000144.1:0-6434 GCA_036501265.1 Solirubrobacteraceae bacterium | reverse complement strand
ACCGACGTCGACCAGTCGATCACCGACGTCGGCCGGACGATGTGCCTGTTCATCCCGAGCTCCTTGGGCTCAAGCCCGAGAGCAAGCCCCACGAGCTGGGGCAGATGCAGCACCGGCAGGCCGAGCTCGCGACCGACGGCCTTCGCCGCGACGGGCTGTTGGAGATCGAGGTTGAGGTGACACAGAGGACAGGGCACCACCAGGCAATCGGCCTCGGCGTCGATCGCGTCGCCCAGGTGGCGGCCGGCCATCTCCAGCGAGGCCTGCTTGTTCATCGTGATGATGGGAAAGCCGCAGCACTTATAGACGCCCGCGAATTCGATCACGGTCCCGCCGAGCGCCTCGATCAGCATGTGCAGGTAGCGGTCCCGAGGATGCTCCTCGTCGATCTCCAGCCGACGGGTGGGCCGCACGATGTAGCAGCCGTAGAAGGGGCCTACCCGCAGACCACTGAGCGGCCGCTTGACCCTCGAGGAGAGCTCGTCGAGGCCGATCTCCTCGACCAACAACCAGAGCAGGTTCTTGTTGGTCAGCCCCTTCTGGTAGCGCAGGCCCTCGTCCTGGAGGTTTGAGTTGATCTGCTCGCGATAGTCGCTGTTGGCGTCCAGGCGCTCCTGGCACTCCGACTGTGCGCCCTGGCAGGTGGAGCAGATGTTCATCATCAGCTGCCCGTCGGTCTGCTGGGCGAGCGCGAACGTGCGCGCGTTGAGCGTGTCGGCGAGTTCCTGGTTGTGCTCGGCGATCACACCCGCCCCGCAGCAGGCGGCGCGATCGAGCTCGATCAGCTCGAGATCCAGCAGCGGCGCGATTTTGGCCATCGCGCCGTGTAGCTCAGGGGTGAAGCCGCGGCTCACGCAGCCCGGCCAGTAGGCGAGTCTCATCGCTGGCCCTCCTCGCTTCCCGGAGCGGTGTCCGGTGCTCGCTCCGTCGCGTCGGGCTCGGAGGCGGTGGCAGCGGGCTCATCCTCGTCTTCGTACCCGCTCACGTAGACGTTGAGCTCGATCCGGTTGTCGCGGCTCTCGATCCGGTCGAAGACCTGGGTGACCTGTTTGGGCGCCTTGTGAGGATGCAGAAGGGCGGTCTTAGGAGTCATCTTGCCTCGCGCCAGCCCCTTCAGCGCAGTGGGCAGGCCGCTCACCAGCTCGCGACCAGCGGCCGGGTTGAACTTGCCGCCGTAGGAGTCGGCGAGCAGGTCGGGCTCGTGGAGGAGGCCGTTGCGGCGGATGTTCTTGACGAACGCGTGCTCGTGGCTGTAGCCGTTGTTGCGGTCCTTTATTTCGTAATCGGAGCCGGCGATCCGGCGCAGCCGCATGATCTGGTTCATCGGGTCAACGCCTTTGGGGCAGGCGTCGACGCAGTTGAAGCAGTGCGTGCAGTCGTAGATTCCGTGCGGGTCCTCGGCCAGATCGAGCAGCCGTTCACGATGCTCGGCGTCGCGGGGGTCGCCGACGAAGCGGTAGGCCTTGGCGAGGGCGGCCGGCCCGATGAAAAGCGGGTCGATCTCCATGGAGAGACAGTCGGAGACGCACGCCCCGCACTGGATGCAGGACATGGGCTGCGTGATGTCGACCATGTTCTCGTGGGGGACGACGTACTCGCGCTCGGGAACCGGCTCCTTGTTGATCAGCCACGGCGTGACGCGCTCGATCTTGCGCCAGTGGACCGCGTCCATGTCCACGATCAAGTCCCGGATCACGGGCATGTTGCCCATCGGCTCGACCATCACGATGGGCAGCCTCTCACCCTCTCCGCTTCCGGAGGCGCCGTCCTCGTCTTGGGACGGGTTCGAGCCCAGTCCGTGGTCGCGCTGCGCCGCCTCCTCGAGGTGCGTGTTGCAGGCCAGGCCCGGCTTGCCGTTGATCCGCACCCCGCATGAGCCGCAGATGCCCTGCTGGCAGGAGCAGCGAATACCGATCGAGCCGTCCTTTTCGTCCTTGACTTTGAGGATGCCGTCGAGCACCGAGTTGTGCTCTTCCATGTCGAGGGTGTGGTCGTCCCAGTAGGCGGCTTCGCCCGAGCGCGGGTCAAAGCGGCGAATTCTCAGTGTGTATTGGGGCATTTCAGGCGTTTGTCGTAGGGGTCATTGGACGTTTCGAAGGCTATGCCTTCGTTTCCTCCAAGGGGTCCGATCAATACGTCCGCTCTTCGGGCTGCCAGCGGGTGATCGTGACCTCGGAGTAGCTCACCTTCGGCTCGGAGCCGCCGTCGAGCGAAATGTCGACGTGCCTGAGCCAATCGGAGTCGTTGCGCTCGGGGAAGTCGGTGCGGTATTGGGCGCCGCGGGACTCCGTGCGCTCCTCGGCGGCGACCACGGTCGCCTCGGCGACGTCGAGCATATAAGAGAGCTCGATCGCGGCGATCACGTCCTGGTTGAAGACCGAGCCGCGGTCGTCGACGCCCGCGCCAGCGGCCTCCTCCTTCAGCCGGCGGACGATCTCGTGGGCCTTGGCGAGCCCCTCGGCGTCCCGGAAGACGGCTACGTACTGATTCATGGTCTCGCCAAGCTCCTCCTTGATCGCCCCGAGGCGGCGGCCGTTGCCCTCGCGCTGGAGGATCGAGGCGATCGCGCGCTCGGTGTCGGTCAGGCGAGAGCTCGGGGTGGAGGGCATCGGCATGCGCATCGCCTCTCTGGCGGCATGCTCGCCCGAGCGGCGGCCGAAGACGAGCGTGTCCAAAAGCGAGTTGGCGCCGAGACGGTTGCCGCCGTGGACCGAGACGCACGCCACCTCGCCCGCCGCGTACAGGCCGGGGATGGTCGTCTGACCATCCACATCGGTCTTGACGCCACCCATGATGTAGTGGTCGCCGGGGCGGATGTGGATCGGCTCGTGGGTGATGTCGACGCCGGCGAAGTCGCGGCCGATGTTGACGATCTCCCGTAGCGCTTCGAGCGTCCGCCGACGGGGGACCTTCGTGACGTCGAGCGCCACCGTGCCGTCGGGAAACCCGCGACCCTCGTTGATCTCGGTCTGCTCGGCTCGCGAAACCACGTCGCGTGAGGCGAGCTCGAGCTTGTTGGGCGCGTATTGCTCCATGAAGCGGTCGCCCTCGCCATTGAGTAGCCAAGCCCCTTCGCCCCGCGCGCCTTCGGTGATCAGCAGTCCGTTTCCGCTCAAGGTCGTCGGGTGGTACTGGACCATCTCCATGTCCATCAGCTTCGCGCCGACGCGGTAGGCCTGCGCAATGCCGTCGCCGGTCACGATCAGACCGTTCGTCGTCGGCCGGTACACCTGGCCGGCTCCGCCGGAGGCGAGGATGACCGCCTTGGCGTTGATCAGCTCGAGGCGGCCGTCGCGGAGGTCGCGGCAGATCGCCCCCACACAGCTGCCCTCATCGTCGATCAGCAGGTCGGTCGTGAACCACTCCTCGTAGCGGTCCAGCTGGGCGTGGTGCTTGAGCAGCTGCTCGTAGAGCACGTGGAGGATGGCCTGGCCCGTGATGTCGGCGACGTAGTAGGTGCGCGCGGCTGAAGCGCCGCCGAAGGCTCGGGTGCCGAGATGGCCGGTGCCGTCGCGGTGGAAAGTGACGCCGGCGTGCTCGAGCCAGAGGATCTCGTCGGGCGCTTCGCGGCACATGATCTCGATGGCGTCTTGGTCGCCCAGGTAGTCGGAGCCCTTGACGGTGTCGAAGGCGTGTGACTCCCAGCTGTCCTCCGGGTTCAACGCCGCATTGATGCCGCCAGCCGCGGCGACCGAATGGGATCGGACGGGGTGGACCTTCGAGACGACCCCCACCGTGGCTCCGGTCTGTGCGGCAGCCAACGCGGCTCGCTGGCCGGCGAGCCCCGCCCCGATGATCAGGACGTCATGCGCTGGCACGGCCAGTTTGCACGGAGGTCAAAGCGGCATGACGATTCTGCGGTGGCACGCTCTTTCGATTCTATTGGTCGGCGATCTACGCCCCGGCGCCCAGGTACGGCATCGGACCGGCCCGCTGGCGGGTGACAGCGGGTATTCGAGGGCGTGCGACAGCGCGCCCTGGCGCGCTTGCGACAGCGCGACCTGGGGCGCTTGCGACAGCGCGACCTGGGGGGTCCATCCGTCGCGGGTCAGAAAAACACCCCATCCCTTCGGCGGCGCGCATCTAAATTTCCAGCCGGCGGGCGGTACCTCCGGGTAGCGAGCTCTTCCCCTGCGCTCACGTTTGCCCCCCCGCCCGCCGATACCCTACGCTCCGTTCCGAACGTCGAGCGGAAGGAGGGTATCGTGGGTTGGTGCAACTGAAACCTTCCTGACAGCTCTAGTCAGTGAGGGAGCGGAGCTATGACGTGGTGTTTCGTCGCCTGACGATCGCCTACACGGTCAATGAGCTGGGAAACTGGCTCGGGACCATCGCGCTTAGCGTGGCGGTTTTTGACCACACGCACAGCGCGATCGCGACCGCGGCGCTCTTCGTCTCCGTCCGCTTCCTGCCGGCTCTCGTTACGACGGCTGCGGTTACGTGGCTTGAATCGCTCGGGCGCCGGGGCACGCTTGCTGCGCTGTACGCAATACAAGCGCTCACCACCGGGGGCTTGGCGGCATTGGTGCTGCACCCTGTCCTCGCTCCCATCCTTGTTCTGGGAGCGCTGGACGGAGTGGCTGCGTTGGCGGCGCGCGCCCTGCTGCGCGCGGTGGTCTCCCAGCAAGCTGGCGACGACTCTGCTCGCCGGCGCGCCAACGGCTACCTGAACGTGGGTTGGGCCACTACAGCGGCGCTTGGTCCCGCGATTGGAGGGGTCCTTACTGGAGTTCTGGGCGCCTCGTCCGTCCTGCTCATCGACGTGGCGTCCTTTGCGCTGACCGCCGCGCTGGTCCTGCAAGTGCCCATCTCGCGCACAGACACGGTGCGCGGCGGGATCTTCGAGCAGCTCGGCAACGTGCGTCGCTACATCACCGAAGACGAAACGCTCGGTTGGCTGCTCGGTACCGAGGCGGTCGCACTGGTGTTCTTTGCCGCCGTCGTGCCCGTCGAGGTCATCTTCGCGAAGGCGACTCTCGGCGCCGGAGACGCTGGCTATGGAGCTCTTCTGGCGGCCTGGGGCGCAGGAATGCTGCTGGGAAGCGCGATATTCGCGCGTGCCGCACGCAGCAGCCTGTTTGTGCTCCTAACCATCAGCACGCTGGGGGTGGCGGTGGCCTACCTCGGGGTCGCCGCGGCCGGTTTGCTCTGGGTCGCCTGTGCCTTTTGCTTCGTAGGAGGCACAGGCAATGGAGTGCAGTGGATCGCTCTGATCACCGCGGTCCAAGAACGGACGCCTAGCGCTCTTCAGGGACGCGTCATGGGTGTCGTTGAATCGATGGGCGCGCTTTGCCCCGCGGTGGGCTTTTCCCTGGGCGGCGCGGTCGCCGCCCTGTGGGATCCGCGCGCCGCATTTGCGATGGCGGGCGTAGCCGCTGCCCTAGCGACATGCGCGTTTGCCCGGTTGGCGCTGCACCGCGGCGCGACACGTCCGACCAGCGCGGAAGCCAGGGCCAGCGAGCCCGCGGGATGAGGCGCTGGTCAAAACGTCGCGTATGAGGCATTATTTCCATCAAATGGGGTTGCGTGGGCGTTGGTCAAGGGAGCTGGTGGTCTACGCCACGAGCCAGGTCGTGGTCCTGCTCGTGGCGCTCATCGGCGCTGCGCTGGTATCGCACGACGCGGACTGGCATCCGGTTTGGACCGTCGTGGTCCTTGGTGTCATGGCTGTCGGCGCCCATGCCTTTGTGATCCGGGTCGGGAATCAGAGGCTGTCACCGTCGTTCGTCGCGCTGGTGCTCGCGATGATTTTGCTGGGACCAGCGCCGGCAGCCGCGATCGGTGTCGTGACGATGATTGTCGACGGCGTGCGGACGAAGATTCGTCCGCTACGGCTCCTCCCGTGGCTGAACAACGTCGCTACATACGCGATGTTCCCTCTGGTCGGAGCGCTGTTGGCGCGCGCTGTTCTCGGAAGCGACCTGCACAGTCCCGCGTACCTACGCGCGCATAGCCTCGCGCTTGCGCTGACGGTCGCAGGCGTTTTCGTGCTTACGAACGCGCTCAACTTCGTGCTGATCGCGATTCACCAGCGAGTCATGACGGGGCGCGGGATCGTTTTCCAGGCGCGGACCCTGTTGCTGCCGATGCTGCCCAGTGAGCTCGCTGCGGCGGTGCTCACTGCGTTGCTTGCGATCGCCTACGCCGAACTGCGAAACGGCGAGATCGTGCTTATGGGCTTGGTGATCGTGCTCGCCGTCTACATCACCCTCGTCCGGGCGCTGGCCCGCTCAGAAGAGCGCGCCGAACAGCTGGCCGCCCGTTCCAACCAGCTCGCGCACCTGCAGGTGGGCGTGTTGGCGACTCTGCTGGAGACGCTCGCGCTTCGCGATCCCGCGACTTCCCGCCACGGTGCAGCGGTCGCCCGTCTCGCTCGCGCGCTCGCGCAGGAGCTGTCGCTCTCGGAGCGCGAGCAGGACTTGGCGTTCACGGCC
>DASYAP010000143.1:0-14105 GCA_036501265.1 Solirubrobacteraceae bacterium | reverse complement strand
CATAGGCAGAACGCGGCTCCGATGTGATCCGGCGGCACGAGCGCTTCCGCGTAAAGAGCCACGAACTCGCCGCGGCCCCTTCAGGCGTATTCCAACAGCGGGTCCAGAGCGACCTCAGGCGGCTGCATTCCTTAGCCGGCGGGCGGCCCGGCTGACCTTGCATCCACCGCGGAGCCGGGTTCGTGCCTGCTATTGCTTGGGCCACCGAGTGCTAGTCCGACGCCGACACCGGCGGGCCACTCATATGTCGCCATTGCGATCGCGGGTTGGGAGAGCGAAGCCGCGGCGAAAGCAGTCGTGCGCATGCGGGGCCAAGCGGACGATCGCGTCTATCCCACACGACGTGACGCGTGCGTGCCCGTCCCCTCGGCTAACTCGGCTGGGTCCTCGTCGTGCGAACTGAGGTGCTCGGCAGCTCTCAGTCCGAGCCCGGACGCAAGTTCCTCCGACTAGGCCGGCCACCTGCGGATCACGATCTTCATGACCTTGACGGGATTGCCATTCAGCTCCGAGTCTGCGAAGCGTTGGAGCACGACGTAGATGTGATCAGGAACAAGACCTTCCACTTCCTGGCGCTCGCTAAGAGCGACTTCGATGCCTTGCACTCGGAAAAAGGGCTTGCCAATCAGTGGGTTCTGGACATAGACGTACAACTTCCTATTCAGCGCTGGGGCTAGGCCAGACGGGCACGGGGCCTTTTCGCACACGCCAAGCGGATAGCTGGGCGAGATGATCAGCCCGAGTGAGTCGAAGGGGCCAAAGGTCTGTCGCTCCCCGTTTGCCCCGATGACGTTGCTGTAGGTGATCACCCGGCACGGGTTGTCACGGGTGCTGCCCGGATTCTTCGAGTGCCCTCTGGGACAAATCTGCACGAATAGCGGAACTCTGCTCTCGTTGATGACTTGAAAGGAGACGTCTTTGGGGCAGAAACCAAGGAAGCACACGGCATTCGCCGGCGCGGACATCGCCCCCAGCACAGCCGCCGTGACGACCAACGCGGCTGCCAACGTGGCGGTACGCAAACGCAGGTACTTCAAGATTCCTTCCATGGATACTCCCCCTTTAGACGCATCCGGTGCGAGGGGGGGACGCGTTCCAAAACACACGGCCCCGATGAGTTCGCGCATCGTACACCCCGACAAACCGTCCGTCTACCCCTGGATGCGCGGCCATACCGCGCCGTCTAAGGCCGCTTAGCCTCGATCCACCGATCGTTGGTCGGGAGCCGTCCGGGGTGGAGATTTAAATGACCTCCTGAGCAGGCAGAAAGCTGTCGTGTTGGGCGACGGCGGGCCGGCAACAGGAGGTCATCTGCATGGTGAAGGGTCTGCCGGACGCAATGAGGGTCGTGTTCGACGACCAGCGGGCGGTCGCCAACGCGGGACTTCTGCTCCCGGCGGTGCTCGCGGATCGGCTTGGGATCGAGGTGTTGGTCGATCAGATCGTTGATCTTGGGGCTCGTCCGGGTGCGGGGAATGCGGGGCGCAAGGTGATGAGCTTGGTGTCCGCGATGGCGTTGGGGGCGGACTGCATCGATGACTGTGACGTGTTGCGCTCGGGGCAGACGGGCCGGGTGCTCGGGCATGGTGTGGCGGCGCCGTCGACGCTCGGGACGTTTTTGCGGGCGTTCACGTTCGGGCATGTCCGCCAACTTGACCGTGTCCTGGCCGAGACACTCACCCGGGCGTGGGCGGCCGGCGCCGGACCAGACGATCGGCGTCTGGTGGTTGATGTGGACAGCTTCGTCGGTGAGGTCTATGGGTATGACAAGCAAGGCGCTGGCTATGGGTACACCCACACGCGCGGGTATCACCCGATCGTCGCGACCCGGTCAGGGACCGGTGAGGTGTTGCACATCCGTGCCCGGAAAGGGTCGGCGAACACGTCGCGGGGCGCGTTGCGGTTCGTTGAGGAATTGATCCCCAGGGTCGCGCGCGCGGGCGCGACCGGGCCGAAGCTGCTGCGCGCGGACTCCGGGTTCTGGAACAGCAAGATCATGGCCCGCTTGCAGACGGCAGGCTGGACGTACTCGATCGGGGTTCGCCAGCAACCGCACATCAAGGCTGCCATTGCGGCGATTGCGGAGCAGGACTGGCAGACGCTCGAGGACTACCCCGACGGCGGGGAGGCGCAGATCGCGCAGACGATGCTCGGCCTCCAACGCCTGATCGTCCGGCGCACCCGGCTGGTCGGCCCCCAGGCTGAGCTGTGGCCTGACTGGCGCCATCACGCGTTCTTGACCAACCGCGTCGACGCGATCGAGCTCGTGGAGGCAGAGCACCGTCAGCACGCCGTGGTGGAACTCGCGATCCGCGACCTCAAAGACCAGGCGCTGGCGCACTTCCCATCCGGCAAGTTCCTCGCCAACGCCGCCTGGACCGTGATCGCCGCGCTCGCGCACAACCTGCTGCGGTGGACAACGGTGATCGGGCTCCCTGACACCGTCATCCCGACCGCGCGGACACTCCGCCGCCGGCTGCTGACCGTTCCCGGCCGGATCACCCGCACCGCGCGACAACTGACACTCCGGATGCCCGCCCGGTGGCCATGGGAGACGCAGTTCCTCACCGCGCTGCAGCACCTCCGCGCCGTGCCGGCGCTGATCTGACCACCACGCACAGCCACGAAGACGATCAACCCACACCACCGGCTTCGGCCTGCCCGAAACGTCACCGCTCCAGACGCCGCGACGGCCTCAACTGGCCCCAGTCCCGACCGGAGCGCGGCATCAACCGCCAGAAACCGCGGGCCACCGCCCGCCGACCACGTCCCGCCGGCCGATCAAGCCGCACCCACCCGAGATCACGCTCGGACCGGTGGATCGAGGCTTAGCCGCCACAGCTTCTAGCAATCAGGCCGGTCACGCAGTTGGACGTATGAGGACGAGTGTCGAGGCTGCCTAGTGCCGGCACTAGTTCATCGCCAGATAGGACGGCGACTCGATGTGGTCACCGAGCTGGCCCAGGCACTGGTGGTTCGGGCGGCAGAAGATGGGTCTTTGTGCCCATTTCGGAGTAGACGTGCAACTGCGACGCTTTGATCAACGTCAACGGAGTACCCGTGAGCTTGAGTCAACAGTCTATGTAACTCACCGGTGCTTCCCGCGGCCTCGCGAGATGGGCGGTGGTCGGCGAGTTTCGGCTCGCCGGGGGTCGCGCAAAGGATGACGGCAAGGTGAGGGCAGCGATGCCTAACGATCTAACCCCGGTGTTCTCAAGCTAGCCGACGATTCGGAGGTGGTGTGCTGATGGTGCTGAAGATCGCGCTGGTCCTAGTGGTGATGATTGTCCTTGCCGCGTTCGAGCTGTGGCTGTTCTGGAGCCTGGGCGAGCGCGCAGCCTGCCAACCACGACGCGAGCGCGCGAGGCTGAGGCCTGCGAAAGCTCCGGCGCAAGGCCGTGCTCGGTCGGCGCAAGCGGCAGGTTCGTACGTCGAGGGGACCGAGGCGGCGACCTCCCCGTCGCGCCTCGGGCCCGCCCGCTGCAAAGAGCGGCGCCAGCGCGAGGTCGGTGCCTATTTGACCGGCGTGTTGCTGGCTAACGCCGATCTCGTCAACTCGCACCGGAAGCTGCGTAATCAAGAACGGGACTGAAGGCTGCACCGTTGCGCGGGCCCCGGCGGAGTCGGGATCCGCCGGGCGCTTGCTCTGACCCTGATGCTTCCGGCGCCGCCGCAAGCTGGAGGGCCACACACCCTGGCGGTAACTGGCGAACGGGACATCCGGGCGACGGGCGGGCGCTGAGCACCGCGATCACGCGCAGCCCGCCCGCCGGGCCAGCCGCCATGCTGAGCACACGGGGCGACTCCCATGATCCTCGAGCCCTGCTCCGACGGGACGAGATCACGTCGGTCGTGGGCGAATCCGATCGGGGCCTGGCGACCGCGCAAGGAGCTCCTTGCAGCGCCTGCCTTGCCCGCAGGCCCGTAGTCAGCCGGCGGGGTTCGCTGTCCGGGTCAGAGCTCATAAGGATCAGATCGGCCTGCTCATGCTCGGCGGCTTCGTGCAGCACGTGCGCTGAGCTGGGGCCGACTACGCGCGTGACGCGTCCTGAGACGCGCTCAGGATCTGCCCGGCTATCTCGGCTGCGGCCTATGTCCTCCTGGCGCATCGGAGAACCCAAGCCCTCGGCCGCTTGCCTCATCCTATTCCGGTCGCGGTGAAAGGTGCTCACCGTCACGAAGCGCGCGCCGATGAGCCCCTCGAGACTGCCAGCGAGGGGCGGTCGCTTCTCGGCCGCGCTCCGCGCCCCGAAGTCGATGATGATCGCGTGTGTCATGGTTCACTGTTTCTGAATGTCGTCTACGACCACGGCGGGTCGGGAGGCTCGGCTTCACGATCAGCCCACTGGAACAAGGCGGCGGGCCTGCGTCTCGAGCGCAGGAGTTTGCCCGCTGCGATCTTCGGGCCGTTCGCGTGGGCGCGGCGCATCGCTTTCGTTTTCCCACCTGGCGATGGCCTCCGTCGGATGCTCACCACTCTCTCGGGCGCCGTGGTCGCCGCACACGGAGTCTGAAAAGCTATCCGCGAGGACGGACTACCACCCATCTCTCACTATCAAGCCGCCTTCGCAAGCGAAGCGTGGGCTCGATCCGGTGTGCTGACGGTATTTGCTTCGCTTACTGAGGGGACGATCAGCACTGGAATCGGACCACCTGCGGCCAGGCTGCTGGCAACCGAGCCGTCCAGTGCGGCCTGCAGGGTTCCCTGGCCGTGTGAGCCGAGCACGAGCACCTCGGCGTCCTCTCGTTCAGCGATGCCGAGGAGCGCTGTCTCGGGGTCGCCCGGCTCGAGCGAGAGTTCGGCCTCGGGTCCCGGCAGCCTGCCGAGTGGTTCGGCGGCCTCCTCCAAGAGCCCAAGTCCCGCCTTCCATTGCGATAGCAGCGCACCCGAGGCATAGCGTCGGGCGAGGCCGTAGTCGGTCCACGTTCTCAGCGGCCGGTAGACGTGCGCGAGCACCAGCCGGTCATTCAGAAGGCTGGCCAGCCTCGAGGCGGCTCTCGCCGCGTGAATTGATTCGGGTGATCCGTCGACCCCGCAGAGCACACTGGGCGGCCGCGTGACCGGGCCGCGTTCCTGAAGCATGGGCAGCTGGGCGCCGGGCTGAACGACCAGCACCGGACGCCGGGAGCGCGCGAGAAGCTCGCGTGAGACGCTCCCGAGCAGCACTGCGGTCAACGGGCCGCGTCCACGGCTGCCGATTACGACCATCTCCGCGTCCACTGACTCGGCGACCGTCACCAGCTGACTTGCCGGATCGCCGAGCGGAACGCGGCGAATAGCACCGCGGCCCCGGGCCACGTCACCGGTGACTCGGTCGAGCAGCTCGATCCCATTCGCGACTGAGCCCCCAAGCTGGCGCTTGCGTTCAGTGTCCGGATGAGCCCGCCGTCCATAGTCGGGTGCCACATGCACAAAAAGCAGCGGAAGGCTCGCCCGCGCGGAAAGCGCCGAGGCAGCGACAGCGGCATCGCGAGCCGCTGTCGAATCATCAACACCACACACAATCGGACCAGCCATCATTGACCTCCTTCGAGTGACTAGCCTGGACATTGGCAGCAGCCACCCGAGTACACCATGGAGGAAAGTGTGCATCTGCGCGCGGGCGAACCTAACCGCTGCGGACTGCCCGTGAATCCGGCGGCCGGATTTGGACAGCCACACGACCGAGACATCGTCGCAGGGCCCGGTCGCGGACAGCTGACGCCGCCTTTCGGGTGGCCCGCCGTCCAGCGAGCGGGCGCGCCCACACCCTCCTGGTGCGCACGCATCGCCGCTTTAGTGGTGCGTTTCGACAGCGCGGGTGAGGGTTAGCTTCGCTCTCGGAGGTTGGGTGCGATCGCGGGACGGGGAACCACCACGAGCGGACAGCGGGCTTCGCGGGTCAGCTGCAGCGAGGTGCTCCCGAGGATTAAGCGCCGAAGCGGGCCGAAGCCACGCGAGCCGACCACGAGCAGATCGACCTCGTCTCCGAACGCGACCAGCGCTTCGGCGGCCGGACCAATAGCGACGTGACCGTCGACGCCGTCAAGTGAGTGCAGGCGATCTTTGGCCGCCTGCTCCACCGCATTGACCATCTCTCCCCAGCCGACGTCGAAGTCTCCCCAGCGGCCGAGGCCTCCAGAGGCGGGGGTGACGACCGTCAGCGCCCGAACCGGCGAGCCACAGCGGGCGGCGAGGCTGCGGGCCACCGATAAGGCGACGTCTGCTTCGACGGTGTCGTTGTATGCCACCCCGATCGTCCTTAGCTGATGCCTCTGCTCGCCGTAGCCGTGCGGCGCCACCGCCACCGGACACGAGGTACCGCTGACCGTGTCACGGGCGTCATCGACGAGCACGCGGCCAACCGCTCCGCGGCTACAGGACCCCACCACCAACAGGTCAGCGTCGCAGTCCTCGGCCAGCTGGTGCAGTCCGCTGCCGACCGAGGGCGAGAACATCCCGGTCAGCTCTGCCGTCACGCCTGCCGCTTCGCGCTCACGCTCGAGCATCTCCCGTGACTGCTCCCAAGCCGGCGTGGCGTAAAAGTTTTGATAGCTCGGAGTGTGGGTGAGAACCACGTACGCGAGCGTCAATCGTCCCCCGTCGTCGCGCAGCAGGTCGGCGAGCGCGATCGCGTCGCGACCGCTGGAGGTCCCGTCTACCCCGACCAACGCGTTGTCGAACCGGACGGATTGATTCGCAGCCGACGGGACTTTCTCCTGGGAGCCGTCCACCGCGGTCAGCCTACTACCAGTCATGTCGAGCCTCCCTGTGCAGCGCACCGCCACCAAATCGCAGCGAGAGTGGCGCCGTTGGGATCTTCGTGCACGCAGCGAATCAGAGCTGGCATCGCTTGAGAATGGGCAATGACACCCATGCGGCCGATGCTGGAGCTGAGGAGCTGAGGAGCTCAGGCGCCCAGTCGCCCGCGGCGAGGAGGTCATCGGCCTGACGCCGGTTTCGAGCTTCGCCTCTGCGCCGGGGAGGGGTGTCCGCCCGGCAGTGGCGCGCTCTTTGGAAGCGCTAGACGCTCAGCTCGAGCGCTGCCAGCGGGGCCTGCAACGCCGGCTCAAGGTCACCCGCCGACGGACGGTCGTACACCGGTCAGCAGGAGTCTGATCTGGGCGACGCCCCGAGCATCGACCGGACCGCAGCTCAACAGGCGGCGAGCTGCTCCAGCGTCACTCTGGAATCGAGCACCTTGCGCCAGCAGATCGGGACGCCGGGCTGAAGAGACCGACCGGGCGCAGGGCATGGTCGGTACGCCTCCGGACCGACCGTGCAAGTTTCCGGGAGCGGTCGCGCCGATCAGCACCCAGGCCAGCAGCGAGAGGGGCAGCGCTTGAGTCAGCAGACGCCGCGGCCGCAAGGTCCGATCCAGGCGCGACGCGTGCGGGTGCGTCCACAGGCGGGGGTGATCATCGCTGGCCGTTAGCGACGGCGCTGGCGATTTCGGGGCAACGCTGACGTGACCGGGCCACCTACCTCGCAGAGAAAACCAATCGCCAGGGATAGCTTCTGTCGTGTGGCGTCCGCCGCCTCTACGACATCGTTCGACCGCTCCGCAGAGCGTCGTCGTGCGGTCGCCTTGGCGCGCCACTACCGGGAGGCCGAGGGTCTGTCGAACGCACAGATCGCCGACCGCCTGGGCCGCTCGCCGGCGACGATCAAGGCCTACTTCTACGACCCGTCGAATGCTAACAAAAGACCTACGGACACCCCGCGCGGCCAACGCCAGCCTCGGCGCTCGGCGGCGCAGCCCCACGGCCGATCCCTCCCGGCGCTCGAGCTGACGACAGCGCGCTATACGCGCGCGTACCAGTCGCAACACCAAGAGAGGAAATTCTTCCCCCGACGGATCTTTTTTGCGCGTGAGCGGGCTGTCCAGCACTTCCGGTAGACTTCGGTTCTTATGCTCGACCGGGTCGCGGAACGGCGCCGCGCGGCGCAACTCGCCCGCCACTACCGCGACCAGGAGGGTCTGTCGCTTGCGGAGATCGCTCGTCGGTTGGGACGCGCAGAGGCAACCATCAAGGCGTATCTCTACGATCCGACCGGCGATAAGGCGCGCGCGGTGAAGGCGCGCTACCGGGGAGTGTGTCGCGGCTGCGGGGCGCCCACCGCGCCGCGGAACGGCAAGGGCGACGCCTACGCATATTGCAAACGCTGCCATCCCGGCGCGATTGCGCGGGAGTGGACCCGGGAACGGGTTCGCGAGGCGATGCGCGCTTGGCGAGCGCGCTACGGGGCTGCGCCGTCCTCCTACGACTGGTCGCGCACGCACGCGCGCCGGCGTGGCGGCGAAGCGCTCAAACGACTACAGGTCGGAGAATGGCCCGCGCCGTCCACTGTCATCGATCTGTACGGGGCCTGGGCGGCGGCCGTCGCGGACGCCTTCGGCGGCGCCTGAGCATTCGGGTGTCATGCCGTTGACATACGAACGCGGGCTGGCGCTCGGCCGCCTGTGAACGGGAGCGGCGACGGTGGTCGCCGCGACGCTTCTGCCATTGCGTCCCTCGGGAGGCGCGACGCCGCGAGCCCGCGGTCGTCTGTCAGCAGCCGTCGGTCGTAACCGTGCCCACAATTCGGGGATCGCCGGCGGTCACGGCCACGCCGTCGGCGCGACTATCGCAACCAGTGGCGGAGAGATCGTGAGCACCGGCGCCGCCTGACGCGCGGCCCGTCGCCAAAAGAGATCGAGAGCTCCGCGACCGGCCGCGATCACAGCAGTCGTCAGCGGCATCAATCGCCGACGGCTGCATCACGCCTTTACGGGCCATGGTCCGCTCGTGACCGCTTCGGCCGCCCAGTGGAAGTCTGGGTCAGGTGGCCGGAAAGGCGATGAAGCGGACGCAGTGCCGGGCGAGCCGCTACGTGTCGGCGGGTCGGTCGGCCGGGGTCCAGGCCACGACCTGAGTAGACGCGTGCGCGCTTCCGCGCGATGCAGGTCGCTCGTCCAGTCGGGCGAGGTTCGCGCCGCTGTGTGAAAGGAGGTGTCCGGGATCAACGACCCGACGCAGCACTTCCGCATCCGCCCGGGGATGGAGCCGTCGGCCAACGAGCAGGGGTCGCTCGCGCTGATCGTCCGGACCGGGAGCCACGTGGGCGATTACGCGGGTGTCCGCTCGGCCACGAGGGCGACAGCGTGCGCGCTTGGATGACGTCGTGAGCGCGCGTGAACGACGTGATCGAAGTGGCTCTGTCGGCCTCAGCTCGTAGCTGTAGTCGAGGCGCCAAGTGATTCCGTCCAGTGTTCGGGGTCCACGGCGAGCGGGTGCTTGCCGCGCGCAACGGCGCCGCGGATCGTGACGCGTGTCCCGCCGGACTCGCCTGGCTCGAACCTGACGGTCATCTTCTCCCCGTTGAGGTTGTGCCACAGCATGATCACGAACGGGAACTGCGCCTTCGGGCGGTACTGGAGCTCTCCCTGTCCGCGCTTGGTCAGCCGCAGGCCCACGGCGCGGGCGGGCTCCACCAGCGTCTCGACGGCGCGGGCTTGGGCATCAGCAGGGGGTTCGGCGAGCGCGAATTCGACGTTGAACGGGGTTGCCATGTCCGGTCCTTTCCTAGCTCGATTGGGGGGACCACGAGAAGCGCCACAGCGCGATGATCAGCCCGGCTACGCCCCACAAAACGACGATCAACAGATCCTTGCCGGCGATGCCGGACCCGGTCGTCGCGGGGTCGAACGCCTTGAACAACGCGTTGTTGAGGTGGATCACCGGGAACACGTCGGCGATGCCCTTGAGCGTGCTGGACAGCTGGCTCGTCGGGATGAAGATGCCGGAAATGAAGTAGAGCGGCAGGGTGATCGCCTGGATGATCGGCTGCGCCGAATCCTCGTTGCGGATGAAGCTTGCGGCGGCAAAGGCCATGCAGCAGAAGGCCGCCGCGCCGATGATCACGCTCAGCACGAATGCCGGCATCGTGGATCCTGGGATATGGACGCCGTAGGCGATCCGCCCGATCACGACGATCACGGCGACCAGCACGAGGGCGAGGATCGCCGACGCGAGCATGCGACTCGCGATCAGCACCCACGCCGGCACCGGCGTGGAGCGGCGTCGCTTCAGCACACCACTCTCGCGCTGGGCGGTGATCGTGATCACCAGATTCACGAACGAGGTGGCGATGATTCCCAACGTGCAGATTCCCGGGACGTAGTACGTGGAGAACTTGATCTTGTGGCCGTTGACGTGCGTCGTGTCGTGACCGAACAGCGATGTGAAAATCACCAGGAAGATCAGCGGCAGCGCGATCGTGAAGAAGCGGCTCTGCGGATCGCGCAGGATCAGCAGCAGGTCGTAGCGCAGCTGGTGCGCGACGAGCCGCGCGTCGCTCCTCGACCCGGGCTCAACGCGCGTGCTGGTCATTTCGGCGGCTCCGTCAATTCCAGATAGACGTCCTCCAGCGCAGGCCGGCGCACCAGCAGGTCCGAGATCTCAAATCGCTGCTCGAGCGCCCAGGAAGACAGCGCTTGCATAGTGGCCATCACCTGCTCTGACTCGATCATCACCTTGCCCGATTGATCGAGCGCCCGCGCGGGCCCGAGCGTGTGGGGCAGCTGCCCGCTCGCGACTCCGGCCGGCAGGCTGAACGTGATCTGGTACGGCGCGTGGTCGCGGCCTCCGAGCGTGGCCGGCGTTCCCTCGGCGACGATCGCGCCCGCCTTGATCACGACGATCCGGTCAGCGAGCGCCTCGGCCTCGTCCATGTAGTGGGTGGTGAGGAAGATCGTCTTGCCAAGCTGTCGGAGGCCGTCGATCATCTCCCACGCGGATCGTCGCGCGGAGGGGTCGAACCCGGTTGTCGGCTCGTCGAGGAACACGAGCTCAGGGTCTCCGATCAGCGCCAGCGCGACGTCGACCCGGCGCTGCTGGCCGCCCGAAAGTTGTCCGCACCTGACCTCGGAGCGCTTCGTCAGGCCGACAAGCTCGATCACCTCCGGGACCGACCGCGGCGCGGGGTAGTAACCGGCGTACAGTTCGAGGCATTCGCGGACGGTCAGCTGGGGCTCGACGCGCGATGACTGAAGGACGACGCCGACCCGTGACCGCCACCAGCGGTCGGCGTGCTCGGGGTCCTCGCCCAGCACTCTGACCTCGCCGGCAGTGCGCTTGCGATGGCCCTCGAGGATCTCGACCGTCGTCGTCTTCCCCGCGCCGTTGGGTCCAAGAAATGTGAAGATCTCGCCGCGGAAGACCTGGAGGTCAACGCCGCGGACCGCCTCGAATCCGTCATAGGACATGCGCAGGCCGGCGACCTTGATGACTACGTTAGACGCATCGGCTTGCCCTGAGCCAAGCGCAGCCTCCGTCGCTGGCGCGCCACCCGGGGTGCGCACCTCAGCCGACAACCTACGAGCCCGAGCTCGCCTGGCGGAACATGTCAGCGCGACCTTACACCCGCCGAAGCACCACGGGAACGTCTGGGAGGTGCAATGCGGAGTAGCGACGGCATCGGACGGGCTCGCGTAATGATCGCTCCCGACCCGGGCCTGGCCAGGATGCCGCTGTCGCACCCAGAGCAGGGCTGTGACCCGCGCCGCCTGCCGGTGCTGCTTGTCGCCACGAGCACAACCCGCGCTGTCGCGACGGCCAACAGCGAGGGCGTAATTCCCCTGTCCGCGCTAAGGGGGTCGCTCGTGGTGCGTCGCGAGATGCTCTTCGCCGAGTGAAAGCAGGGCCCGCTCATGTGCCTGGGCCGGTGCAGGCGCGCCGTTAAGTGCCACCGACGGTTGCCTTGCCCGTTGCCCCCAGACCAATGGGTACGATGCCCCTTCGTGGCCGTCATCATTGGGGCGTGACCGGGGGAGAGCTCATCCGCGTCTTGGTGGTCGATGACCATCGTATGGTGCGCGAGGGGCTGCGCAGCTATCTGGGGTTGATCGATGACATCGCGATGGTGGGTGACGCCTCCGATGGGCGTAGTGCGTTGGACTGGCTGGCCCGCGCGAAGGCACAGGGTGTTCTGCCGGACGTTGTGTTGATGGACCTCTTGATGGAGCCGATGGGCGGCCTTGAGGCGACCGCCGCGATCAAGCGGCTCTACCCCGACGTGAAGGTCGTGGCGGTCACGAGTTTCCTCGACGAGGACAAGGTCCACGCTGCGCTCGAGGCTGGTGCCGCGGGCTACCTGCTCAAGGATGCCGAGGCCGACGAGGTCGCCGCCGCCGTGCGGGCCGCCCAGCGTGGGGAAGTGCATCTCGACCCGGCCGTCGCCCGCCAGCTAACCGCTTCGCTACGGGGCGGACCGTCAGCGGATCCCGCGGCGCTGCTCACCGCGCGTGAGCGAGAAATCTTGGTGCTGGTGGCGCAGGGCAAGGCCAATAAGGAGATCGCCGGCGAGCTGGTGATCAGCGAGCGCACCGCCAGGACACACGTGAGCAACATCCTCGCCAAGCTTGGCTTGAACTCCAGAACCCAGGCGGCGCTGTGGGCGGTGCGCGAAGGGCTCGCCGCGCCTCCCAGTTGAATCGGCCGGCGCGGACTGGCGCTGAGGCGCCTTCTGCTGCGAGAGTAGACATCCGTGTCGGAAGGATCGCGAAGCGTGGTGCACACCGCCGCTGAGCTCGGAGTCGGAGCGCTGGCGGCGGTGGTCGAGCGCTCTCGGGACGGCATTGTCGTCGTGACGGCAGACCGTCGCTACGTGTACGCCAATCCGGCGGCATGTCGGATCATGGGCTACTCGCTGGACGAGTTGCGTGGGTTGCCTGACTTTTTGGACAACTTCCCGCGGCGTGAGCATCAGGCGATGCTGGAGCACTTTGCCGAGCAGCTGGCCGGGACGACTGGCCTGTGGACCTCCACGCTGCTGCGCGCCGATGGCACCGAGCGCGAGATCAGGTGGACGAACATGTCATTTGACATCGGGGGGCGGCCGCACGGTGCGGCCATCTTCCGAGACGTCACCGACGCGAGGCAGGCCACGCACAACGCCGCCGTGCTGGGCCAGACTGCGGCTCAGCTGGCAGGGCGCAACCCGTTGCAGGCGGTGCTGAGCGAGCTTGCTCGACACGCCGTGGAGGCGACGCGGGCTGTGGCGTGCGCGATCGGCGTCGCGGGCGAGGACGGCGCGTTGCGGGCGGGCGGCGCCGATAGCGTGCCTGACGAATTTCGTCGCGTGTCGTTGTTGGGCAGGCTGCGGATCATCGATATGCCCGATGGTGAGATCGTGCTCGGCGGCCGCGTAGCGGTGATTCCCGACGCCAAGCGTCGGTGGCTGGACAATCCCCGCGCTGCCGCCACGGGACGCACCCTGCAGGCACTGGACTGGCAGGTGGGGGTGCATGTGCCCTTGTCCTGGGGTGAGGAGGTGATCGGCGTCCTGGGGGCCTTTCTTCCATCGGCGGTCAGCGGTCCGACTGAGGAAGAGCTCGCGTTCTACACAGCCTTGGCAGACCAGGCGGCGGTCGCCGTCGTCAATGAGCGTTTGCTGGCCGAGGCGAACGAGACCTCGATGCTGCGCGAGCGCGCACGGCTGGCACGCGAACTGCACGATTCGGTCTCGCAGGCGCTGTTCTCGATGAGGCTGCACGCGCGGACCGCTCAGCTGGCCATGGACAAGCAAGGGCTCCCACGCGATGGGCCGCTTGGTCGCAGCGTCGCCGAGCTCCGGGAGCTCACGCAGGGCGCCCTTGCGGAGATGCGTGCCCTCATCTTCGAGTTACGACCCGAGGCGCTCACCGAAGAGGGCCTCGTCGCCGCGCTCGGCAACCAGGCCGCCGCCCTCTCAGCGCGCTCCGGGCTGCGCATCGCGGTCGAGGGGCCTCGCGACCGCCTCGACCTTGAGCCCAAGGTCGAGGAGCACCTGTACCGCATCGTCCTGGAAGCGCTCAACAACGTGATGAAGCACGCCCACGCCACGCACGCGACGGTCGACGTCGCGGCAACAGGTGGGCGCCTCGCCATCACGATCAGCGACGACGGGACCGGCTTTGATGTCACCCAGCCAAACTCGGGTCACCTCGGTCTGGGCACGATGCGCGAGCGCGCCGAGGCGCTCGGGGCCGAGCTCTCGGTGAGCGCGGCGAGCGAGACGGGAACGACGGTGAGGGTCATCGTCGACGCGCAGCCTTCCGCCGCGACTGACCACGACGGATGACGTAGCCCGCCTGCGCGCATGT
>DASYAP010000142.1:0-14466 GCA_036501265.1 Solirubrobacteraceae bacterium | reverse complement strand
CGCGACCACCGCGAGCGCGATGACGTCCAGGTGGTGCGGGGCCAATTCGAGCCGCGGCACGGTGGGCCTGGTGCGGGCGAGCAGCGAACGCCGAGCCCGCCTCGGAGGCGGCTTCTTTGAAGCGCGAGTGGCCATGTACCGTCAGGCCTGCTTCGACGCGGGCTCGTTTGCTCCTCCCTTATCTGGACCCCTAACCTTTCAGACGGCATGTCCGACTATGAGCGTCCGCCGCGCGTGCTGGTCGTCGAGGACGACGACGCGATCGCGCACGTACTGCAGCGCTCGCTGCGTCTCGAGGGTTATGAAGTGAAGATCGCTGGGGATGGCGTCAGCGCGCTCGACATGGCCCACGTGTTCCTGCCCGATCTGGTCATCCTCGATTTGGGATTGCCGCGGCTCGACGGCATCGAGGTCGCAAAGATGCTGCGGCGAAAAGATGACGTCCCGATTCTCGTCCTCACGGCGCGCGACGCGGTGGAGTCGCGTGTCGAGGGACTTGACTCAGGGGCCGACGACTATCTGGTGAAGCCGTTCGAGCGCCAGGAGCTTTTGGCGCGCCTGCGGGCACTGCTCAGGCGGCGCCCGCCGCGGGGTCAGGCCACGTTGACGGTCAGCGATCTCAAGCTCAACCCCGATACGCACGAGGTGATACGCGCGGAGCGCGAGATTGAGCTCACCCAGCGCGAATTCGAGTTGCTGGAGTACATGATGCGCAACGAGCGAATTGTGATTTCTCGCCAGCGGCTCCTAGACGAGGTCTGGGGTTATGACCCATTCTCGATGACCAACACGATCGAAGTCTTCGTCTCGAACCTACGGAGGAAGCTGGAAGCGGGTGGAGAGCCTCGGCTCCTACATACGATCCGCGGCGCGGGCTACGTACTCCGCGTATAGGTCGGTCCCGGTCCGCTGGCGGCTGGCCGGCGGCTCGGCGGTCCTGACGTTTGTGATCCTCGCAGCCTTTGCGACCGTGGTTGGAGCGCTTACCGAGGGCCAGGTGAGGCGCCAGTTCGACGACCAGGTCCGCTCGGCCGTTCAACGCCTCGCGAGTCAAATAAACCCCGTCTACGATCCGGCGACCAAGCAGCTCGACTGCTCACGGAACGTCCAGTTGGGAGCGTTCGCCCGCGCGGACGACGCCAAGATCCGGGTGTTCAGCGATTTCGGCCAAGTGATGTGTTCGGAGGCGAACGGCCCTAACGGAAGACCTCTCGATCGACCGGCGTTCCTGCCGCCCACCCAGGCCGGCACTTACACGGCGGACGGATATCGCGTCGAGGTCCGCGAGATCGGCTGGTTTCCGTCCGGCGAAGGTCTGCTGCTGTACGCCCGACCGCTGTCGGAGATAGACCACACGCTGGCGCGGGTTCGTCTCTTTTTGGGGTTGGGCGTCCTTGGCGGGGCCGTGCTGGCGCTGCTTGCGGGACTGTTCGTCGCCCGCCGCGCGATGCGTCCGATCACCGAGCTGACAGACGCGGCGCGCGAGATTGAGCGCACTCGGGACCCCAGTCTGGAGCTTCCGTATCCGGAGGCGGAGGACGAGGTCGCCGAGCTGGCTCGCACGCTCGACGGCATGCTTCGCGCACTCGATGCCTCGCGTGCGGACACGCACGCCATGCTGGAGCGCCAGCGCGAGTTCATCGCTGACGCCTCGCACGAACTGCGCACTCCGCTGACGAGTGTCCTGGCCAACCTTGAGCTGCTCTCAGAGGACCTGAACGGCGAGCAGGCCGAGACTGCGTATGCGGCGCTGCGCTCCACCCGCCGGATGCGCCGGCTGGTGGGTGACCTCCTTCTGCTGGCTCGGGCCGACGCCAGACGGATCGCGCCGAGCCGTCGCACCGATCTGGGCCACGTCCTGATCGAAGCGGCAGCCGAGCTCGAGCCCGTGGCCGAAGGTCACGAGCTGTCAATCGAGCCGAGCGAAGCCGTGATCGAGGGGATGAGCGATGACCTGCACCGGCTCGTGCTCAACCTGCTTGAGAACGCCGTGCGCCACACGCCGCCCGGCACCCACGTTCATGCTTGCACTGGAGTGGCAGATGGCCAGGCGGTGCTGGTGGTGGCCGACGACGGGCCCGGAATCGCCCCCGAGCTCGGCCGCCGAGTTTTCGAGCGGTTTGTCCGCGGTGGACGTGGCGGCGGACGTGGTTCGGGCCTCGGTTTGGCCATCGTGCGGGCCGTGGTCGAATCGCACGACGGGACCGTCACACTTGAACCGTCGGCGCCGGACGGCACCGGCACGAGGTTTGAAATTCGTATTCCAGTGGCGAGCCGGGCGGCCAGCGAGCTGACGGCCACGGAAGGCTTCTAAGCGGGCACCAGGCCCCGGGCTCAAGACTCGGTGCCCGAGCGCTGGGCGACAGGCGCTGTTCAAGTGGCCAAAAGGCACCAGTGACGGGCGTCTGCGGATTGGATGGGGCGTGAGGGTCCGTATTTGAACCAAAAGGACCCGCAGCTCGGGGCCGACACGAAGGATGGCGCTTTTTTTCCCACCGGTGGCGCGCAGCTTTCGTCGGCCGCAATGAAGCCGCCTCTCCGGCCCGCACTCAAACCGCCCCCAGCACCCTCGCCCGCTTCGTAAAGCGGACAGCGTCCACCGTCGGGCGCACTCGGGGCGCCCGACGGTGGGGTGTTCGCTACGGCAGGGCAAGTGCTCGCGTATAGATGTTCTCGTCGTTTGCGCGACGTCCGACTGAGCCCGCCGAGCCCGTGCACAGCTTGGGCGGGCTTGACGCTTTGCCGGTGCCGGGGCACAGGAACAGGTCCGGATCGCGCGTATCCATCCACAATGGGTACGCGGTGTTGCCACGGACCGCGAGTCCTGAGTAGTCGCCGTAGAACTCGCTGTTGCCCTGCGTGTCCGGGAACGCCGTCGGCGAGGGCATCGACGAGCTGGTAACGCGGACGGTGGCGAAACCCTTGAGGCTGCTCGACGCCGAGAGGCTCACATCAGAGCTGCCAGTCGTCTCGTCATTGCCGTATTGGCGGTCGTAATAGGAGACGCCCAGCTTGCCCGAGGGTGAAAACGCTGCCCATTGCCAGAACTGGTCAGTGCGCTTCTGTCCCCCCTGCTGCGGCACCACCGGCAGCTTGCGCGGATCGGTCTTGGTTCCCGTGAAGCTGGCACCCCCGTTGTCGGAGACGCTATAGAGGATCTTGTTGTTGCAGGCCCCCGACTTCTTCACTCCCTTGTACAGGTTGGTCAGGAACGATGCATTGATGCCGTTTGGCTTGCACCCATTCTTCTCGTTGGAGTCGCGGTTGATGTAGGAGGCGAAGGTCACAACGATCTGGTTCGGCTTGGTCGGATTCACCCCAGCTGCGGGGTAGTTGGCGGCCCGGAAGACCGAGAGCTTGCTCTTTCCCTTCTCGGGCACGCAGGCCACGCCGGGATCCTGGCCCTGATAGGTCTGACAATCGGGCAGGTCGTAGAAGTTCGCGACCTTGATGGGCGGACCGAAGCTCGCACCGCCGTTAGTCGACTTTGCGATCAGGACCTGGTTGTGGTTGTCCAGGCGGCCCGATTTGCCGTTGTTGAAGTTGTCAAACACCACGTACAGCGTCCCGTTGGGAGCGGTGAACGGCTCAGAGAACTGGTCGTTGTCACAGGCGCCCGGCCCGCTGATGCCCCGCGGGCAGAGTTTCGCGCTCGTGTGGCTGACCAGCACTGGCTTGCTGAAGCGCTGCCCGTAGTTGTTCGAATGCGCCTCGTAGATGTTTGCCGTCCCATTGGAATCAAAGAACGTCCAGGTGACGTACAGATGATCCTTGAAGCGGCTGGCGGCGCCGTTATCGACCGTCATGTAGGGCTTGTCGATGAACGGCAAGTCATTGGGGTTGAGGGTGAACTCCTGAGCCACAGGGCGGCCCGTGAAGTTCCACGACGCCCCGCCTGCGGCGGTGGAGCGATACATGAAGATGCCACTCGAGTTGTCCGGGTTATTGGTCACGCCAGCGGGACCGCGCTGGAACTCCTGGCACGAGAAATAGACGTTGCCTTTCGTGTCCCAGGCGGTTGAGGGATCGCCGGCGCCCTGCATGTACTCGCGGGCCACTCCACCAAACGCAGTGCCCCGCACGAAGTTATTGGGTAGCGTGGAATCGGTGAAGCGCGTCCCACCGCCCGAGTACGACGGACCACAGGTCCCGTCGCCGCGGCGATAGTCGTTATAGGTCGCGACCAGCTGGCCGGTTCGCGGATTCACCGACATCGAAGTCTCGTTCTGGGCCTGGCCCCGGCCCTGGAGGTCGCGGTCTGAGACGTTCAGGCAATTCTGGTTGACCTTGACGTTGTTCCCGTGATGCGTGGGACAAGCAGCAGCCGTCGGATTGCTGACCGGGGCGAAGCGAGTCGCGCGGGTGCGCACGCTGGCCTCGTTACCCGGCGTCGTTCCGAGCTCGAAGCTGGCGAAGCCCGACAGGATCCTCCGCTGCAGCTTGGTCATCTTGACTTCGCGCGCCGTCGAGACGCTGCCACCGCCCGAAGCGATGGCCACGATGCACCCCGTGAGCACTGCCAGTGCGCCCAAGGCGAGGGCGCGGCGCCACGTAAAGACGTGCATAAACCTCCTCCTTCCTCAAAGGCCCGGTTCCCCGGTGCCTACCTTGTCGGCCGAGTGGACGGGGCCAACCGGTAACTGATGCCGCGCACCCTACACAGTTCCGCGTGGGTGCGCCCTTGGCGAGCTAAACCTCGACCACCACTGGGAGCACCATCGGCCTGCGGCGCAGCCGCTCGTACACGAACGCCCCCAGGTCCTCGTGGAGTTCCTGTTGAAGGAGATCGATCTCGCGCACGCCGTCGTGCGCGGCGTCGCGGAGCGAGCGCTCGACCTCTGCCCGGATCGCCTCCACCAGCCCGTCTGCCTGGTCGGCGAATGGCACTCCGCGGAAGATAACCTCGGGTGCGGCGACAGATTCGCCGGTCTGCTCGGAGATCGTGGCCACGACGATGAAGATGCCGTCGGCCGAGAGCATCCGCCTGTCGCGCAGGGCGACGTCTGCCGGATCGCCGATATCGACGCCGTCGACGAAGACCATCCCCGAGCGCTCGGGGTCGCCGAAGCGTGCGCCCCTCGAGTCGATCTCGAGCGGTAGGCCGTTCTGGCCCCGGAACACCCGCTCGGGCTCGATGCCCACGGCATCGGCCAGCTGGGCGTGGAGGTGCAGACGCTTGTGGTCGCCGTGGACCGGCATCACGTACTGCGGCTTGGCGAGGTTGAGCATCAATTTGAGCTCCTCTTGGTGGCCATGGCCGGAGGCGTGAATCATCGCCTCGGCGGTGGTGACCACGTGGCAGCCCAGCTGGTAGAGGCGATCGACCGTCTCCCCCACCGCGCGTTCGTTTCCGGGGATCGGCGTGGCGGAGAACACGACAGTGTCGCCCGCGCGCAACTTGACCTGGGGATGGTCGTTGTAGGCCATCCGGCGCAGGGCCGACAGCGGTTCTCCCTGCGAGCCCGTGGAGATCACGATGACCTTGTCGTCAGGCCAGTCCTCGACCTCGTGGGCGCCGATCATCATCCCCTCGGGGATCGCGATGTGACCGAGGGAGCGGCCTATTCCCACGTTCTTGCGCATGGAGCGGCCGACCAGGGCGACTTTGCGCTCCAGCGTGCCCGCGGCGTCGACCACCTGCTGCACGCGGTGAATGTTTGAGGCGAAGCTGGTCACGATGATCCGACCGCCGGCACCTGCAAACACGCGCTGCAGCTCCGGCCCTACGATGCGCTCCGAAGGCGAGAAACCAGGGCGATTTGCGTTGGTGGAGTCGCCCAGCAGGAGTAGCAGCCCCTCGCGTCCGAGCTCCGCAAGCCGTGATACGTCGCCAGGGGGACCGTCGACGGGCGTCTGGTCGAACTTATAGTCGCCGGTCACAAGTACGGTGCCCAGCTCGGTACCGACGGCCACCGCGCACGAGTCGGGGATCGAGTGCGTCATGTGGACGAGCTCCAGCACGAAGGGTCCAAGCTGCGCGCGGGTGGGAGGCTCCAAGTCGACGAGGGGGACGTCTCTGAGCCGGTGCTCATCGAGCTTCGACCGCGCCATCGCCACCGTCAAACGCCGGCCGTAGACAGGGGGCATATGAATGGACCCGATCTCGCGCAGAATCCACGGCAGCGCCCCGAGATGGTCCTCGTGACCATGGGTCACGACGATCCCCTCGATGTCCGCGGCGCGCTCGCGGAGATAGCTGAAGTCCGGCAGCACGAGGTCGATCCCGAGCATCTCGGCCGTCGGGAAACGCAAGCCCGTATCGACTACCACGATGCGCCCGCCGTACTCGAGCACGGTCATGTTCTTACCGATTTCGCCCAGCCCCCCGAGGGGCAAGGCACGAAGGCCGCTCACGCCGCCGTGGCTAGCAGACCGTGCCGATCCAGCAGCCGGCGTATGGTTTCGCGCTCGGACTCGTCCAGCTCGACGTACGGCAACCGCGGGATTCCCACGTCGATGCCCATGAAGGAGAGCGCCGTCTTCACGGAGCAGGCGAGCGGAGCGACCGCCAGCTCGCGGTATACGTCGCGCAGGCTCTGGTCGATCTCGTGGCGACGGTCGGGTTCGTCCACCATGCGGCGCATCTGCTCTCCCACCACATGGCTGGCCACCAGTACGCCGCCGGGCTCGCCGAGGTCGAGCACCTCAGCGAGCAAGTCATCGTTGCCGGCGTAGATCGCTAGGCCCTCCACCCTCGCGAGGTTCTGTGGATTTGCCTGCTTGACGGCCACGACCTTGTCGATCTGCGCGAGCTCGGAGAGCAGGTCGTTGGGCATGTCCTGTGCGGTCCGTTGGGGGATGTTGTAGAGCACCATCGGCAGGTCGGTGGCCTTTGACACCTCTTCAAAGTGGCGGATGATCCCCTTGGGGGACGGCTTGTTGTAGTACGGGTTGACGACCAAAAGCGCGTCTGGCCGCAACTCCGTGGCGCGTTGTGTCAGCTCGACGGTGTGCCGGGTGTCGTTGTGGCCGACACCGGCCACGATCGTTGCGTCGGGATGCGAGCGACGCGCCTCCTGGATCCCAAGGCGTATCAGGCGGAGCTTCTCCTCGTCGGAGAGCGTGGCCGCTTCGCCCGTCGTGCCACACAGGACGAGGCCGTCTGAGCCGTGATCTAGGAGGTGATCCATGAGGCGCACGGCGACGTCCTCGTCGAGCTCTCCGCGAGAGTCGAACGGCGTCACCATCGCTGTCAAAATCGCGCCTAGGTCGAGGACCATTGGCGCCATTATCGCAGGGGGTTCCCCGGCGATCAGCCGCCCTCGGCGTGGTGGGAACCCCAGCCGAACGCGTCGACCGGCCCCAGCGGCGAGGACTCGTGCGGAGGCGCGGACGCCACGTCAGGCTCGGGGTGCGGCCGGCTGATCACGTGCGTGACCCGGGCTGGGAGAAGATTTTCATTCTCTTAGAAGAGCAGGTGCTCGAGCCCGATCATCGGCGAGGTGGGCAGCGTGGCCACGCGCCGGACCGCTAGCAGCACGCCGGGCATGAACGACTCACGAGCGAGCGAATCGTGACGGATGCTGAGCGTCTGCGCCACGTCGCCGAACAGCACCTCCTGATGCGCCACGAGACCTGGGAGGCGGACCGAATGGATCGGCACCTGAAAAGGACGATCCGTTGCGCAGCGCATCAGCTCGGCGGTGCGGGCGGCCGTGCCGCTGGGCCGGTCGAGCTTGCCGTCGTGGTGCAGCTCGATGATCTCCGCTGCGCGCATGTGCTTGGCTGCCTCGGCCGCGAAGCGCATCATGAGGACCGCGCCGATGGCGAAGTTCGGCGCGGCGAACACATTGGCGCTCGCGCCTTCAAACTCCCTCAGTCCGGCCTCGTCGAAGTTCGTGGTGCCGATCACCACGTGCACCCCTGCCGATACGGCCTCGCGCACGTTGTCTAAGACGGTGTCGGGCACGGTGAAGTCGACCAAAACTTCCGGGGCGGCCTCGAGCGACTCCGAGACGGACACCGCGAGGCGCGGATCGGCCTGGCCGACCAGCTCGGTGTCGCTTGCCTCCTGCACCGCCTCGCAGACGGTCTGCCCCATCCGACCCGCAGCGCCGGCGACGGCGACCTTGATCACGCCGCCGCGCCCGCGGCCGCCGCGTCCACCGGCGCCGCGGCCGGTGCCACCGAGCCGATCGCTTCCTCGAACCGGGCACCGTCAGGGCCAATCGCCGCCGCGGAGCGGCGCGCCGGGGCCCACAGCTCGGTTGCCAGCTCAGCGAGCTCATCAACCGTGACCGCTTCGATCCGCTCGACGACCTCGTCGAGGGACTCCACGGGCGCTCCCGCCAGCACCTCAGAGCCGAGGCGGTTCATGCGCGCTCCCGTCGACTCCAGCGCCAACATCACGCGGCCCTTCAGGTTCTCCTTAGCCCGTGTCAGCTCCTCGTCTGTCGCCGGCTCTTCTATCAGGTGCTCTAGCTCAGTGCTGATCACCGCCAACGCATCAGCGAGGTTGTCCGAGCGCGTGCCCACGTAGAGCCCGACCTGGCCCGAGTCCTGATAACCGCTGGCGAAGGAATACACCGCGTAGGCCAGGCCGCGGCGCTCGCGGACCTCCTGGAAGAGGCGCGACGAGCTGGTGCCCCCGAAGATGGTGTCGAGCACGCGTAGCGCGTAGCGCCGCTCGTCGTAACGGGAGAGGCCCGGAGCTCCGAGGCATACGTGGAACTGCTCGGTCTCCTTTGACTCGAACCGCCGCCCCGGATCAGAGCCTGAGGGAGGCGAACCCGGCTTGGGAGCGCCTTTCCGACGCCCGTCTGGCACGCGGTGCGTCGCGAGCTCGACCAGTGCGTCATGGTCGACCGCGCCCGCGGCCGCGATCACGATGTTCGCGGGCACGTAGCGCCGGCGGTGAAAGCGGGCTATGTCCTGCAGCGAGGTGCACGCGATCACCGATGAGTGACCGATGATCGCCCGCCCCAGTGGGTGGGAGCCAAAGACCGCCTCGCTCAGCAGGTCGAAGACCTTCTCCTGCGGATCGTCCTCGTACATCGCGATTTCCTCGAGGATCACGGCTCTTTCAGCGTCGACGTCCTTGAGCGTAGGCCTGAAGACCATTTCCGCCATCACGTCGAACGCCTCCGGCAGATGGGAGTCGATCACCCGTGCGAACACCGAAGTCGTTTCCTTGCCCGTGCCCGCGTTGAGCTCGGCGCCCATCGCGTCGAAGATCTGGTCGATCTCGAGCGAGCTGTACTTCGCGGAGCCTTTGAACAGGAGATGCTCGAGCAGGTGGGACAGCCCGGCGTGGGCCTCGTCCTCGCCGCGCGAGCCGCTACCGATCCAGATGCCGAGCGCCACGGAGCGGACTGCGGGCATCGGCTCGCTGACGACGCGCACACCGGAGTGCAGCGTCGTCAGGCGATGCTCGTCTGCCACGGAAGCGTCAGCTTGGCGCTGGTCAGGTCGCGGGCCGGTCGGGGTCGCGGTCGCGGACCCGCTCCGAATCGCGGTCGCGGACCCGCTCCGAGTCGCGATCGCGGGGTCGGCCGCGATCTCTCGCTGACCGCGGGCCTCGCCCGTCGCGCCCGCGCTGGCCCCCGGAACGGCGGGGAGGTCCCGAGTCTCCGGTACCCGCGGACTGAAGTTCGGCGACCGACTTGCCGACCACGTCCGGGTCCGACGCGAGCCGCAGCCCGATGCGCCCGCGTTCGCGGTCGACCTCCACCACGCGCACGGCGAGCTCATCGCCCTTGTTGAGCACTTCCTCCACGGACTCGACTCGCTGCCCGGGCGAGATATTCGAGATGTGCAGCAGTCCGTCGGTGCCCTTGGAGAGCTCCACAAAGGCTCCGAACGCCGTCGTCTTGACCACCTTGCCGGTGAACTCGTCGCCGACCTCTACCTCCTTGGTCATCGCGCGAATACGATCGATAAGGCCGTCGCCCCGCTCGCCGTCGGAGGCGTAGACGAGTACCTGGCCTTCGTCGGAGACGTCAATCTGGGCCTCGAATTCCTCCTGCAGGGCACGGATGGTCTCGCCACCCTTGCCGATCAAGAGCCCGATCTTCTCCGGGTCGATCTGAATCGTCGAGATCCGCGGGGCGTAGCGTGAGAGCTCGGTCCGCGGGCTCGAGATCACCTTGCCCATCTCCTCGAGAATGAACTGGCGCGCAACCTGGGCCTGCGCCAGCGCGTCGCGCATGATCTCAAAGGTCACACCTGTGATCTTGATGTCCATCTGCAATGCGGTGATGCCCCGGTCGGTGCCCGCGACCTTGAAGTCCATATCGCCGAGATGGTCTTCGACGCCCGCGATGTCGGTGAGGATGATGTGGTCGTCGCCCTGCTTGATCAGCCCCATCGCGATTCCCGCCACCGGGCGGGTGATAGGCACGCCGGCGTCCATCAGCGATAGCGACGAGCCACACACCGAGGCCATCGAGCTCGAGCCGTTTGACTCGAGAATGTCCGAGACGACGCGGATCGTGTACGGGAACTTCTCCTGGCTCGGGACCATCGGGACGAGGGCGCGCTCAGCGAGCGCGCCGTGGCCGATGTCGCGGCGCTTGGGACCGCGCATGAAACCGGCTTCACCGACCGAGAACGGCGGGAAGTTGTAATGGTGGAAGTAGCGCTTTGCGGTCTCCAGGCCGAGCGTGTCCAGTCGCATCTCCTCCCGCGTAGTGCCGAGGGCAACGACGCTCAGGGCCTGGGTCTGCCCGCGGGTGAACAGTGCCGACCCGTGCGTACGCGGAGCTATGTCGACCTCGATTGAAAGCGGCCGGATCTCATCCGCAGTCCGCCCGTCGGGACGTTTCTTGTGCACCGCGATTCGCTCACGAATCAGCGTCTGCTCGAGCGTGTCGAATGCCAACTGGACCGCGGCGCGGCGCTCCGAAGACTCGGGTCCCGGCGCGGCCTCCCCGGCACCGACGACGGGTGCGTACTGCTCGAGTACCTGCTCCTCCACCGTCTTGGACTCCGCCTGACGCTCCAGCTTGTCGACGACCTGAGTGGCGGCATCGAGCGCGGCGCCGTGCGAGGCCTTGATCTGCTCGTAGAGCTCGGGATCGACTTGGGGGGCCTGGACGGCGACCTTCTCCTTGCCGGCGCGCTCTGCCAGCTCGCGCTGCAGCGCACACAGCTTCTTGATCGCCCCATGCGCGATGTCAAGCGCATCGAGGATCTCCGCCTCGGGAATCTCGTTTGCCCCGGCCTCCACCATGAGGATGGCCTCGTCGGTTCCCGCCACGATCAGATCGAGATCAGTGGCCTCGAGCAGCTCATCCTCGCTCGGGTTGACCACGAAGTTCCCTTGAACCTTGCCGATCCGGACCGCGCCGACGGGCGTGGGCAGGGGAATGTGGGAGACCATCAGCGCGGCGGAGCACCCGTTCAGCGCGAGCACGTCGTAGGGATTGACGTGGTCGACCGAGATCGGAATTGCCACCAGCTGGGTCTCGTACCGCCATCCCTTGGGGAAGAGTGGGCGGATCGGGCGGTCGATCAAGCGCGCGGCAAGCGTGGCCTTCTCGCCCGCACGGCCCTCGCGCTTGAAAAAAGAGCCGGGGATCTTCCCGGCTGCGTACATGCGCTCCTCGACGTCGACGGTGAGCGGCAGGAAATCCACCTCGCGCAAGTTGCCCGCGGTGGCTGTGCAGAGGACCATCGTGTCGCCAGAGGAGACAAGGACGGCGCCGGAGGCCTGTTTGGCCAGCTTGCCTGTCTCGAACGAGATCTCCTTGCCCTCGATCTCGACGGACACGCGCGTAACGGCGTCAGACATATATTCTATTCCCTTCTTACCCTCGCCTTTCGGTTGGCGAGGGAATCTCGATTCTCTTCTTTTCGTTCCGAACTAAGGCGATGGTAGCGGCCGCGCGGCGATTCGCCTCAGGCGCGCCACGTTGACGCTCCTCCGACCCCTTAGGACGAAATCGTCACCGTTCGCCATCAGAGCATGTCGAGGACCCGCTCCTCGATCCGCCCGGCAAACATTTGGCCCTGCGCGAACAGCGTGGGCGTCGTGACCACCCCGGCCCTCACTCCCCCGCGGAAGTCCTCGCGCACGCGGGCCGCGACCGCGTCGCTGCGCCGGTCTGAGTCGAACCGCTCCACATCAAGCCCGAGCTCGCGTGCCCGACGCCACAGGTGAGGGTCGTCCAGCCGCGCCTGGTCTTCAAACAACGAGTCGTGCATCTCCCAGAAACGACCCTGCAGCGCCGCTGCCTCCGCGGCGCACGCTGTCGCCCACGCGCGAGGGTGGCTGGAGCGCACCGGGAAGTGACGGAAGACGTGGCGAAGCGCGCGGCGGCCAGGGAGCCGGGCGCTCAGCGCGGCGCAGAAGGGGCACTCGAAGTCCCCGTATTCGATCACTTCGATGCCGTCCACCGGCCCTCGAACGTGGTCTGAGTCTCCGACCGGCGGGATCGGCGCCGAACGGAGATCGGTCAAACGGCTGCCAGCCCGTCGAAGATCAGATTCGCGCCTGGCAGTTCGCTCGGCGAGGGAGCTTGATAGCTCCAGCGCACGACCGCGTCCGGCCCAATTACGACAAGCGCCCGCTGCGGGAACCCCTTCGGGTGGTAGACGCCAAAAACGCGGCATACCTCCCCTTTGGGTTCGAAATCCGAAAGCTGCTGGATCGTCACACCCAACTGCTCGCGAAAAGCCCTCTGTGAGAAGTTGGCATCGCAGGAGACCCCGTAGATCGTCGCGCCACGATCCTCGATTTCGCTGAGAATCTCCTGGTACAGGCTGAGCTGGTCGGTGCACACCGGGCTGAAGGCGAACGGATAGAAGACCAGTACGGTCGTTTTGCCCTCCAGGTCGGCGCGCGTGAAGGCACTACCATCCTCGCGCTGCAGTGTGAACTCCGGCGCCGGCGATCCCGCCGCTAGCAATCCCGCCGCTAGCAATCCCTCGCTCACCTCGGCCGACACGACAGGAGCGCGTTATCGCCGCAGGCCCAGCTCCCGGATCACCGAGCGATAACGCTCCAGGTCCGAGCGCTGCAGGTAGGCCAGCAGACGGCGGCGGTGCCCGACGAGCATGAGCAGGCCCCGCCGGGAGTGATGGTCCTTGCGATGGACGCGCAGATGCTCAGTGAGGGCGGCGATCCGCTCAGTGAGCAGGGCGATCTGGACCTCGGTCCGACCGGTATCGCCGGTGGCGGAACCGAATCGCTCGACGATTTCGCGTTTGCGCTCCTGGGTGACTGTCATGCCGGGCCCGAGGCTAGCAAGCTGCGCGTTCGCTCCACGTCCTCCTCCATCTGGGCGATCAGTGAGTGGGCGGTTTCGAAGCGGCGTTCGCCGCGCAGCCGCCTGAGGAACTGGATCCGCAGGCGGCGCCCATAGAGGTCCACGTCTCGATCGATCAGATACGCCTCGATCAGCACGCCGCGTCCTGTTCCGAAGGTGGGGCGCACCCCCACGCTGACCGCGGCCGGCGCCCCGTCCGCATATGCGGCGTAGACGCCGTGGCCGGGGCAGACGAGCGCTTCGTCGGGAACGATGTTGGCGGTGGGAAAGCCCAGGGTGCGGCCGCGCCGGTCGCCCTGCACGACCTCGCCCTGGGTCTGAAACGGAGCGCCGAGGAAGCGCGCGGCAAGCTCGACCTCCCCGGCGAGCACCAATCCGCGAATGTGGCTGGAGGACACGACCTCACCCTCGACCTCCACCAGGGGCACCACGCGTGTCTGAAAGCGTCGATCTGCGGCGAGCAGGTCAGGGTCGCCGGCCGCGCGGTGGCCGAAGCGGAAGTTCTCCCCCACCGCGACGAGCTCGGCTCTGAGGCCCTGCACCAGCACCTGGTCGATGAACTCAGCCGGGCTCTGCTGGGCGAACCGCTCATCGAACGGAATGACCACCAGTTCCTGCACTCCCAGCCCCCCGATGAGCTCGGCCTTGACCTCGAGGCTGGTGAGCAGTTTCGGGGCAGCCTCGGGCCGGATGACCTGGAGAGGGTGGGGATCGAACGTCAGGACGGTGTCGCTGCCGGAGATCACCTCCCTGTGGCCGAGATGGACCCCGTCGAACTCGCCCACGGCGATGCGCCGCGGGCGGGGAAGTACGTCCTGGAGCATCGTGATCCGCATGTGGCGAGGAAGCCTAGAGTTCATCCGTCCCCGCCTCCCGCCCGCAGCACCACGACAGGGCGCACCTTCCCAGGCGCGACCGGCTGCCCCACCCCGATCAGACCGTCCTCATCAATCAGGCGAACTGGGCCTACGGCCTCTCCCGGGACGGCGCCTCCGTGCAAGGCGAGCCTGGCTTCGCCGCGAGGCAAGCGGATCTCAGGCAGGAACGACAGCGCCTCCGAGATTCCCAGCACCCGGTCGGGATCGGCTAGCGCGACGTCGAACGGACCGATCCGGACGCGCCGGAGGGTCTCGCAATAAGCGTCGCCCAGGGCGGCGATGAGGCTGCGGACGTACGTGCCCGCTGAGCATTCGATCTCGAAGCCGCGGCGATCGCCATCGCGCCAGCGTTCCTCGAACCGGTATACGAGCACATCGCG
>DASYAP010000141.1:0-6301 GCA_036501265.1 Solirubrobacteraceae bacterium | reverse complement strand
GGTGACCGTGGCCAGCGGCCCAAAGATCTCGTTCTCGAAGCGCTGGCGCTTGGGGTCGGTTACCTCGATCAACGTGGGCTCATAGAAGTAGCCCTTCTCCAGCTGGTCGGGGACCTTCCCGCCACTCACCACCCGCGCGCCGCGGGTCGCGACGGCGTCGATGACGCGCCCCACCTGGTCCCGGGCGGCGCTTGAGATAAGCGCCCCAACGTCTACGTCGCCGAATGGGTCGCCCACGCGCAGAGAACCCATCGCATCGACGGCGCGGGCCATGAAGTCGTCGTAGACGGAGTCCTCGATGAAGAATCGCTCGGCCGACGTGCACACCTGGCCCGCGTTGAGGAACGCCGCGAAGACACCGCCCTGCGCTGCTACGTCGAGCTTTGCATCACCCAGGACGATGAAGGGATCGGATCCACCGAGCTCGAGCAGGAGCTTCTTGATCCGCGGCGCGGCCGCGGCCATGATCCGCGACCCCACTGCCACCGACCCTGTGAAGGCGATCATGTCGGTGCCCGGGTGCTCGACCAGCCGTCCGGCGCCGCTCCCGGTCGCGGTCACCACGTTGAAGACCCCTGCCGGAAGGGGCGAGAAGACCTCGCCAAGGCGCAGCGTTGCCAGCGGAGTCTGCTCGCTGGGCTTGACGATGCAGGTGTTGCCGGCCGCCAGCGCGGCCGCCACCTGCCAGGCGAGGAGGACGATCGGGTAGTTGAACGGAAGGATGTGAACGACGACCCCGAGCGGCTCGTTCAGCACGAAGTTCATCTGCCCGGGTTTCGTGGCGCCCACCACGCGGCCTCTGGAGCCACGGGCGATCTCAGCCAGATGTCTGAACGCGGTCACGCTCCAGTCGATCTCGTCGCGGTTTTCCTTGAGCGTCTTGCCGCCTTCGCGTGTGAGGAGAACCGCTAACTCGTCGGCGTGCTGTGCGAGGCGGTCGGCGCACTCGTGCAGAAGCCCGGCCCGCTCGAGCCCGTCCACCAAACGCCATTCGCCCTGAGCGCGACGAGCAGCCTCGACGGCCCGGTCGACGTCCGCTGTGTCGGCGTCGGGTACCTCGGCTATGAGCTCCTCCGTGGCCGGGTTCTCGACCGCGATCGCAAGTGCTGACTGGCCTTGGACGTATTCCCCGTCGATAAACAGGCTCTCCATCAGAGTCTCCTCCTAGTGCTCTCAGGCTGTTGCTGGCTGGCTGCGCCCCGGGACGGTCACGCACTCGTCACATTCAATATCGATTCCGCCGCGCCGTTCGAGGTGCGCAAGGAAGTCGGCCGGCTCGTAGTACTCCTCGGGGTCTACGAACCCGACCGAGGTGCGGCCATTGCGCGCGAGGAGGTGCGCTCCGACGGCGGCGGAGATGCCGGTCATTCTGCCCATCCCCTGCTCTCCCCAGGCGGGTGGGTGGCTCACGTTATAGGTGCGCCTGACGAGGTCCCCGCCGCGAGCACCGATCACCTCGACGTTGACGTACAGCAGCCACGGCGACCCGTCGCGCGCTCCTCCCAGGCGTTCCCAGATCGCCTGCTTTGTCGATCTCAGCGCGGCTGGCGACAGCAGTCCGTAACGCTGAAGCACGAACATGTCCTGCATGAGCTCGGGTCGCCAGGTGCCCCTGACTGCGCACTCTTGCAGCGTCGGGAAATGAGCTGGAAGCGTCCTGACCTCCGGATGCGGCACGTAGTAGACGAACTGCCGCCCGACGGGCTGCGCAAAGTCGACGATCCTGGAGCCCTCGAGAAACTCCGCGCGCTCGTGGCGCCCGTCCCTGAAGAAAGAGCGCGTCGAGCAGCCCTCCGACACTTCCCAGAGAATCGTGTCCAGCAGCCCCGGCGTGGGCGCGGCCGTTCGCGAGCTGACCCACGAGATATTGACTGCGAGCAGTTCGTCGAACTGCTCGGCGGCGTGGCGGACCAGCACGTTCGACAGACCAGGTGAAGCACCCAGGCCGGAAATCGCGGTGATCCCGGCGCGCTCGGCCGCAACACGCTGCCGCTCACTCGGCTCGGAGATCAGATCCGCGTAATCGACCCCCGCCTCCACCGCCAGGTCGAAGACCGTGTCGAACAGCGAGAAACTCGTGCAGTTCATCAGGACGTTCGCGCCCTCCAGGAGCTCGAGCGCCGACTCGCGGTCGTGCACGTCCAGACCGCAGGCGCCGACTCGCCGATCGTTGACGTCCGCCGCGATGGCGGCGGCGCGGTCCTCGTTCACGTCCGCGACCAAGAGCGAGTCGATGTCCTCGGCATGCGCGAGATCGCGAACCAGCGCTGCCCCGACCTCTCCGGCTCCGCCGACGACCACGATGCGCATACCTAAGAGCGATTGTCCGAGCAGTCCCTCGTCGGCGCAATCCGCAGGCCGATGAAGTTGCACGTATCCCTCATACGGTGGTATGAACGTGAAGTGGCGATCACGGTCAGGCAAATCGTTGAGACACCCCACCTCAGAACCCATTTTCACTCCGGCAGAGCGGGTGGGCAGCAGGTGATCAACTGGGCGCACACGTGCGAGATGCCCGATCCATGGCATTGGCTTGAGCCATTCGACATGCTGATGACCAATGGGCTCGGCATGTCGACCGATCCCAGGGAGCAGGCGGACTACGTCAGCCGTCTCGCCGACGCGGGCATCAGCGCGATCGCGGTCGGCGAGCATGTCGCGGCGCCGGGCATCTCCGAGGAGATGTCGATGGCCTCAGAGCGGCGGGCGCTGCCGATCCTGCTGACCGCCTACGAGGTGCCGTTTGCCGCAGTGGCGCGGGTCGTTGCCGATTCGCGGACCGACCACGAGGAACGGTCGCGCCTCCTGAAGACGACGCGCATCTACGAGTCGCTGCGCACCGCGACGATTGACCGCCGCGACGCCAGTTGGCTCTTCGACGAAATCGGGGTCGAGCTGGGGTGCCGCTTGGAGGTGCTGGACATGAACGCGTGGCGATTTGCGTTCGCCCCTCGGCTCGCCGCGGACGCCGCAATCCGTCAGGTCCTGCTCGATGCACTGGATCGCTGCGCCGGCCGCCTTCCCGCGATTTTGCGGCTCCAATTCCGTGGCCAGGCAGCGCTGGCGGTTCCCGTTCCCTCTCGGCGTTTCGCCGCGCTGATCGCCACCGACTTCCACGAATCGCCCGAACTGAGCGTGCTTCAGCACGCTTCGACGGTCGCCGCGCTCGAGCTTGAGCGCCTCGCCTCCGAGCGCGAGTCGTTGAGCCGTTGGGGCCACGAGTTGCTGGGCGATCTTCTGGCGCAGGGAGTGGACTCCGTCCAAGCCACCGAGCGCCTGGCGAGGTTTGAAATGGCTGGCCGGCCGCTTGTGGTGGCCGCGTGGAGGCACCCGGGTCGGGGGGGCGAGCCCGCCGGAGACGGTGCGGCCCGCATGGCCCCTGTGGACTCGAAGCTCTCGGAGGACCTGTTCGCACGCGGAGTGCCGCATTTGCTCAGGTTCAGGGACCAGCATTCGGTGGGCCTGGCGCTAATCCCCGACAGCGAGGAATCATTGAGAACGCTGCTGGATCTGGTGTGCGACGACTCCCCGATCGGATTAAGCGCCACCGTGGGCGGGGTTGAGGGGCTCCCGAGAGCTGCGCGCGAGGCGCGCTGGGCGCTCCAAGGCGCCAGGACGCGCCGGACGCGGATCATCCGCTACGGCGAGGACGAGGCCTCGTCTTGGACGCTCCCACTCGAGGGATCCGAGGAGCTTTTGGAGCACGTGCTCGGTCCGCTGCGCCACTACGACCGGATGCACCAGACAGAGCTCGTGCGAACGCTCGCAGTCCTGTTGCGCAACAACCGCTCCCCGACCCCGACGGCGGCGGAGCTGTTCATCCACCGCCAGACGCTGGTCTACCGGATACGCAGGATCGAGGAGCTGACATCACGGAGCCTCTCCTGCACGCAGGACGTGGTCGAGTTGTGGCTCGCGCTTCGAGCGGCCGAGGTCGTCGAGGGATCGGCGCTGCTCGGCGCCTCCGACTGAAGGCCGCATGATTGAGCGGCGGCGACGTATTGGTTACGCTCGGCTTTGCTGACCGCGGCTCTCGACACCCATCTCTGGCATCCGTTCGCCGACATGGCGTCGGTGCGCCGCGCCGAGTTCGTGATCGAGCGAGGCGAGGACGTCTGGATTTGGGATCGTCAGGGCCGTCGCTACCTCGACGCGACCGCGAGCCTTTGGTACGCGAACGTAGGCCACGGGCGCAGGGAGATCGCGGATGCGGTCGCCAGGCAGATGGCGCGTTTGGAGGCTTACTCCACGTTCGGCGACTTCGCCAACGAACCGGCCTTGGAGCTGGCCGCGACACTCGCGGATCTCGCACCCATGCCGGCGCGTGTATTCCTAGTCTCCGGGGGAGGGGACGCGATCGACACCGCGGCGAAGCTAGCGCGGCAGTATTGGACGCAGGTCGGGGAACCGGATCGGACCATTCTGGTCAGCCGCACCGCCGGGTACCACGGCACGCATGGCTTCGGTACCGCCCTCGCCGGCATTCCGGCGAACCGTGAGGGGTTCGGACCGCAGGTCGAGACTCTCCGGGTTCCGCATGACTCCATCGAGGCCGTGCACATGGAGGTGGAGAGGGTAGGACCGCAGCGGATCGCCGCGGTTTTTGTGGAGCCCGTGATCGGCGCCGGCGGGGTCTATCCGCCAATGCCGGGTTATCTGGAAGGGTTGTCGGACCTGTGCCGGCAGACCGGCGCGCTCCTCGTCGCCGACGCCGTGATCTGCGGGTTCGGCCGCCTCGGGACATGGTTCGGGATCGAGCGCTGGCGGGTCGACCCGGCGATGATCGTCTTCGCGAAGGGCGTCACCAGCGGGTACCTTCCGCTCGGAGGCGTGATCGTCTCAGAGCGCGTGGCCGAGCCGTTCTGGACCACCCCCGGCGGTCCGGTTCTCCGTCACGGCCCCACATACGCGGGTCACCCGACCGGCTGCGCCGCCGCGCTGGCCAACCTCGCGCTGCTGGGCCGGGACCAACTCGTGGAGCGCGGACGCGACCTGGAGCAAGTGCTGCTCGACGCGCTCGCCCCGCTCGCCCAAAAGGAGGCGGTCGCAGAGGTCCGTGGAGGCACCGGGATGATGGCGGCGGTAGAGCTGCGAAGCGACGTTCTCGACGCGTTTCCGGGTGCGGTCGCGAAGGTTGCGGGCGCGGCGCGCGAGGCCGGCGTGATCGTGCGGCCGCTCGGTCGGGGCGTCGCGGTCTCGCCGCCGCTGACCGCGACGCCCGAGCACTTTGAGTTGATCGCCGATGCGCTCGATCAGGCGCTCAGCGCGTTGAGCGCTTCGCTCTCCGGGGCGCGTTGACAGCCGGGTTATGCTGCCCCCCGCGGGCGGCGGTGTGATCTAAGGAGGGTGGATGAGGCGGATCAAGGCTGTGGTCTACGGGGTCGGCTCGATGGGTTCGGTCGCGACCCGCATGATGCTCGAGAAGGGCGTCGACATCGTCGGGGCGCTCGCTCGGAGCCCGGAGAAGGTCGGCCGAGACCTGGGCGAAGTCGCGGGCTTGGGCTTCGAGACCGGCGTGATCATCGAGGACGACCCCGACCGCGTGCTGTCGACTCGCCAGGTCGACATCGCGGTGATCGCGGTGGCGAGCTACATGTCGGACATGTACGAGCACCTGCGTCGCTGCGCAGAACACGGAGTGAATGCAGTCACGATCGCCGAAGAGGCCCTGTACCCGTGGAACTCGTCACCGATGGCGACAGCGGAGCTTGATCGCCTGGCTCGCCGTAATGGAGTCACCCTGACCGGTACCGGTCATCAGGACGTCTACTGGGTGAACCTGGTAAGCATGGTGCTCGGCACCTCCCACCGGATCGAGACCGTCACCGGACGGGCCAGCTGGAACGTCGACGACTTCGGTCCGGAGGTCGTCAAGGACCAGCGCGTGGACACCAGCGTCGAGGACTTCGACCGTTGGCTGGCCGAAGCGGACCGTCCACCGAGCTTCGGTCGCAACACGCTTGGCGCGCTGGTGGAGGACCTGGGGTTGAGCGTCGCAGCGCAGGAGACCACGACTCGTCCCGAAGTCGCCAAGGAGCCGGTCCAGTCAAAGAGCCTGGGGATCACAGTGGACACCGGGCGGGTGATCGGGTTCACCGATATCGACACGGTCCGCTCGCACGAGGGCATCACGCTGACCTTTGAGATGACCGGGAGGCTCTACCTGGAGGGAGAGGCGGACATCAACGACTGGACGGTGACCGGCGAGCCTGAGCTGCGCCTCCTCAATCCGGCGGTGCCCACCGGCGTGACGACGTGCACCCAGCTGGTCAACCGGATTCCGGACGTGATCAACGCGCCG
>DASYAP010000140.1:0-14976 GCA_036501265.1 Solirubrobacteraceae bacterium | reverse complement strand
GCCGCCGAGATCGCCGCCGCAGCCGCAGAGCGCGGCATCGCCGCGCTCGATGCACCCGTCTCCGGTGGCGACGTGGGCGCGCGTAACGCGACGCTCGTGATCATGGTCGGTGGCGAACGTGAAGCGTTCGAGCGCGCCGTTGCGCTCCTCTCGGTGCTGGGTTCAACCGTCACGCTCCACGGCGGCCCCGGCTCCGGCCAGCACACCAAGATGATGAACCAGATCGCAATCGCTTCCGGAATGATCGGTGTGTGCGAGGCCCTCCTGTACGCCCACCGCGCGGGGCTCGACGTCGAGCAGGCGCTCGAGACGATCAAGGCCGGGGCGGCGGGTTCCTGGTCGCTTTCGAACTACGGGCCACGGCTGCTGAAGGGCGACCTGGCTCCGGGCTTCAAGATCGACCACTTCCTGAAGGACCTGGGGATCGCGCTCTCGGAGGCGCGGAGGATGAACCTCGCCTTGCCGGGCACCGCGCTCGCCGAGCAGCTGTATCTGGCCGCTCGCAGCCAGGGGCTGGGCGAAAACGGCACCCAGGCGCTGGCCGTGGCGCTTGCCCGCCTGTCCAACGAGGAGTGGCCCGCTTCACCGGGCTAGAGGAGCGGAGGTAGCGATTGCAGTGGCTGAGCAGGAGATCCGACTTGGGCTATTCCTCTCGGGCCAGCACCCGCCACAGGCGTCCGCCAGCGCCGCGGCGCGAGAGCACCTCGAGCAGGTCGAGCTGGCGCGAGAGCTCGGATTTTCCTCGGTGTGGGCGGGGCAGCACTTTTTGTCACAGCCCTACCAGATGTTTCAGAGTGTGCCGCTGCTGGCGCGCGTGGCGGCGGTCGCGGAGGGGCTTACCGTCGGGACGGCGGTGGTGCTTTTAGCATTGCTCAATCCGGTGGAGGTCGCGGAGAACGCGGCGACGTTGTCCGCGCTCGTCGGGGGGAACTTCGTGCTCGGCCTGGGGCTCGGGTACCGCGTGGCCGAGAACGCAGCGTTCGGTCTGGCCGACATGTCGGCGGGCCCCAGAGTGGAGCTGTTCGAGCGCAAGCTCGACGTGGTGCGGCGGCTGCTGGCAGGCGAGTCGGTGACCGCACGGGGCGAGGGCTTCGACCTCCGGGGGGCGCGCCTTGCGCTACTCCCCGAGCCCACGCCTCCGATCTGGATCGCCGCCAACTCTGACCGGGCCGTGCGACGTGCGGCCCGGCTCGGCGACGCCTGGTTCGTCAACCCGCACACGCGACTCGATGAGCTTGAGCGCCAGATGCGGCTTTACAACGAGACGCGGGCTGACTGCGGCCTCCCGCTTTCGGTCGCCACACCGGTGCTCAAAGAGGTCTGCGTCGCGGAGACCGACGAGGCGGCCGCCGAGGCTGCGCGTCCGTTTTTGGAAAGTAAGTACGCGGCCTACGTCGATTGGGGTCAGAGCGAGGTGCTACCGAGAGGCGACACGCTGCGCCGCGAGTTCGACGAGCTGACGGCCGGTGGTCGCTTCGTCCTCGGCTCGCCCGAGACCTGCGTACAGATCCTTGCTGATCACGTCGATCGCCTCGGCGCCGATCACTTCGTCTGCAGGGTTCAGTGGCCGGGAATGCCACAGCGCGCGGTCTCCAGTTCGATGCGGCTGCTGGCGAAAGAGGTGCTGCCGGCGGTCCAATCCCACGCCCAAGCGCGGTCCCGGTCATGACGCGCCTGGAGGGCAAGCGCGCGCTCATCACCGGTGCCGCCTCGGGAATCGGGCGCGCGATCGCGCAGCGCTTCGTCGCGGAAGGGGCCCGGGTCGCGTTGATCGACCTCGACGCGGAACGCGTAACCGCCGCGGCGCGCGAGCTCGGTCCACAAGCGGCCGCCGGCATCGACGCCGACGTCGCGGACGCTTACGCCGTCGAGCGCGCGACAGCGGCAGCTCTCGAGCGTCTGGGAGGACTCGACGCGCTCGTGAACAACGCGGGGATCCCGATGGTTGGCGCTGCGCACGAGCTTTCGGAGGCCGACTGGGATCGCGCCCTGGCCGTCGATTTACGAAGCGTGTACCTCGTCTCGCGCGCGGTCTGGCCTCACCTGCGCGCCAGCGCAGCCGACCCGGAGCACCACACGGCCTCGATCACCAGCACGGCGTCTATCGCCGGGGTGTGGGCAACCGCGGCTCAGGCTGCGTACAGCGCCGCGAAGGCTGGGGTGATCATGCTCACCAAGTGCATGGCTCTTGACGGGGCCCGCGATCGCATCCGAGTGAACGCCGTCGCCCCGGGCTTCGTCCAGACGCCGATGCTCGAGAGCTACCTCGCCGCACAACCGGATCCGGCCGCGGCACGGGCGGAGGTCACCGCTCTTCTCCCGTTGGGCCGGCTTGGAGATCCGCGTGACATCGCCGACGCGTTTGTCTATCTCGCAAGCGACGAGGCGGGCTGGGTAACCGGCACCACCGTCCCTGTCGATGGCGGCTTGACGGCCGGGATCGCACCCCGCTGAAGCTCTTCACCCGTTGGTTGCAGGGGCGGTATAGTCGCCCCGCATACACTTGCATACCAAGGCGCCGCCGCCCCGGCGGTCCCGGGGTCGGCGGTAGCGAGGTGAGGGAAGAGCGGTGACCATGAAGCTTGGAGTCGACGTGGGCGGCACGTTCACAGACGTGCTGCTGCTGGCCGAGGAGACCGGCGAGCTGACGATCGCGAAGGTGCTATCCACGCCGGAGGACCAGTCGGCCGGGGTGATCGCGGGGGTGCGACAGGCGTGCCAAACGCGCGGCATCTCGCAGGCCGAGCTCTCGCTGATCCTCCACGGCAGCACGGTCGTGACGAACATGATCCTCGAGGAGAAGGGCGCCTCTGGCGGCCTGCTCACGACCGCCGGCCACGAGCAGATCCTGCACCTCGCGCGCGCCTGGACGCCGGGCCCCCTGTACGCATGGATGGGGATGGTCAAGCCCGACCCGCTGGTACCGCTCTGGCGTACGCACGGCGTGCCGGAGCGGATGGGAGCCGACGGGGAGGTCGTGGAGCCGCTCGACGAGGACGCCGCGCGGAGCGCAGTTCGGGCGCTGATCGACGACGGGATCGAGTCGCTCACGATCGCCTTCCTTAATGCCTACGTCAACCCAGCGCATGAGCGCCGTGCGCGAGAGATTGCACTCGAACTCGATCCCCACCTTCCCGTTTCGATCTCGTCGGACCTAATGTCCGAGTACCGCGAGTACGAGCGCGCCCTGACGGCCGTGTTGAACGCCTACGTCCAGCCGCAGGTACTGAAGTACGTCGATCATCTGGACTCTGAGCTACGCGAGGAGGGCTTCGCCGGCCGCTTCAACATCGTCCGCTCCGACGGCGGCACCATGAGTGCCAACGCGACCAAGGAGCGCCCCGTCGATATCGCATTCTCGGGCCCCTCTGGCGGCGTGGTAGGAGCGGCGTACCTGGCGCGCCAGGCGGGCGTGCCAAATGTGCTGACGCTCGACATGGGCGGCACCTCTACCGACGTCTCGCTGTGCATCGACGGAGCGGTGACGATCAAGCGTGAGGCGCAGCTGGGCTACTACCAGTTCCAGGCGCGCGCGGCGGACATTCATAGCGTGGGCGCCGGCGGCGGCTCGATCGCATACCTGAACCTCGCGGGCGCGCTCCGTGTGGGGCCGGTCAGCGCCGGGGCCGACCCAGGACCCGCGTGCTACGGACAGGGCGGCGAGGAACCAACCGTCACCGACGCGAACGTGGTCCTGGGCCGGATCCCCGCCCAGTCTCGCCTGGGCGGCTCGCTCGAGCTCGACGTTGACGCGGCTCACCGTGCGGTTGCGAAGGTAGGCGCGGGGCTGGGCATCGACACGGTGGCGGCGGCTCAGGCGATCATCGACATCTCCAACGAGAACATGCACGCGGCGCTGCGGGTGGTCAGCGTGGAGCGTGGCTATGACCCGCGTGACTTCGGCCTGGTCGCCTTCGGCGGCGCGGGACCCGTGCATGCGAACGCGTTAGTGAAGCTGATCGGCGCCAAGCCGCTGATCATCCCCTCGGCGCCCGGCGTGCTAAGCGCCTACGGCTTCATCGCGGCGGACGTCCAGAACGAGTTCGCACGCACCTACCTCCGCACCACCGACGTGGCCGGCCCGGGAGAGCTCCGTGCCGCTGTCGATGCGCTCGTCGCGGAGGCCCGCGATTGGCTGGGCGGTGAGGAAGTGGCGCCCGCCGATCAGGCGTTCGAGGTGTACGCGGACTGCCGCTACTACCGGCAGGACATCCAGATTCCGTGCACGCTCACCCTCGAGGCTTTGACCGACGGCTATGTGCGCGCGTTGAGGGCGGATTTCGAGGGCGAGCACCGTCGCCGCTACGGCTTTGATCTTGATTCGCCGATCGAGATCGCCACGCTACGAGTGGTGGGACGCGGCGTGACGCCTGACCTCCCCCGGGCGCCTGGTCGGGCCGACGAGATGGCGCTCGAAGATGCTGTGGATCGCCACGAGGCGGCGGTGTTCGACGGCGAGTCCTTCTCCACTCCGATCTACGACCGCGAACGCCTGCGTCCTGGTCACCTGATCGACGGTCCAGCGATCGTCGTCCAGGACGACAGCACGGTCGTAATCGAGCCCGGCTATGCCGGCGCCGTCGACGAATACGCGAACATCATCATCACCGCAAGCGAGGACCGATGAGCGTTACCGAGAAGCCCCAAACCGAGGTTCCCGACTTCGTCAGGGAATACGACATCGACCACGTCACGCTCGACATCATCGAGAACACGCTGTCGAATACCCGCTACGAGATGGACCGCGTGCTCGAGACGACCGCGGTCAGCCCGGTCATTCGCGAGCAATCAGACCAGTTCCCCCTGATGGCCGACCGCAAGGCGCGAATGGTGATGGGGCAGTTCGGGTGCGCGATTAAGACCATCATCGACCACTCCCCCTATAACGTCGAAGACCTCCGCGACGGGGACGTGATCGCGCTCAACGACCCCTACCTTTGCGAGGGATCGGTCTCGCACACCCCGGACTTCATGCTCCTGCGGCCCGTGTTCTACGAGGGCGACCTGGTCGGATACACCTCGCAGTGGGGCAACCTGATCGACGTCGGTGGCACCGCCGCGGGGAGCATGCCGATCAGCGCGCGCGACATCTATCACGAGGGCATCCGCATGCCTCCGATCAAGCTCTATGACCAGGGACGGCTCAACGCAGAGGTGCTGCGCATGTTCTGCCACAACACGCGCGTACCGGCCCACGTCGAGGCCGACATAAAGGCGATCGCCGCGGGCACCGCCGCGGGCGCCGCGCGCATCATCGAGCTCTGCGATCGCTTCGGCAAGGAAACGTATCTGGAGGCCTGCGACGCCATCCTCAACCGGACCCGTTCGGCGGTGATCGAGCTCATCCGGACGCACCTTCCGGATGGCGAGCGCTTCAGCTTCGAGGACCTGGCCGACGACGACGGCCTCGGCACCGGTCCGATCAAGCTGCGCATGACCATGTGGCGCGCCGGAGACACGCTCAACGTCGATTGGGAGGGATGCGATCCGCAGGTCCCCGGCTCGGTCAACTTCTACCTGAACCCCGAGATGTTCAAGATGTTTTGCGGGGTCTTTTTGATCATGGCGTTCGCCCCCGACGTCGCGTTCAACGACGGCTACAACGACATCATCAACGTCCACATTCCCGAGGGGTCGGTGCTCAGGCCGCGCTTCCCGGCACCCCTCGGCAACAGGCTCACGCTGATGGCGCGCCACTTCGACGTGGTCGGCGCGGTGTTCTCGAAGGCGCTCTCCCAGTTCTCGGTCTCCGGCAGCTACGGGACGAGCCCAAACTTCATTTACTCGGGCGTCGACTCCCGCGGTGAGCCGTACCAGATCCTCGAGATCCTTTACGGCGGGATCCCCGCGCGGCCGGTCGGCGACGGGCTCGACGGCCACTCCTGGTGGCCGCTGTTCAAGGCCGTGCCTACGGAATACCTCGAGAAGTATTACCCCCTACGCGTCGACGCCTACCGGACGCGCAGCGACTCCGGAGGCGCCGGCTACCACCGGGGCGGCCACGGCGTCGAGAAGATCTACACGTTTTTGGAAGACGGGCAGATCAGCTTCCAGGACGACCGTGCCCACACCTTCCCCTGGGGCGTCGGCGGGGGGCGTTTTGGCGCAAGCTCGCACAAGCGCCTGATCCGGGCCGACGGCACTGAGCAGGATCTGCCCTCCAAGGTGGAGAATCTGCCGGTCCGCCGCTCAGACAAGCTCGTGTTCGCGACCGCGGGGGCCGGAGGGTTGGGTTCGCCGTTCGACCGCGAGCCAGAGCGGGTCGCAAAGGACGTGCGCGCCGGCCTGGTGAGCAAGGAGGCCGCCTCCGAGCAGTACGGCGTCATTCTCACCGACGAGGGAACGCCCGACGTAGCGGCGACCGAGTCTCAGCGTGCGAGGCTGCGCGAGCGCAGTACTACTGGGCAGTTCGATTTCGGCCCGCTGCCGCCGCCGGAAGCGCTCCGCTCGCAAATCGCGCAGGAGCGGCGCGACTTCGATGCGGAGATGGCAGCGCGCGAAGAGCTCCGCCACTAGACGAAAAATTGCGCATCGCGATCGTCGGAACCGGCGCCACCGGATCCGTTTACGCCGGTCTGCTCGCCGACGCCGGCCACGAGGTCTGGGCGATAGACAGGTGGCGCGAGCACGTCGAAGCGATCCGCAGCCGCGGCCTGCGCGTGACCGGAGCAAGCGGCGACCGCGTGAGCAGGCCAGCTGCCACCACGGACCCGCGTGAGGTGGGCACGGTCGATCTGGTCGTGATCGCGACCAAGGCGACAGACGTTGAATGCGCTGCGGGCGCCGCGATCGAGCTCTTGGGGGCACAGACGGTCGTCCTCCCGATCCAGAACGGTTTGGGCAGCCGCGAGCGCGTCGCCTCGATCGTCGGCCCGCGCCGGGTGCTGGCGGGCGTCATCGGCGGCTTTGGCGCCTCGATCGTCGCCCCGGGACACGTCCACCACCACGGCATGGAGCTGGTGCGGCTCGGCGAGTGCTCGGGGCCGGTGAGCGAGCGCGTCAGGACCGTTGCGGAGGCGTGGCGCCGGGCGGGCTTCACCGTCCGTACCTACGACGACGTCGACCAGCTGGTATGGGAGAAGCTGGTCTGTAATGCCGCCTTCAGCGCCGTCTGCGCGCTGACCGGACTGACGATCGGCGAGGTGATGGCAGACACAGACGCATGGTCGATCGCGTCGACATGCGCGACCGAGGCATTCGCGGTGGCGCGGGCACAGCAAATCGCGCTCTCGTTCGAGGACCCAGTTGCGTGGGTGCGCGCTTTCGGCGAGGCGATCCCAGACGCGAGCCCTTCCATGCTCCTAGACGTGCGCGCCGGTCGGGCGACCGAAATCGACGTGATCAACGGCGCGATACCGCCACTCGCGGCGAAGCTGGGACTCGACGCGCCCGTGAACCGGACGGTGAGCGGCCTCGTGCACGCGATCGAGCGCTCAGGGGCTGCTAGTCACGCGACGCCCCGGCATCGAGCTCGGCAAACACCGAGCGGGCATGGCGAAACGCCTCCATCCCCGCTGGAATTCCCGCGTAAACCGCGAGCTGGGTGAGCGCGTCTCTGATCTCCTCGCGGGTGCACCCGTTGCGCAGCGCCGCCCGCGTGTGAAGCTTGAACTCCTCGGCGCGGCCCAGAGCGCCCAGCATCACCAGGTTCAGCAGGCTCCGATCCCGCCGGGTGAGTACGCCGCGACTCCAGGCCGCGCCCCAGCAGTATTCGGTCACGAGGTGCTGAAACTCGCGGTTGAAGTCCTCTGCGCCCGCCATGGCCGCATCTACATACTCCTCGCCGAGCACCTCGCGCCGGGTCGCAAGCCCCGTTTCATACAGCTCTTCGCTCATGGCTCTCCTTTGTCTTGATCGTTTTCAACCTTCGCCGGTGGAAGGCCCCCAAGGAGCGTGACGCGAGTGGGCTGGAGAAACGACCAACCATCCCGATCCCGACGCGCCGCACGGTGGAAATGCTCCTCGACTTCGCTCGCACGAGCCGCGAAAGCGCTCGCGCGTTCGCACCCCGCCAGCAGCATCCGATCTCTAAACGCGCCAAAGTCACGGTGCCGAACCAGCGCGTCGTACTCGAGCTCTCGGATCACCTCAAGACCCACGCTGTGGGCGCCCCGCAAGGCGCGCTGCGCGGCGGCGCGTACCTCTCTCTCGTCGTCGAGCAGACGCACAACCTCGAAGTACTGACCCTCCGCCAGTGGTTCCTGGGCGTAGACGATGCCGTCCGCTCGAAGCACCCGGCGCGCCTCGGCGAGCGCCTGTGCCAGTGCCGGGATCGACACGTGGTGAAGGCTGTTGAGAAAAGTCACGATGTCAGCGCACCCATCCGCAACAGGAAGGTCTTCGGCGCACCCGGCCAGATACCGCTCGCCTGGCCCGCCACCGGCCCCCGCACGGGCGATTGCGTCGGCCGAGGGCTCAACCCCGACGACCCGTGCCCCCTCCTCGGCGAGGAGGTGGCTCAACGCGCCCGCGCCACAGCCCACGTCGATAACCGTGGCGCCCGAAAGCTTCAGCTCGGACCGGAGGACCTCAAGATGCGTGCGCTGCGGACGCACGAGGCTACGGGGTCGTCATCCCGCCGTCGATCGGTAGCACTGCCCCGGTAAGAAACGGCGGGGCGGCGGCGAGCAGCCACGCCGCGAATTGTGCGATCTCGTCTGGATGTCCATAACGTCCCGCCGGGATGCGCTGGACAAAGGAGGAGGGATCCCCACCCTCTGTCCTGACCGCCGCCTCGATCTCGTGCATCATGCGTGTGCCGGTTGGACCCGGCGCAAGGGCGTTGACGCGGATGTACGGAGCCTCTTCGAGCGCGGCGGCTCGCGACAGCCCGACGACGGCGTGCTTGCTGGCGCAGTACGCGGAGAGGTTGGCTACGCCACGGAGCCCGGCCTGCGAGGCGGTGTTGAGGATCGCGCCGCCCCCGCCCGCCCGCATCGCAGGGATCACGTGCTTGAGACCGAGAAAGACCCCGCGTACGTTCACCGCAAGGGTGCGCTCCAGATCGTCGAGCGGATAGTCGGTGATCGGCGCCACCCTGCCCCCGTAGCCGGCGTTGTTGAAGAACGCCGCGGGCGGACCATACCTGTCTAGGCAGGCCCGGACGTAAGCCGTGGCCACGCCGGGATCGCTGACGTCGCCATCGAACTCCGACGCCTCGCCACCGGAAGCAGAGATCGCCTCCGCGGTCTGCGCCGCGCGATCAGCGTCGAGATCGACCACCAGAACGGCAAACCCACGCTCGGCGAGCAGCCGGGCTGTGGCACCGCCGATCCCACCGCCTCCGCCAGTGACGATCGCGACGTGGCCGTCGCTCACGCCGCCACCGGCGCGAAGGTGCCGGCCTTGTACGTCTGACCGGGCAACTCCTTCCCGAGGGCCTCGGACAGCCAGCCGGCCGTCGCGATCACTGCCTCCAGGTCGACCCCGGTCCGATAGCCCATCCCGTGGAGCAGATAGATGAGGTCTTCGGTGGCGATATTTCCCGTCGCCCGCGGGGCAAAGGGGCACCCGCCGGTGCCTCCGCAGGAGGCATCGAGTAGGCGGACGCCCGCGTCGACTGCGGCGAGCGCGTTTGCGTAACCGGTGTTGCGAGTGTTGTGAAAGTGACAGCCGACGGTGGCCCCGAGCGCGGACACACCGCTCACGAGCTCGCGCACCTGCGACGGGACCCCCACCCCGATGGTGTCGGCCAGGACGATCTCCTGCGGGTTGTGGGCCTGGACGTCCTCCGCCAGCTCGAAGACCCGCTGCGGCTCCACGCGTCCCTCGAAGGGGCAGCCGAACGACGCTCCGATGGTGACCGTGATTCTCTTCCCGTCGGCGTGCGCTCTGTCGCAAAGGCGGCCCGCGAGCTCGCGCGCCCGCTCCAGCGTGGTGCCTTGATTGCGCTCGCAGAAGGTGTCTGTCGCCGAAAACGCGTAGTGCACCTCGTCTACGTCGCACGCCAGAGCGCGCTCGTACCCACGCTCGTTGAGGACCAGGCCGGCGAAGACGGTGTCCCCGTCGCGCACAAGCCCCGCCATGACCTCCTCGGCGCCGGCCATCTGCGGAACCCGGTCGGGGTGGACGAAGCTGACCGCCTCCACGCGCGGCAGCCCGGCGGACGCCAGCCGGTTACAGAGCTCCGCCCGCACGGATGGGGACAGTGACCGCGACTCGTTCTGCAACCCGTCGCGGGCCCCGACATCGCAGACGACGACTTCCTCCGCGTTCAAAGCGTTTGTATGCAACTGCACACCAAGAACCCTAGTATGCGCGAGGAGCTAACTCAACCGCCGCGCAGGAGGTAGACCGCTGGACAGGTTGCGGGGACGGACGGCATTCGTAACCGGCGCCGGCTCGGGCATCGGACGGGCGACCGCGCGGCGCTTCGCCGAGGAGGGCGCCGCGGTCATGTCCGCGGACCTGGTCTCGCATACGGCCGCAGACACTGCTCGGATGATCTGCGACACGGGTATAGAAGCGAGGTCGGTGTGCGTCGACGTCACCGACGCGCGCGCGGTGGGGGAAGCGCTGGCGCGCACGGAAGAGGAGCTGGGTGGCATTGACGTGGTGGTCAACAACGCCGGGATCACGATCGTGGGCGGGGTGCAAGAGCTCTCAAGCGAGCAGTGGGATCGTGAGCTCGACATCAACCTCAAGAGCGTGTACCTGGTCTCGCGCGCGGCCTGGCCACAGCTGCAAGCGCGCGGGGGCGGCTGCATATTGTCAACGGCGTCGATCGCCGGCCTTTGGGCGATCCCCAACGATGCCGCTTACTGCGCTTCCAAGGCCGCGGTGATCATGCTCACCAAGTGCATGGCGCTCGACGGCGCGCGCGACGGCATTCGCGTCAACTGCGTGTGCCCCGGCTTCGTCCAGACTCCAATGATCGACGGCTACTTCTCCGACCAGGCCGACCCGGACGCGGCGCGCGCCTTCGCCACCGGACTCCATCCGCTCGGACGGCTCGGCAACCCCGTCGACATCGCCGACGCGTTCGTCTACCTCGCCTCCGACGAGGCCCGGTGGGTCACTGGGACCGCGCTCGTTGTCGACGGAGGCCTGACATCCGGGATCTGGTCCAGCGAGGACTCGCCGTGAGTGACGTCACCGAGGAGGAGCTTCGCAGCGGTGTGCGCGAGCTGTGTGCCCGATTCCCCGACGAATACTGGCGCCAGATCGACCGGGACGAGGCGTATCCGCAGGATTTCGTCGAGGCGCTCACGGAGGCGGGGTGGCTCGCCGCTCTGATCCCCGCCGAGTACGGCGGCGCGGGGCTCGGAATTTCGGAGGCCGCCATCATCATGGAGGAGATCAACCGCTCCGGCGCCAACGGCGGGGCGTGCCATGCCCAGATGTACATCATGGGCACCGTCCTGCGGCACGGGTCGGAGGAGCAAAAGCGAGAATGGCTTCCGCCGATCGCCTCCGGAGAGCTGCGACTTCAAGCATTCGGCGTCACCGAGCCAGACGCCGGCCTGGACACGCTCAGCATCCGCACTCGCGCGCGGCGCAGCGGTGACACCTACACCGTCAACGGGCAAAAGATCTGGACCTCGCGTGCGCTTCAGAGCGACCTCATGCTCCTGCTGGCCCGTACCGATGAACCTGATGAAGAGCATCCGCGCTGGTGGGGCCTATCCACGTTTCTGGTGGACCTGCGGTCGGCAGTGGGCCAACAGGTCCGTATCACGCCGATCGAGACGATGCTCAACCACAACACCACCGAGGTCTTCATCGACAATCTGGAGATCCCGGCGAGCAACCGCATCGGCGAGGAGGGCATGGGTTTCCGCTACATCCTCGACGGGATGAATGCCGAGCGGATCTTGATCGCGGCCGAATGCGTGGGAGACGGACGCTGGTTCGTGGAGCGGGCCGTTGCGCACGCCAAGCAGCGGGTCGTGTTCGGTCGGCCCATCGGGCAAAACCAGGGCGTGGCCTTCCCGGTCGCCTGGTCCCACGCGCGAATCGAGGCGGCGGACCTCATGCGCAGGCGCGCGTCGGACCTGTATCAGCGCGGCGACCGCTGCGCCGCCGAGGCGAACATGGCGAAGCTGCTGGCGGCCGATGCCTCATGGCAGGCGGCAAACGCATGTCTCGACACATACGGCGGCTTTGGCTTCGCCCGGGAGTTCGACGTCGAGCGCAAGTTCCGCGAGAACAAGCTCTACCAGGTCGCGCCCGTGACGACGAACATGATCCTCTCGTTTCTGGCCCAGAACGTACTGGGACTGCCGCGCTCCTACTGATCAACCCGCCGGGCGAAGTCCCGATCAACCCGCCGGGCGAAGTCCCGCGGTCCACATGCTCTTGTAGGTACGGCTCAGGTAGCGCAGGTGCCCATCCATCTCGGCTGCGGCGGCGGCGCCGTCGCCGCGTTCGACCGCCCGAAGAATCGCACGGTGATCGCTGTCGACCCGCTGGGCGAACCGGTCGTCGAGAGCCTCCCGGGTCAGGTTGGTTTGGAGGATCGAGAAGATCGGCTGCGCCGCGATCCGCAGCAGCGTATTGCCCGCGCCATCGAGCACCGCTCCGTGGAAATCCCTGTTGCGCAGGAACTGCTCCTCGACGGGAAGACCGCCGGGCTCGACCACCGTCTGGCGCAGCCGCTCGATGTCTGCGTCGGTGCGGCGCAGCGCGCACTGACGCGCCGCAAACACCTCCAGCAGCCTCCGCGCCTCCAGAAACTCCTCGAGCGTCACGTCGTTCGCCTCCGAGAGGAGGCCGATGTTGGCCTGCAGAAACGCGGAGATGTGGTCGACCGTCGGCAGCGTGACGAAGGTGCCGCCGGTGGCGCCCTTGGCGGTCCGCACAAGGTTGTGCGCCGCCAGCGCGCGGAGCGCCTCCCGCACCGTCCCCCGGCTGACGCCGAACTGGCGAGCGAGCACGATCTCGCCCGGGAGACGCTCACCCCGCTTGAGCTCCCCTCGCACAATCAGCTCGCGCAGCTGGTCGTACACCTGCTCGTAGGCCTTGCGTACGCGTTTGACCGGCGGGGCGTCTGAGCCTCCAGCGGACCCTCCCGCGACGACCCGGATGGTCCGCCGGGCCCCCGACCCGCCGGCCCTATCGCGTTGTGCTGTCATGGCGCTCAAACAGCCGGCGAGCGATCACGAGCTGTTGTATCTCGTTGGACCCCTCCCCCAGGATCAGCACGGGGGCGTCTCGGTACAGCCGCTCGATCGGGTACTCCTGGGAGTAGCCGTATCCACCGTGGATCCGCATCGCCTCGAGGGCCGCCTCTTGCGCCACTTCGGTCGCGAACAGCTTGGCCATGCCCGCTTCCAAATCGGCTCGCTCACCGCTGTCCTTGCGCTGTGCTGCGTCGAGCATGAGCAGCTCCGCCGCGCGGATCTTGGTCGCCATGGTCGCGATCTTGGCCTGGATCAGCTGGTGGTTGGCGATCGGCTTGCCGAAGGTCTCCCGCTCGCGCGCGTAGCGGATCGCGTTCTCGAGCGCCGAGTGGGCAATGCCCAGGCCGCGAGCCGCGACGTTTACGCGACCCAGCTCGATGCCGGCCATGAACTGCTTGAAACCCTGCCCAGTTTGACCCGCACCGCCAAGGATGCTCGTGGCAGGCACGCGGAACCCCTCAAAGACGAGCTCGGTGGACTCGACGCCCTCGTAGCCGAGCTTCTTTAGCGGCGCGGGAATCGTCAGTCCGGCCTGCTGGGAGACCCCGGGCTCTTTCTCCACGATGAACGCTGTCATGCCGGCATGCCGCGGTTGGGCCGACGGATCACTGACAGCCAGCAGCATGACGATGCCGGCCCGCAGGCCATTGGTAACCCACATCTTCTGACCGGTGATCACGAAGTCTTCGCCGTCGGGGACGGCGCGCGTGCGGATCGCTTGGACGTCGGACCCGGCATGCGGCTCGGTCATGGAGAAGGCGCAGCGGATCTCGCCGCGGGCCATGGTCGGCAGCAGCCGGTCCTTCTGCTCCTCAGAGCCGAAGGTCTTGATCATGAACGAAGCCATGAAATGGGTGTTGAGCACGCCCGAGAGTGAGATCCATCCGCGAGACAGCTCCTCGACGATCAGGGCGTAGGTGGTCAGGTCGAGGCCCAGCCCGCCATATCGCTCGGGGATGGTCACGCCGAACAGTCCCATCTCCTTCATCGTCTCCACCAGCGTCGCCGGAAACTCGTCGGCGTGGTCGTAGCGCGCGACGTTGGGAAGAACATCGCGATCGACGAAGTCGCGGATCGTTCGCAGGATCTCCGTCTGCTCGTTGCTCAGATCAGCGGTCGCGGTCATGCGACCGCGACGCGGTGATCTCGGGCCGTGGCAGACAGCACCTCGAACGCCCGCAGATCACCACTGCGCTCAAGCGTCATGACCGCCTCCTCGAGCGAATCCGCCTCGTCGCCCGAAATCGCCAAGCCCGCATTCGCGCGGAACTTCTCGCGCACCTGCTCGGCGGTCATGGGGTTGTCTGGACCGCCCCGCTGGTAGGGAAGCTCGGCCTCCAGCGTGCGGCCGTCGCGGGTGCGGATGCGCACGCCGCCGGGCAGCGCCCGGGGAAAGGTCTCGTAGTCCTTGACCTCGTAGCGGACCTTCGCGGCGAGCTCGAGCACCTCGGAATCGGTGATCGCCTCGTCGGTGTACGTGGCGACGCCCACGGGTCCGCGCAGCAGCAGCCATGCGATTGAGTAAGGAAGGCTGAACTTGGCCTCATACAGCGTCCGCGGCCGGTGCTTGTCGGCGAGCGGCTCGAGTACGAGCGAGACACCGGCCTCGGTGCTCAGCACGACGATCTCTTCGATCTCGTCTGCGCGAATGTGGGTCTGAGCGACAACCTGCGCCGTGGCATCGAGCGGCGCGTGTATGTAGTGGCACGCGGGGTAGGGCTTGAAGGCGATATTCGGGGTCTCCCAGCGGTCCCCGAGACCGGCAGTCAGCGCCTCCGGATCGACGTCCGTTTCCACGAATGCCCTGTAGATCCCGAACCGCCCCTCGAAGACGGAGCTCGGTCCACTCGCGCCG
>DASYAP010000139.1:0-4165 GCA_036501265.1 Solirubrobacteraceae bacterium | reverse complement strand
GCGGTTCGCGCCCGGACTCAAGTCACTAACCGACGCCCACCTGCTGCGCGCGCGCATTCTGGGCGCGTTTGAGTTGGGCGCCGAGGCCCCTCACGACTCAGACCGCGAGCGATGGCTCACCTTCGTGATCGTCGGGGCCGGCCCCACCGGGGTCGAGCTCACGGGTCAGATCGCGGAGCTGTCGCGCCGCCTACTGGGACGTATGTACGGCTCCATGAGCGCACAAAACGCGCGCATCGTGTTGCTCGACGCGGCACCGACGGTGCTCGGCTCGTTCCCCGAACGGCTCCAGGAGATCGCCCACCGCGACCTTGCGGAGATGGGGGTCGAGATCCGCACCGACGCTGAGGTCACGGGCGTGGACGGGGAAGGTGTGGAGGCGCAGGACAAAACGGGCGAGCGCTTCCGCATCCTCGCCAGGACGATCGTGTGGGCAGCCGGAGTCGAGGCCTCTCCGCTTGCGCGGATGCTGGCGCAGGCAAGTGGCGCGCAGGTCGACCGAGCCGGCCGCGTGGAGGTGAACTCCGATTGCACCCTCCCAAGCCGGCCCGAAGTGTTCGCGATCGGCGACATGATCTCGCTCGACGACCTTCCCGGGGTGGCGCAGCCGGCGATTCAGGAAGGCCGTTTCGTCGCGCGTACGATCCGGGCCCGTTTGCGGGGCCGCGGCAAACGCAAGCCGTTTCACTATTTCGATAAGGGAACGATGGCCGCAATCGGTCATCGCGAGGCGGTGGTCGACGCGTTCGGGATCAAGTTGGGAGGCCTTCCCGCGGTGCTCATTTGGGGGCTGGTCCACGTCGCCTACCTGGTCGGTTGGGGCAATCGCCTCGGCACCGTGGGCCGCTGGGTATGGGCGATCGCGGCGCGCGACCGGCGGGAGCTGTCGATAAGCGACACCGCGCAAATAACCGCGGGCCACGCATTCTCCGAGGATGGCGCGGCGCCGGCGTCTGCGCGGGCCGCGGTGCAATGAGCGAGCCCACCGGCGCGGCCGTGCGGTGAGCGCGGGCTCACGACTCGAGGCCGGCGTCCCGCACGTGTTGCGGGAGTACGCCCTGCTCGCCGACGGGGAACGGGGCGCGCTGGTTGGTCCGCGCGGAGACCTCTGCTGGCTGTGCTTTCCCTGCTGGGACGGAGACGGCGTCTTCGCTTCGCTGATCGGGGGCGGCGGCGTCTACTCGGTCACCCCCACGAAGCGGTTTGTGTGGGGCGGCTACTACGAGCACCCCGGCCTCATCTGGCGCGGCCGCTGGCTCTCGGACGACGAGACGATCGTGGAGAGCCGCGACGCCCTCGCCCTGCCCTCCAGCCCCGACCGCGCCGTGATCCTCAGGCGCATCATCGCCGTCAAGGGCACGGCACGCGTGCACGTGCTGCTCGACCTGCGATTTGACTTCGGCCGCCGGGGTGCGACGGCTCGCAAAACCGACAACGGGATGTGGAACATCCGCGCCGGCGATGTACGCGCCCGCTGGCTTGGCGCCGAGAAGGCAAAGCCACGCCGTCACCAGGGGGGAACGGTGCTGGAGCTCGAGGTCAAGCTCGACCCCGGCGAACACCACGACCTCGTGCTCGTGCTCGACCCGACCGGCGACACGCCCATCCCCGACCCTGACCACGCGTGGGTGGGAACCGAGGTGGCCTGGCGCGAGCGGGTTCCGGAGTTCGAGGACACGATCGCGCCGCGCGATGCCCGCCACTCCTATGCCGTGCTCTCGGGGCTGACCAGCGCCGGCGGCGGAATGGTCGCGGCTGCCACGACTTCGCTTCCCGAGCGAGCCTCGGAGGGTCGCAGCTACGACTACCGCTTCGTGTGGATCCGAGACCAGTCCTATGCGGGTCAGGCGGTGGCGCGTTCTGGCGCCCACTCCTTGTTGGACGACGCGGTCAGGTTCGTCTCGGCGCAGCTGCTCGCCCACGGCCCCGAGCTGCGGCCGGCCTACACGACCAGAGGCGAAAGCGTGCCCGACGAGCTCCACCTCGATCTCCCGGGCTACCCCGGCGGCCACGACACCATCGGCAACTGGGTCAACCAGCAGTTTCAGCTCGACGCCTTCGGCGAGGCGTTGTTGCTGCTCGCCGCGGCCGCCAACCACGACCGCATCGACGCCGACGGCTGGCGCGCCGCTGAGACTGCAGCCGAGGCGATCGCGACCCGCTGGCGCGAGCCGGACGCCGGCATCTGGGAGCTTGATCCCGACCACTTCACGCACAGCCGTCTGATCTGCGCCGCGGGGCTGGGGCAGATCTCGCGCCACCACCCGGGACCCGAGAAGGGCCGCGACTGGCTCGCCCTCGCCGACCAGATCACCGCCACAGCCTCTGCGGAGGCTCTTCACCCGAGCGGGCGCTGGCAGCGCTCCCCGACCGACGACCGGATCGACGCGGCCCTGTTGCTGCCCGCGATCCGGGGAGCGGTAGCACCCGAGGACCCGCGCTCGATCGCTACGCTGCGGGCAGTCGAGCGCGAGCTCACCGAAGATGGCTACTGCTACCGCTACCGGCCAGACGAGCGCCCCCTGGGCCAGGCCGAGGGAGCCTTTCTGTTATGCGGGTTCATTCTTTCGCTGGCCTACGAGCAGCAGGGAGAGGTGGTCGCGGCCGCGCGGTGGTTCGAGCGCAACCGCGCGGCCTGCGGCCCGCCAGGATTGCTCTCGGAGGAGTTCGATGTCACCCAGCGCCAGCTGCGGGGCAACATTCCCCAGGCCTTCGTCCATGCCATGGTTCTGGAGTGTGCGGCCGCTCAGCACGGGGACGTTCGCGAGCTCGATCGCGAAGACGGCTAAGGGCCGTCCACACGCGCCGGCTCGCCGGCAGCGATAGCTATCCGCCACCGCCAGGCGGTGCAACGCGCCCGGACAGGCTGGGTTTCGCGCCGCTGAGGGTCGGGAAGCGGTCTAGGCACTATCCCCACGAACACGCATCGGGACGGTTCGATGCTGAGGCTTGAGCTACCCAGCACGCCCGAGTGCGGGACGCTTGTGCGCGCTCTGTTGACGGGTGTCGGCAACTCGCTCGCCTGGGACGGCGAACTGATCGACGACCTCAAGACGGCTGTCACCGAGGCCTGCAACAACGTGGTCCTGCACGCTTACCGGGGCGAGGTGGGCAAGCTCGTGATGCGCCTCGAGGCCGAGGGCGAGTGGATCGAGGTATTCATCTGCGATGAGGGCGAGGGGTTTCACGGAGTGGCCGCCGGCGACGACCATCTCCACGTGGGGCTACCGGTGATCAGCTCGCTGGCCGAGCGGGTCGAGTACCTGAGCCCAGCGGAGGGTGGCACGGAGGTGCGTATGTTCTTCAGAGCCCCCGGCCGCCTCGCCCCACAGCCTCCCGAGCCGTTGCAGGAAGGACAGCGGAGGTGGGGTCCCGACACCGCCATGCTGAGCGAGATGGCCGGTAGCTGGACCGCCGACACCGTGTCCAAGCTGGTTGGCGACGATGACCTGCTGCAGGGCGACGTGGTGGGTGTGATCTCTCCGGCCGCGCTGTTGGGGCCGGCGTTGGGGAGGCTGGTTCGCGCGCTGGCTGCCGGCAGCCATTTCCGCGTTGATCGCTTCTCGGAGTTGCGGGTTCTCACTGACACGCTGGGCGCCCACGCACGGGCGGCCGCCAGCGATCACCGACTGGCTTTCGCGATCACGGCCGGCGACCGGCGGCTGGAGATCTCCGCCGGACACTTCGCGCCGGGCAGTGGAACGGTGTTTACCGGCGACGGATCCGCCAGCCCCGCGTCTCCGCTGCGCGACTTTGCCGACGAGCTGACCGTGGACCCGGGTCAACGCGGCGAGATCGTAACGCTTGTGGTCTCAGACCCGAGGTAGCTTGTAGCCGCAAGCGAAGACTGGAGGGCTGACAGTGGCTCCGTCCGCAAATACGACGACATTCGAGCCGCCCCCGGCGGCGCCTGGTTTCGTCCTCGCTCGCTTGCGTACCTTCCAGGTACGCCACGCTCGCTGCGTCCTCACCATGCATCCGCCGGTGACGCCTCTCGGTGTCGCCGTACTTACGAACGGAACCCCTAGATGAGTGATTCCGTTTTCACGGGTTCAGTGGTCGTAGTTGATGAAGTGGCGCCCGGGCGCGTCGATGAGTCCGGCTTCCCAGAGTTGCCAGCTGTGCCAGACGCCGGTGGCGAGGGCGAGTATTCGTTGGCAGACGC
>DASYAP010000138.1:0-13277 GCA_036501265.1 Solirubrobacteraceae bacterium | reverse complement strand
CAGGCCAAGCGGCTGCCGGAGGTCGATGATGATTTCGCCTCCGAAGCGGCCGGGTTCGACACGCTCGACGAACTCCGCGATGACATCGCGAAGCGGCTACGCGAGGCAGACGAACGCGCCGTGGAGCAAGAGTTCGAGCAGGCGGTGGTGGACGCCGCGGTCGAGAACGCGGAGATCGAGGTCCCGGAGAAGCTCGTTCACGCGCGTGCGCACGAGCTGGTCTCGGAAACACTGTCGGCGCTCGAGCGGCAAGGAATCAGCAGGGAGGCGTACCTGCGGATTGCGGGCGGGGACGAGGAGCGGCTCGCCCACGAGGCCGAGCCCGAAGCCAGCGCTGCGCTGCGGCGAGAGGCCGTGCTCGCGGCAGTCGCAGAGGCCGAGAGCATCGAGCCAAGCGAAGAGGAGCTTCTCGAGGAGCTCGCGCCGCTGGCGGAGCGGGACGGACGCAAGCCCGAAAAGGTACTCGCCGATATGCGCCGCCGGGGAACCCTCGAGCAGTTCCGTGAGGAGATCGCGATTCGCAAGGCGCTCCAACTGCTCGTGGCCGCGGCCAAGCCCATCCCCGCCGAGCAGGCGCGCGCGCGAGAGAAGCTCTGGACGCCGGAGAAGCAGGGCGCCGAGGGGTCCTCAGGTCAGCTGTGGACGCCAGGCAGCGGGCCGCAGGGCCCCGAGCAGGGCTCCGGCGGCGCCGGTCGCGGCGGCCGACGCAACCCTCGAAGCTGAAGCCAACCGCACACGTGGGGCCCCGAGACGGACTCTTGCCGCTGCTACGCTCGACCACGCGTCGCCAAGTGACGCCCCGGCAGGATTTCCGTGCGTCAAGGAAAAAGAAGCGAGGATCATGAGCCCCCTGGTACCGATGGTTGTCGAGCAGACCTCTCGCGGAGAGCGGGCGTTCGACATCTACAGCCGGCTGCTCAACGAGCGCATCATCTTCCTGGGGACGCCCGTCGACGACCAGATCGCCAACCTGATCGTGGCCCAGCTTCTGCACCTCGAATCAGAGGACCCGGACAAGGACATCTCGGTCTACATCAACACGCCGGGCGGCTCGGTCTACGCAGGGCTCGCGATCTACGACACGATGCAGTTCATCAAGCCCGACGTGCAGACGATCTGCGTCGGCATAGCGATGTCGATGGGCGCGCTGCTTCTGGCCGGGGGAGCGAACGGCAAGCGCATGGCGCTCCCCAACGCCAAGATCCTGATTCACCAGGTTTCCTCCGCTTTCCAGGGACAGGCAAGCGACATCGAGATCCACGCCAAAGAGATCATCGACGTACGTCGCAGGCTCGACGAGATCATCGCCAAGCACACCGGCCAGGAGCTGGACAAGGTGAGACAGGACACCGAGCGCGACTACTTCATGGCCTCTGACGAAGCGAAGGACTACGGGATCATCGACCGGGTGATCTCGCACCACTGACCCACTAGTCTTGTGAGGAGGTCGCGGCCGCGTGAGGCCGCACTCGTCGGGAGAGACACCGTATGGCACGCCCCACGGACTCAAACGAACAGCTTCTCTGCTCCTTTTGCGGGAAGTCTCAGCGCCAGGTCAAGAAGCTGATCGCGGGTCCCGGCGTCTACATCTGCGACGAGTGCATCGATCTCTGTAACGAGATCATCGATGAGGAGCTTTCGGCCGCTCCGAGCTTCGACATCGACAACCTCCCGAAGCCGCGCGAGATCTACGAGGTCCTCAACGAGTACGTAGTCGGTCAGGAGCAGGCCAAGCGGACGCTCTCAGTGGCGGTCTACAACCACTACAAGCGCGTCCAGATGATGCAGTCCGACGAGAACGAGATCGAGCTGCAGAAGTCGAACATCCTCCTGCTCGGCCCGACGGGGTGCGGCAAGACGCTGCTCGCCCAGACCCTGGCGCGCATCCTCAACGTGCCGTTCGCGATCGCCGACGCCACCGCCCTCACCGAGGCCGGCTATGTGGGCGAGGACGTCGAGAACATCCTGCTCAAACTGATTCAGGCCGCCGACTACGACGTCAAGAAGGCCGAGACGGGAATCATCTACATCGACGAGGTCGACAAGATCGCGCGCAAGGCCGACAACCCCTCGATCACGCGCGACGTCTCGGGCGAGGGGGTCCAGCAGGCGCTGCTGAAGATCCTCGAGGGCACCACCGCGTCGGTGCCGCCGCAGGGCGGGCGCAAGCACCCTCACCAGGAGTTTCTCTCGATCGACACCACAAATGTCCTGTTCATCTGCGGCGGAGCCTTCGCCAACCTCGACAAGGTCATCGAGCGCCGCATCGGACATCAGGGGATCGGCTTCGGCGCCGCCATCCAGTCAAAGGACCAGCGCGACACGGGCCAGATCTTCGAGCACTGCCTGCCCGAGGACCTCATCCAGTACGGCCTCATACCCGAATTCATCGGCCGCCTGCCGGTCATGTCCGCGATCCATCAGCTGTCACGGGATGAGCTCATGGAGATCCTGACCGAGCCCCGCAACGCGCTCGTCAAGCAGTTCCAGCGCTTCTTCCAGTTCGACGGCATCGAGCTGGTCTTCGCCGACGATGCTATTTCCTCGGTGGCCGACAAGGCGCTCGAACGCGACACGGGCGCGCGCGGGTTGCGCTCGATCGTCGAGGAGATCCTGCTCGAGGTCCAGTTTGAGCTGCCCTCCCGCCGCGATGTACGCAAGTGCGTGGTCACGCGCGAGACGATCGAGAAGGACACGCCGCCGACGCTGGTGACCGTGGCCGCGCCCGAGGAAGAGGCGGCCTAGCTGCTCATTTGTTCCGGGGCGCGCATGCGCGCCCCGGCAGCTGGACGACTCGCGCGCCGCGCATAACGCGAGGCTGGATGCCGAGCGCGCGGCAAGTGCGAGGGAGCATGTTCCGGCCGGGGCCGGCGTGCATGCGCGCCGGCCACTATGCGGGGTTGGGTCCCGGTTTCGCCACCTAGACTCGTACATCCCATGGCCGACCGGGACGCTGAGATCGCGCAGCTGCGCTCTAAAACCCGCTACGACCCCTCCGAGGTCGAGCCTCGGATCGTCAAGCGGTGGCTTGAGTCGGGCATCTTCCATCCCGAGGCCGAGGGAACGGCGCAGGAGAACTATTCGATCGCGATCCCACCGCCCAACGTCACGGGCTCGCTGCACATGGGCCACGCGTTTCAGGACGCGATCATGGACACCCTCATCCGCCACCACCGCATGCGCGGGCAGCGGGCGAAGTGGATTCTCGGCACAGACCACGCCGGCATCGCCACCCAGGCCCAGGTCGAGCAACTGCTCCGGGCGCAGGGCACCAGCCGCGAGGCGCTGGGGCGCGAGGCATTCGAGCGCCGCGTCTGGGAGTGGCGAGAGCAGTATGGCGGCACGATCATCGAACAGCTCAAGCGGCTGGGTGCGTCGTGCGACTACGACGATGAGCGATTCACGCTCGACCCCGACTATGCCGCGGCTGTGATGCGGGTGTTCGTGGCGCTCTACGAGAAGGGCTACATCTACCGCGACCGCTACATGGTCAATTGGGATCCTGGCACCCGCTCAGCGATCTCCGATCTCGAGGTCGAGGACCGCGAGGTCACCGACACGCTCTATTACGTGGACTACGCGCTGGCGGACTCCGACGAGTTCATCACGGTTGCCACTGTGCGCCCGGAGACGATGCTCGCCGACACGGCCATCGCGGTCCATCCCGACGACGTGCGCTACTCCGGCTTGAAGGGGCGCGAGGCGATCCTGCCGTTGGTGGGGAGACGCCTTCCGATCATCGCCGACGATTACGTCAAGCCCGAGTTCGGCACCGGCGCGCTGAAGATCACACCCGGCCACGACCCAAACGACTTTGAGATCGGCCGCCGCCACAAGCTGCGCCAGATCAGCGTGATCGGCGAGGACGGGCGACTTACCGACGAGGCCCCGGAGCGGTTCGTCGGCATGACGGCGGCGGAGGCACAGCGCGAGGTCGTCGCCGAGCTAGAGGCGCAGACGCTGATCTCGCGCACCGAGGAGTACCCGCACACGGTGCCTTTCTCGCAGCGCTCGGGCGAGCGGATCGAGCCGCTGGTGTCCCTGCAGTGGTTCACGGGCATGGAGAAGCTTGCCGCTCCGGCGATCGAAGCGGTGCGCTCGGGACGAGTCAGCTTCCATCCTGCGCGGGAGGCTGGCGTCTACCTGAACTGGATGGAGAACATCCGCCCTTGGTGCATCTCGCGCCAACTGTGGTGGGGACATCAGATCCCGGTCTGGTATCGCGGTGAGGAGGTGTATGTCGGTACCAGCGCGCCCGACGGCGACGGCTGGGAGCGCGACCCCGACGTTCTCGACACCTGGTTCTCCAGTGCGCTGTGGCCGTTTGCCGCGCTCGGCTGGCCGCGGGAAACGCCCGAGCTCGCGGCCTTCTACCCGACCGACGTGCTGGTCACCGCGCGCGACATCATCTTCCTCTGGGTTGCGCGCATGGTGATGATGGGCCTCGAGTTCACCGGCGCGGAGCCCTTCGCCGACGTACACATCCACGCCATCATCCAGGCGCCCGACGGCCGGCGAATGTCGAAGTCGCTTGGCACCGGCATCGATCCCATGGACCTGATCGAGGGAGGGCCGCGGCCGCCGGTCTTCGCGCAGGGAGGGAGCTTCCCCGCCTACGGCGCCGACGCGCTGCGCTGGGGGCTGCTCGCGATGTCCTCGACACAGGATGTGAAGTTCTCCGAGGACAAGATCGCCCAGGGTCTAAAGCTCGCAAACAAGCTGTGGAACGCATCGCGGCTGATCCTGCTCGGGGTTAAGCCCGACGCCTGTCCCCAACTGCGCGCGGTGCGGGTCGAGGATCGCTGGATCCTCTCGCGCCTTGCGCGTGCCAGGGCTGAGGTGAGGACCCAGATCGACCAGTACCACTTCGCCCACGCGGCTTTCGCGCTCTACGAGTACATCTACGGCGAGCTGTGCGACTGGTACCTCGAGCTTGTCAAGCCACGACTCCGCGACGGCGACGCGGACGTCCAGGCGAACCTGCTCTACCTCCTCACCGAGACGCTCACGCTGGCGCACCCCCTGATTCCGTTCGTGACCGAGGAGATCTACGCCCACCTCCCCGGGGCCGAGGGGCTCCTCGCGCGCCGGCGCGAGGCGACCGCGCCGCCAGTAGACGATGGGGCCGAGACGGTGCTCGCTCGCACAATCGGCGCTGTGCAGGCGATTCGCCGCTGGCGCGACCTCGCCGGGCTGAAAGCCGGGACACAGCTGAGCGCCCGCCTGGAGGCGGGGGGCTATGAGCAGACCACTGACCATCTGGCGGGACTGTCGAAGCTCTCTCTGGTTCAGGATGGTGCGGCGGCCGTGGTATCGGTCCCGATCCCGGGCGGCGCGGTCGAGATCCTGCCCGGTGGCGACTTCGACCCATCCGCCGCTGAGCGCAAGCTCGCCGCGGAGCGGACGCGGCTCGAACTTGAGATCGAGCGTTCGCGCGCGAAGCTCGCCAACGAGGGCTTCGTGGCCAAGGCACCCCCGCAGATCGTGCAGGCCGAGCGGGACAAGCTCGCCCGGCTCGACTCCGAGCTCGAGGCGCTATGAGCGCGCGTGCGGACGCCTCGTGGGCGTGGTCGCTCGCCGACGCGGAGCGCTATCTGAGCTCGCTCGAGCTGTTCGGTATGCGCTTCGGGCTGGACCGGATGCGGCGGTTGACGACCGCGCTGGGCCGCCCGCAGGAGAAGTTCGTCTCGATCCACGTCGTGGGAACGAACGGCAAGTCCTCGACCACGCGCATGATCGCTGCGATTCTCGAGCGACACGGCCTGCGCACCGGCACCTACACCTCTCCGCACCTGGTGTCATTCGCCGAGCGCATCCAGGTGGCCGAGCGCGACCTTGAGCCTGCTGCCTTCGCCGCCGCCGTTTCGCGCGCCGCGCGGGCCGCCGACCTGGTGAATCGGTCGCTCCCCCACGACGACCACGTGACGCAGTTCGAGGCCCTGACCGCGGCCGCCTACTCGGAGCTGGCGAGGCGCGAGGTGGAGGTGGCGGTGATCGAGGCGGGCCTCGGCGGCCGCTATGACGCGACCAACGTCATTCCCTCGAAGGTCCAGGCGCTCACCACTGTCGGTCTCGAGCACACGCGCTGGCTGGGGCCGACGATCACCCACATCTCCGGCGAAAAACTCGATGTGCTCAGGCCCGGGGGCACGCTCGCCCTGGGGCATGGCCTCCATCCGGACGCGGTGACGGTGGCCCGGCGGGTGGCGAGCGAGCGGGGCGTGCGTATCGTCTGGGCGCCCGCCGATCCTGGCGTGTCGCTGGCAGCGCTGGGCTCCTTTCAGCGGCGCAACTTCGCGCTCGCGCGCACGGCGGCCGAGACTTTCATGGGAGAGCTGGACGCGGGGGCGGTGGCACGGGCCGCGGCGGAGGTTCGCGTGCCGGGTCGCCTGCAGGTGGTCGGCCAGCAGCCGCTGACGTTGCTCGACGGTGCGCACAACCCCGATGGCGTGGCCGCGTTGGCCGAGTCATTGTCGGAGGTAACCGGCGGCCGCAAGCCGCTGGTAGCCGTGGTATCGATCCTCGACGACAAGGACGCTGCAGGGATGTTGCGCACGCTGCTACCCGCGACCGACGCGCTGATCTGCACAAGCTCTCATAATCCACGTGCCTTGCCCCCGCCGACCCTGGAGTCGCTCGCCGGACAACTCGACGGACCGCCAGCTGAAGTGGTGCGGGGGCCGGGGGCTGCGCTCGCGCGCGGGCGCGAACTGGCCGGACCGCGCGGGGCGGTGATCGCGACCGGGTCCATCTATCTCGTCGCGGACCTGTCAGGCGCAGAGCGGCTCGAGCGGGCGTCGAGCCTCTAGTGGCGGCCACCTACATGCGGCGCCGACCACGTAGGAGAAGGAACATGGCATCGCGCGGTGAACCAACCAGGGAAGCTATGGACGGGCCCGGCGAGCAGCCGAGCTTTTTGACGATGGTCGGGATCGTCGCGCTGGTCGTGGCGCTTGTGATTTTGATTTTTTTCGCGATCGGGTACGTCTTCGGGCGGGTATTTCTTTAGTTCCGCGAAATCGATGAACAAGGTCAGACCACTACACTGGCACGGGCAATGATGGCTTTTGCCGTCTTCGGAATAAAGAACAGCGGGCTGAACCTGGCCGTCAATCTGCTGATCCTCTTGCTGGTGATCATCTGGTTGGCGCTCGTGTACTGGACCTACGCGGACGCCCGCCGCCGCATCGCCGACCCCATGCTGGTGGGGTGCGCGACGGCGACCGCTCTGTTCCCGTACGTGGGCTCGGTCGTCTACGCGATCGTGCGTCCGCCCGAGTATTTGGAGGACGTGCGGGAGCGCGAGCTCGAGATGCAGGCCGCAGAGGCACGGCTTGCCGCGTCGGGCTATCACCTCTGTCCGTATTGCGACACCCCGGTCGAGAAGGACTTTCTGCGCTGCCCGAACTGCCTGCGCAAGCTCAAGGACCCCTGCCGCGTCTGCGGACGGCCGCTTGAGGCGGATTGGAAGATCTGTCCCTTCTGTGAGTCGGAGGTCGGGGCCGCCCCGACTGCCCGCCGTGTGCGCCGGCGCCGCGACGCCGCCGCCGAGCCGACGAATCAGCTTTCGGACGGCCAGTCGGCGCCGCGACAGCCTCCTGTTCGCTCGGGAGTCTCCAGACAGTCGACGGTGCGCCAACCGCCAGGCGGGGAGTCCCCACCCCCTTACGGACGGCCGCAGACCACGCGTCCGTAGCGCCAAGACTTCGACCACGCGAGCAGTCGGCCGATGGAGCGATCGCTGATCCTGATCAAGCCTGATGCATTCGCCCGCAACCTGACGGGCGAGATCATTTCCCGCTTCGAGCGCAAGGGGCTCCGACTCGAGGCTCTGAAGCTGATGACAATGGATCGTGAGCTGGCCGAGCGCCATTACGAGGAGCACACCGGCAAGCCGTTCTTCGATGAGCTCGTGGAGTTCATCACCTCCGGACCTCTGGTCGCCATGGTGCTGGCCGGGGACCGGGTGGTGGAAGCCGCCCGACAGGTGATCGGGGCGACCGACCCGCTCAAGGCGGATGCGGGCTCGATCCGCGGGGAATACGCCGTCGCGGTCGGCCAGAACATGGTCCACGGCTCTGACTCCGACGCCTCCGCTGCGCGCGAGGTGGCGCTGTTCTTCCCCGAGCCGGCTTAGTTCTCGCTTCGCGCTCCCCCCAAAGGAGGGCGATTCTCGAGCAGCTAGGCGTCTCGTTTGAAGTCCGTGCGCCCGAAGTGGAGGAACTTATGTCAGGGCCTCCCCACGAAGTGGCTGTCGAGAACGCCTACCGCAAGGCTCATGCTGTTTGTGAGCAAGGAATCGACGGTTGCGTCCTGGGAGCCGACACCGTGGTGGCGCTGGGCGGGACGATCTACGGCAAGCCGGCCGATCGCGCCGACGCACGGGCGACGCTCGAGGCCCTGTCGGGCCGCCGCCATACGGTGATCGGCGGGCTGTGCCTGATCGCTACCGGCGGACGGCCGCGGACCGCCGCCGCCACGACCGCGGTCATATTCCGGGCGCTGGACGAGGGCCTGCTCGAGTGGTACCTCGACACCGGCGAGTGGCATGACCGCGCGGGCGCCTACGCGATCCAGGGGCGCGGTGCGGCGTTGGTGAAGTCGATCGAGGGCGACTACCTCAACGTTGTGGGCCTTCCGGTGGGGCTGCTGCTGGAGCTGGAACCGGGATTGGTGGGATGAGTCGGCGATCGTAACGCTGCCCTGAAAGTTCTCTCACAATTGGGGTGCTAGGTTGCCCCCGCTGTCCCCGGGGGCGCGCAAGGCATTCGGTCGACGTCCCATGTTGGGCAGGAAGGAGAGGGCAGATTGAGGCCCTGGCTAAGCCGTGAGGTCGTCAAACTTTCGGGCGGGGTAACGCTCGCTGCTGTTGCAGTGGTGATCACCGTGGCAACCGGTGGTGGTTCGGCCGCCGCCGGAACCGCCTCCGCGCGAGGCAACCCAGTCGCCCCGCCGGGCGCGGTCCGCGCGCGGATCACGGGGCGCCCGATCCTGGGCACCAGCACCTCCGGCGTCTCGGCCGCCGAAGCGGCGCCAACGGCGCTGCCGCCCAAAGGCCAGCAGATTCGGGTCTTGAAGGCGGTTCTGCGCCGGATGCACAAGAACTACGACAAGAATTGTCCAGGACCTAATTGCTTCGCCGAGTTCACACCTGGACCGCAGGACATCTTCGACTACGGAATCGGTCAGCTGTGGCGCAAGGGAATCGATGGGGCCGGGACCACCGTGGCGGTGATCGAGGGCTGGCACGATCCCAACGTCGCCAAGGTGGTGGCGGGGTTCGACAAGACCTTCGGCCTGCCGAACCCAAAGATCACCACGATCTATCCGGCCGGGCCGCTTCCCAAGAAGTGCCCGGCAGGGATGGTGAAGCTCGGAAGCTACGGCTCCTGTCGCGCCTGGAAGGGCGAGCTGGAGCTTGACGTCGTATCCGCTCACCTGATTGCCCCGTACGCCAAGATCGTCATCTCGGCCACGCCCGCGGACACCGAGATCAAGGCCGATGCGGCTCAGCAGGTGGCGCCGCCGGAGATGATGAAGGCGCTCGAGGTGATCTCGAGCCGCCACCTGGCCAACTCGATCTCAATCAGCGACGGGACCGGCGAGACCACGTACAGCAACGGCCGAGAGGAGATTCTCGCTCAGAACCCGGGCGAGCTGGCGGCCGCCGCCGCCGGCATCCCGGTCCTCAACGCGACGGGCGACTGTGGAGTCGCGCAGAACCTGGCGGTGGCCAACGGCCAGTGCCAGGACGTGTCCTCCACCCCTGATACCGCAGCGTGGGACGACTCCCCGCGGATGACCGCGGTGGGCGGGAGCGTGCCGAACGTCAGCCCGAAGAACGGCGCGCGCCTCGGCCCCGATCCGCTGTGGCATGTACAGCCCCAGGGCCATCCGCCCAACGGCGCCCAGTTCTCGGAAGGGGCCGGGTTCTCCTCGGTGTTCTCTCGCCCCTCCTATCAGGACGGCGTCGCCCACATCGCCAAGAGCCCGATGCGGGCCGTGCCCGACCTCACCATGGACGCCCAGGACGGCACCTCGGAGGCAGCCCCGCTGCTCAACGGGGTGATGGCTCTGGCCACCCAGATGAACCACGGCAACGTGGGACCGATCAATTCGGCCCTGTATCACGTGCTCGGTCCGGCCGGGGTGAAGGACGGCATCGCCGACGTGGTGAAGGGCAACGACTCGGCCGAGACCCCTGCCGGCAAGGTGACGGTTCCCGGCTTCTTCGCCAACAAGGGCTTCGACGTGGCAAGCGGCTGGGGGACCCTCTTCGCCCCGCGTTTCGTCCCAGCGCTGGCGGCGGCCACGAAGGCCTCGAGCGATGAGGCCCCCTATCGCCGCCAAGCCCGGGCACAGTTCGTCGCCCTCGAGCACGCCGTCCGGCTCTCGCCGAGCGTCGTCGGGTCCAACGGCATGAGCTACCTGCTGGCGGGCGGCCTCCTGCCGCATTACCCAGTGGTCCTTTCGATCGACGGCCACGAGGTGGCGAAGCTCACGGCCAATTCGCTAGGTGACGTCACCTACATGATCGATGCGGCTCGGCTCCATCTCAGCGGGGGCTCGCACCAGGTCAGCCTTCAGAGCATGCTGATCACAAAGAGCGCAGCGCTGCACGTGGGCTGAGGAGGCGGGCGGGGCGGGCGTCAGCCCGCCCCGCGCCGGCCGCTTGAACGCGCCAGGGCGGGCGTCAGCCCGCCCCGCGCCGGCCGCTTGAACTCGCGCTGGCCGGGTCAGACGCCCACGTGGCGGCGATCACGCGGGCAAAATTCCTCCCACCTCAAGGCTTCCGGAGAGTCGAGATGAATCTTCTCCGAATGGAGGCAACCGTTCGTCAAGCACGCCCTCGGGACCGGGCAAGCGTTGGGGCGAAGACTCCGTACGCGGCCACTCGCGTGGGCCTCGTCCGCGTTGGCGGCAAAGATCCCGTAAAGCCGGGGCCGCGGACGGGGATTGGCCCCAAAAAGCGCTTGCCTGGACCGAGCATTTACCCCGCCAACCGCTACACTCGCGCTCGAAGGGAGCAGGCAGCCTGGTTGGGGCTTTCCCACTATCCGCCGCTCCGTTCGGCGCCTGCGTCATCTCCGCATATATGGGGTTCTTCACGTATCTGACAGGATTCGGCGGCCGCGACATGGCGGTCGACCTCGGTACCGCAAACACGCTCGTCTACGTGCGCGGTCGCGGCATCGTGCTCTCCGAGCCCAGCGTCGTGGCGGTGGACTCGCGCACCGGCGAGGTTCATGCGGTGGGGATCGAGGCCAAGCGCATGCTGGGCCGCACCCCCGGCACCATCCAGGCGATCAGGCCGCTCAAAGACGGGGTGATCGCCGACTTCGAGGTCACCGAGGAGATGCTGCGCCACTTCATCCAGAAGGTCCACCAAAGTCGCTGGGCCCATCCGCGGGTGGTGGTTTGTGTGCCCAGCGGCGTGACCGGAGTCGAGAAGCGCGCCGTCGAGGAGGCCTGCCTGTCGGCGGGTGCCCGCCAGGCGTACCTGATCGAAGAGCCGATGGCGGCCGCGATCGGCGCCGGCCTGCCGGTGGGCGAGCCCACGGGTTCGATGGTTGTGGATGTGGGCGGCGGGACCAGCGAGGTGGCGGTCATCTCGCTTGGCGGGATCGTCGTCTCACAGTCCATCCGGGTTGGCGGAGACGAACTCGACGAGGCCATCACCAATTACGTCAAACGTGAGTACAAGCTTCTGATCGGCCAGCAGACGGCCGAGGAGGTCAAGCTCGAGATCGGCTCGGCCTTCCCGATGCCCGAGGAGGTCCAGGCGGAGATCCGCGGCCGGGACATGGTGTCTGGCCTTCCCAAGACCGTGGTGCTAACCAGCGAGGAGATCCGCGGTGCGCTCGAGGAGCCGGTCGCGCAGATCGTGGACGCGGTCAAGGAGACGCTCGACCGGACGCCGCCGGAACTCGCGTCCGACGTCATGGATCGTGGCATCATGCTTGCAGGAGGCGGATCGCTGCTGCAGGGGATGGATGAGCGGCTGCGCGCTGAGACGCAGATGCCGGCCCATCTTGCGGAGTCGCCGCTGACCTGTGTGGCGGTTGGTTCCGGTAGGTCGTTAGAGGAGTTCGAGGCCATCCACCGTTCAAGCAAGAATTCACGCAATCGCAACCGCCGCTACTAGGGTCTTGATAAATCTGGTGCCAACGGCGAGCAGCGAGCTCTTGGAGAGAGATCTCCCGTGCACGACAAACGAGTACGGCGTCGACGGGCTGCGCTTATAGCGCTCGTTGCCGCATCCCTGATTCTTTTAACTGCATACTTCGGCGGGCCGCCGTCGAGCCCGCTGCACACGATTCAGCGCGGAATCGTCCAGATCTTCTCGCCGATCCAGCAGGGTGCGAGCACGGTGCTCTCGCCGGTTCGTGACGTCGCCGGCTGGTTCTCCGACACCTTCCATGCCCGCCAGCAGGTCACCCAGCTGCGCAAGAAGGTGCAGCGGCTGACCACCGAGCTCGCGCAGGCGCAGGAGGCCCAGCTCCTCAACCGCCAGCTGAGCAGGGAGGTTCACCTCGACGCGAGAGACAACATCTCCTCCCGTCGGCCGGTTACGGCCGACGTGATCTGGCACGACCCGACGCTCTGGTATCAGACGATCGAGATCGACAAGGGCTCGGACGACGGCGTACAGGTCGATCAGCCCGTGATCGGCGACGGGGCGCTAGTAGGAAAGATCTCGACCGTCGACCCGACCGTGTCAATCGTGCAGCTGATCACGGATCACTCCGTTAATGTCGCTGCGCAGGTCCAGGACAAAAACGGCGACACGGGCCTACTGGTCCCGGCCGTCGGCAACCCCAACGAGATGCTGCTCCAGGATATCCCGCGCATCGTCCCGGGCCAGCCGGGGCCGCAGCTGGGCCAGCTCGTAGTGACGGCCGGATACAAGTCGGGCCCCCTCAATTCGCTCTATCCGCGTGGAATTCCGATCGGCCAGGTGTCGAACGCCAGCGCGAACAATCTGATCAACAACAACCAGGTCCAGGTGTCGCCGGCTGCAGACCTGCGCCATCTCTCGGTCGTGCAGGTGCTGACATCGCCGCACGCCGGGGCGGTTCGCGCGCAGGTGCCATGAGCCTGCGCTCCAACCTCATCCTCCGCCTCGTTCTCCTTGCTCTGGTGGCGGTGGTGATCCAGGACGCCGCCATCTCCCAGATCACGCTTTTCGGAGTCAGCGCCGACGTGATGCCGCTCGTGGTGATGTCGGTAGGACTGTTATGCGGGTCGATGACAGGGGCGGTGATGGGGTTCGGCGC
>DASYAP010000137.1:0-11384 GCA_036501265.1 Solirubrobacteraceae bacterium | reverse complement strand
GACCGAGCCCTGGACCGACAGGGACCCCAGGACGGCGAGCGCCCGCTCGAGCCACGGGTAGGTCTGAAACGCGCGATGAGTGAGCAGCCGGTGATAGCCAACAGTGACGCCGGCCGCGGTGAGCAGGTACATCGCGCCAAGAAGCCCGAGGTCGACCCCATCGACCGCGCGGTCCCAGAGCAGACCGACAGCAGCGATCACCCCCACAAACGGGACCACAACACCAACCAGGTTCGCAACACGCTCTAAGCGGGTCATGTCGTCAGCTTTCCCTATATCGCCAGAGACCACGCATGCGATCGCCGTCAAACCCCCCAGCTGTCCGGGTCGCGCGACATGCCCGAAACACGGCCCCCGGTGGTGGGGCGGGGTGGCGGCTGATCCGCGGAGCGTGGCTGCGACCGGAGGGGCCACCGACCGGCGGGCTTGCGCGGGCCGAGTGGTGGCTGCCGCCCCCGCAGCCAACCAGGACGAGCGAGGTGGTCAGAAGGAGGGTTGTCATGAGAGCGGACGCATCATTGATCAATTGTGGGGTGACGACGCGATCGCGGCCGCGTGGAGACCTAGGGTGGCTTTCGTGAAGGCTGCGCCGCGCGTAGGCTGCAGCGATGGCTAGGTGGTCGACCGCGATCCAGCTTGTCGGGGCCGGCGGTGAGCCGGTCGACCTTGCCCGGACTCTGCTGTCACACGGAGTCGCCGACCTGCCGCCGAATGAGATCGCCCCCGATGGAACCCGCCTGAGCACGGTGCTGACGGCGGGCGGAAGCGGCTGGGTCGTGGAAGTCACCTCCCATGGTGCCGGACGCGCCTCGCTGAGCGCGGGCGCCAACGCACCCCCGAGCACGCACCGACCCGCGCTGGTGGCGCAGATCCGCCACATGCTGCGGCTCGACGAGGACCTGAGCGCCTTCTATCTCCTCGCCGCTCCCGATCCGGCGCTTGCCTGGGTCGTCGCCGGCGCGGGGCGGATGATGCGGAGCCCGACGGTGTTCGAGGACCTCGTCAAGACGACCTGCACGACCAACTGCGCATGGTCAGCGACGGTGCGGATGGTCAGCGCGCTCGTCCGCGAGCTAGGCACGCCCGCGGCTGGTGTCCCAGAGCGCCGCGCGTTCCCGGCACCAGGGACGGTCGCGAATGCTGGCGACGCGTTCTTCCGGGATGTTGCCCGCGCCGGCTACCGGGGGCCGTATCTACGTACTCTCGCCGAAGACGTCGCCTCCGGCCGGCTCGAGCTCGAGGCGCTGAGCGACCCGGGGCTGCCGGATCAGGAGGTGGCGGACCGCCTACTGAAGATCGCCGGGGTTGGACCTTACGCAGTGGCGCACATGATGATGTTGCTCGGCCGCTACGAGCGGCTGATCCTCGACTCGTGGACGCGGCCGAACTACCGGCGCATGAGCGGTCGCCCGCGGATCACCGACAAGGGAATAGAGCGGGCCTTCCGGCGCTACCGCCAGTTCGCGGGCCTTGCGTTCTGGCTGATGCTGACCGAGGACTGGCTGCCGGCCGAGTGAGCTCAACGGACAGGCGCGGCGGACTAACTCCTTCTCGACTACGTTTCGAGGAGTTCGATGTCGATCACCTACGGAACCAGCGCAGAGGTATTGCGTGTGCAATTACCTGGTCTCCGAGATCGTTCGGATGCAAGCTGTCACCAGTTTGGCAAGCGGAACCTCCCGTGCTGTTGTAGGCAGCGTTGAGATATCGCGAGTTGTACGGACTGGCAGTGGCCCGGGCGAAGTCCACAACGCCGTCGAAGGCGTGGCTGGTTCGTATCCAATGATTGACACGTTCCCGCAGCGCCTCACCCTTGCGGGTACCGAAGTTGCCGCCATAGACACAGTTCGAGCCGAGGAAAGGCGTGAGCGTCCCAGCAAAGATCTTGACGTCACTCGCGTGCGCCATCTTGATCAGCCGTCGATAGCCCGCCTCGATCTGGGCGGCAGTGACCCCACGATTGTTGGGCGCGAAACAGCCGCTGTCCTGCTCTCCGCTGAAGCCGATGTCGTTGATGCCCTCGAGCAGGATCACCGCTCTCACCCCTGGCTGGGACAACGCATCACGCCGGAAACGGGCCAAGGCACTTTGCCCGAAGCACGTCGAATCGTTGAGCACTCGGTTCCCACTGATACCGGCATTCACGACGGCCGGTGCCTTGTTGCCCAGCACGGCACTGAGGCGCCGAGCTAGGTAGTTGGGCCAGCGGGCGTTGGAATCGACCTCGGAATGACCGACGTCGGTGATCGAGTCTCCAAAGGCCACGACGGTCCCGGGCGTCGCGGGGTTGCGCACATCAACACCGTCCACGAAGTACCACGCTCCGGTCTTGGTCGTATACGCGGTGCTCGCGGACTCGCCGGCGTGGTCTCCCGACGCAACGAAGTTTGTCTCCCAAGCAAGCTGGTGATACGTGGCGGGGCCGGTCGGATGCGGGAGGTACAAATCGACCGCAAGCTCCGTGAGGCGAGGTACCCGCATGCGTATCGCGTCGCTCAAAACCTGCTTACCGGCGGGAATCGTCACCGAAGTGTGACCGCCGAACGTCACCGTGTGGCTCCTCCCGGGGACAAGCTGGGCTCCGTTGAGCACCACACCCAAGCTGGTGGCACCAACCTCGACCGGGCCGCTGCCGAACGTGTTGCTCAACCGTACCCGGACCTCGCTGCCACCGACGCTGGTGTAGATAATGTTGCGCACCGTCTGGTCGCTGAACTGAGTACTACCACCACCAAAGGGACTCGCCGTCCAGGTCGCAACCCACCCGGGCCTGCTAGGGGCCGCCGCGGCACCCGCTCCAGTCGACACGATGATGGCCGCAGTCACCAATATGACCGCTCCAACCAGGCTGCCCGCTAGGGCCGCCGCGCGTCTGCTCATGCAGTGGACAATTGACACGTTATCCCTCCGATGCTGTTATCCCGGCACACGGTCCCTCGCGAATCGGCCGAGGCTAGATCGCGACCGATCGCTTGTCAACAACTCACTTTGCACCGCCGACGCTCATTCGGAGGCGTCGGTCGTGGCGTGCAGGCTGCACGTTTTCATGGGCGGCGCTAAGCGGGTTATCGTTCAAAGCTCGCTGCACAGACGGTGCGAGCGGGCGAAAGCCGGGAGGGTTGCAAATCGATCTTGGTTCACAGCGCCACCTCTTCGAAGTTCCTGAAGACGTTGCGTACTTCAACACGGCAAACATGTCGGTGTTGCTTCGCGCGGTCCGGGAGGCGGGCGAGTTGGGGGTCGCCCGCCGTGCGGAACCGTGGCACGTGACTGCGGGCGACTGGTTCGACGATGTTGAGCGGCTGCGACGCGGCTATGCCGGGATCCTCGGTACCGACGCCGAGGGCGTGGCGCTGATTCCGGCGTCGAGCTACGGATTCGCCGTCGCAGCGCGAAATATCCCGGCACGGTCAGGCGATCAGGTCGTATTGCTCGCGGACGAGTACCCGTCTAACTACTACACCTGGCGCCGATTCTGCCTTCGAACCGGATCTGAGCTCGTGTTTGCCCAGCGTGAGCGGGGTGCGACCTGGACCGACGCGGTGCTGGCCGTGCTGAGCGAACGCACCGCCGTGATGTCTGTCCCGAACGTCCATTGGACAGACGGCTCCATGGTCGATCTGGAAGTCGTCGTTCCCGCTGCGCGGCGGGTCGGAGCCATGGTCGCGATTGACGCAAGCCAATCGCTCGGTGCGATGTCGCTCGATATCTCGCGGGTGCGGCCGGATTTCGTGGTGTCGGTTGGATATAAGTGGCTGCTCGGCCCGTTGGGTCTCGGCTGTCTTTATGTGGGCGAGCGGTTTCGCGACGGTGAGCCGCTGGAGGAAAACTGGATCAACCGCGCTGGGTCCGATGATTTCGCCGGGCTAGTTGACTACACCGACGAATACCGGCCGGGCGCGAGACGCTTCGATGTCGGGCAGCGCACAAATTTCGGCCTGGTCCCGATGGCGATCGCAGCCGCCGAGCAGCTGCTTGAGTGGACAATTAATGGCGTCGCCGCAAGCCTCCAAGCCGTAACTGATCAAGTCGCAGCGGCGGCCGGGGCCCTTGGACTAACGACTCCCAGCCGTGGTCAGCGGGGCCCGCATATGCTCGGTATCGAGATTCCGCGGGACCGGGCGAGCGAGATAGCACGCCGGCTGAACGATGATGGGGTGATCGCCAGCGTCCGGGGGAACTCGCTGCGGATCGCTCCGCATTTACATACGACCCAAGGCGACATAGACCGCCTCCTGAGCGCCATGACCACCGCCGCGGAACCGGGCGCTTAACAAGGCGAGCAAGCGAGCGCGAGAACCTGGCGGGCGCGGGATAGAGTCGCCAGGCCAGCCCTCCTGAAGCGTGCCCCAGGCGTTGGGGTACTCACGCGACCGTTTGGTCGACCGCGATCGAGTCGCGGCCTCTCATCGGTCGGGCGCTGCCTCAAGCACGCTTCCGGCTGAGTGAGCCCTTTCTCCCCGCTTCATCGACGTGGGGCTAGTCGGCCCACCAGTCGCGCTGGCCATCGACGTCTTCACGCGGAGCCTCGCCTAGATTGGGCGCGCCGACGACGAGAATCTCGAGACCCTCGGGCCCGGCCTCGTAGCCTCGCCACGTACCGGGCGAGACGCGCACCGCGTCCCATTCCTTGAGCTCGACGATCTCGTCGTCGAGCTTCATCCGCCCGCTCCCACGCAAGACCACGTACACCTCCTCCTGCTCCTTGTGCGTGTGGCCGTACGGAAAGCGATAGCCCGACGGGACGCGCTGGTAGCCCAAACCCGATTTCTCGAGCTCGAGCGCCTCGGTCGCCAAGCGGAACTCCAGGTCCGGCGCGCCGTCGAACCTGGAGCCGACGTCCTCCAGATCCTCCTTTAAGTTCCTCAGCGTGAACGGCACAGCGCAATCCTATGGCTCCTCTGGCTGGGGTCGCCCGATCCCATGCGTCAAGCACACGCGCAGTGGATCGTCCCGAACCGCAGCTAAGGCCGGTGCGGAGCTAAGGCGGCTCCGGGTAAGAGAACTCGCGCCCAGGTGGTAGCCACCGCGAGTGCAGCGACGGGTCGTAGATATACCAATCGGACTCGCGCGGGTACTCGGCGTCGGCGGTCTCAGCCAGCACCCAGGTCAGAAAGTCCACTGCCACCTCGACCGGAATCAGGTTGGGCTCGTTCTGGCGGAAGAACTCCGCCAGTGCGAACACGCTCGGATCCGGTGCACGAAGATCGGCCTGCATCCCCGTGTCGACCTCGCCCGGGATCGCCGACGCGACGAGTACGTCGGGCGCGAGCTCGAGCCGCAGACTCGTCGCGACGGAGTCTTGGGCGTGCTTTGCCATCGCGTACATCGAGACGCCTGGGAACGTGGCACGCGCCGCGCGGGTCGAGATGCTGAGCACGCGCGCGCCGCTCGATAGGACGTCCCTCAGGCCGGTCGTGAGCAGCAGCGGCGCCTTGGCGTGCAGCGTCAGCATGGTGTCGATCTCGCCTTCAGTGCGCTCGTAGACGGGTCCGAGCGCTCCGACCGTGCCGGCGCAATGGACCAGGATGTCGATCTGCTCGCCCCTTTCGTCAGCGAGATCGTGAATCTGCTCGAGCGCCCCTGCGATGCCCTCGCTCGTGCTCAGGTCCGCGGTCACGACGTCGAATCTGGCAGGCAGTGCGGCTGTCGCCGCCGAGCCACCCAGGTCGCGTGAGACACCGAGCACGTGCCGACCCTGGCCGGCCAGGCGCTCGGCGAGCGCACGCCCGATTCCGCTTCCCACACCCGTGATCACCGCGGCGCCCTCCGTGGTGCTCGAGCTGGCAATCATGCGAGCACGATAGCCGCGCACGAACGGCGCACCACTGCTGTTCCTAGCGCGCAAGCACGGTCGCCAGGGCACCGCGAAGGGAGGCGAGCGGGTCTGAAGGGGCCGACCGAGCACGCCATCCCACAAAGCCGTCGGGACGCACCAGCACGGCGCCATCGGACTCGATCCCGTACAGCTCTTGGCCAGGTCCCGCCGCTCGCAGCGTTTGAACTGCTAGCGGGGTGCCGGTGGCATTATCCCGCGCCACCCGGGTCCAGCTGTCACCGTCGGTACCAGTAACCAGAACCATGCCGGCCCCGTAGAGATCGAGCGTAGAGCGACCATCCTCGAGCCAAAAGTGCGGAGCGCGCGAGCCCGGACGGGCGGTTTGAACGTAGTCGCGCATCGGATCCTCGACGGCCGGGGGCGCCGAGCCATCCGGGACGATCGAGCCCGATGAGTACGTGTAGCCGAGGTCCATTCCCTGACGTGTGCCCATCGCGCCGCGCGCCGCGATGCCCGCACGGACGGTTTCGAGGTCGCCGGCGCGGACCGCCTCGGCCATTTTCACCAGACCCTCCCCGCGCCCGGCCGAATAGTCCACGTTGCGTTGAGCTACTGCTCGGCGCTCTTCCTCGTAGGTGTCCAGGAGGACCTCGCCGGCCCAGCCTGCGGCAACAGCGCCGACCTTCCAGGCGATGTTGTGAGCCGACGCGATGCCAGTGTTCATTCCAACTCCACCGTCTGGAGTGGTGCGATGAGCCGCGTCACCGGTCAGGAGGACCCGCCCTTCCCGGAAGCGATTCGAGAGCTCGGCGCCCATGATCCAGGAACCCACGCTCATCACATCTACGGCGAGGTCCGGCAGACCGACCGCCTCGCGAACGACCTTCACGCAACGGTCCGCCGGAAAGTCCTCGACGCGTTCGCCGGCACTGAGGTTGCGATGCATGATCCACTTGTCCGCGCCGTCGAGCGTGACCAGCGCTCCTACTGCCTCCGGGGCGAAGACCGCGTACGACCAGGCCGGACGCTCGGCGACGAGCGGGCCCAGCGGCGCTCGGAAGAAGATGTTGACGAAGTGCCCCATGTCGCCCTGACCGCTCCGGTCGATCCCGAGCGCGCTGCGCACGCCGCTGCCGTTGCCGTCGGCGGCGATCGCCCACTCAGCGCGGATCCTCGACTCCTCTCCGGTGACGCGATCGGTGATCATCGCCGTGACACCGGAATCGTTCTGCAAGAGCTCGCGGACCTCGCATTCGAAGCGCAGCTCAGCGACCTCGTGTGCTGCAGCACGAGCGCGCAGCACCGCTTCTGTGATGTGCTGCGGGCAGCGCAGCGCCGAGGTCGGGCTGGGCGGGTCGGTCAGGTCGGCGTCGGGATCAGGTGTCGGTGTGCGCCCGAGCTCCTCGCCGGTGAGCGTCGTGGTCCAAACCATCTGGCGGCAGAACTCAGCCGGCACGCCCCGTTCGCGCATCTCTTCCTCGGCTCCCCACCCGCGCAATAGCTCCGCCGTCCGTTGCATCACGCCGACAGCTTTCGGATGATGCAGCGGCGCCGCGTGGCGCTCCACGAGCAGATGATTGACCCCCAACCGCGACAGCGTCAGCGACGCCGCGAGGCCGCAGGGCCCCGCGCCCACGATCACCACCGGCACTTCCAAAGCCGAATCAGACATCCAGCCCCTCCTCTCAACCCGAGGCGCTCGCGTCAGACAGTCCGTGTCGAGCGCCCCCCGACTCGGCAAGCCTACCGCCCGTCGACCGTCAGCCGTAGCTGAACGGCGGAGCGCCGGCTGTGACCAGCGCGTCCAGTGATGTTCCCCGGCGAGCCCCTCCCCCCTCTCTGTACTTAAGTAAATACTTCTGCTATGCTTGCAACCGTAAGCAACGAAAGGAGTATCAATGGAGTCGAATATCACTCCCGATACGCAGTACAAGCAGATCACGGTCGACGTCCCGGAGGATCGGGTCGCCGACTTCCACGCGTTCTTCGGACGGTTCCTCGCAGGACCAGGCAGCCGCCGCAGGGGACGAGGGCGTCATCTGGGCCATCGCCACCATCGCGGCCATTGCGCTCACAAACGCCCAAGTGCGGAGCAGCCCGAGGGCGCCGAGCAGCGCCAGCCGACGGTAGAGCCGACCGAGCTCTAATGGCCGACAAGCAGGTCACGGTAGCCGTCCCCGAGGAGCGCGTCCCCGAGTTCTACGCCTGGTTCGCAGCATTCCTCGCGGCCGAGGCGGGAACCGCGCCGCCGATATCAGGGCACGGGCGCCGTGGCCCGCGCGGCCTGCGTCCGCATGGAAGCGCCGAAGCCTGGTCGGCGAACGACGCCGACCAGGCCGCCTGGCTGTACCACAAACTTGCTCCTCCGGCGCGCGAGCTGTTCGACCTCCTCGTGGATGCCCCCGGTCAACGGATCGGCGGCGAGCAGGTCGCCAAGCGACTTCAGCTGGACAAGGGAGCCCACGGGGTAGCTGGGATCCTCGCGTGGCCCGGCCGCTACTCCCGGCGCGTCGGTCGCGTCCTTCCGATCGCGACCGAGGGCCGCGCCGACGGCGGCACCGACTACTACATGGAGCCCGACGTCGCGGCGCTGTTCAGAGAAGCTCAAAAACGCCCTGGCACCTCGGCGCGGGGTCCGAGCCGCCGATCGCACTAATTTCGACCAGCCGTCTCCGAGGCGGAGCGGAGCGCGTCAGCCACCCGACCTGGGATGTCGTTCGGCGCGCCGGTGCAGCATCTCCCAGACCCGATCGAGCTCCTGCCTAATCGCGTGGAGCCGCTCGCGGTGCTCCTCCTTGCGGTCTTGCTCCACCTTCTCTAGGAGCTCGGTCTCCTCCCCGACAAGTCCCTCGACGTGCGCGTAGACCTCGAGATCACGCGGCGTCTGAGAGAGATCCTTGTCGTAGTCGCGCGCGATCTCCCTGTCTGGGTAGAAGCCCGTCACGTGGACATTCTATGGCCCCTGCCGCCGTCCATGGTTAGCGTCACGACTACTCGTTTAGCGAGAGGATCTGGCCGAGAGCTGGGTCGACGTCGCCGTCGCGCGTACGGCGATATACGGTCGCAGCGCCGGCGTCCCTTTAGGACTCAGCTGGAGGTTGGGAGTAGTCCGTGGCTCGAAAGCAGCCGTGGATGTGGTCGTTGACCACGCCGACGTTCTGCATGAACGCGTACACGCTCGTGGGCCCCACGAACCGGTATCCCTGTGACTTCAACTGCTTCGCGAACGCATCGGCGCGGGGTGTCGTCGTGGGGAGGTCCGCGAGGGATCGCGGCGAACGCGTACGGGCGCTCTCGTAAGACCTCGCGAGTGCCGCAAGGCTCGGCGATGCTGAACTCATCGAGCGCGCGTTGTCGAGGGTGGCCTGGATCTTGGCCCGGTTGCGGATGATCGAGGGATCCTGCAGCAGCCGGTCGACGTCGCGCTCTGTCAACGCAGCGACCTGCGCGACGTCAAAGCCGTGGAAGGCCCTTCGGAACGCGTCGCGCTTGCCAAACACGATCGCCCAGCTGAGCCCGGCCTGGAACACACCGAGGGTGAGCGCCTCGAACAACACCGATTCGTCGTAGGTGCGCTCACCCCAAACCTCGTCGTGGTACCGACCCAACGCGGTACCACCAGCTCCGGCCCAAGCGCAGCGCGGCTTGCCGTCGCGACCGATGATCACGTCAGCGCCCATGCGGTCCTCCGGCCGACCACGTAGCCTGGAGGCGCTCGACGACCCAACTCCAGCTCGAGCCGTAGGCCCACGCCCCGTGCACGAGCACGATGTTCGCCAACTCGCTCATGTTGTGACTCTTTTCTCTTTTGCGGATGTCCGAGCAACCTGATGGTGACGGGCACGTCCGGCGTTTTCTTGAGTCACGCGACTGATTGAATAGAGTCCGCCCATGCCCACCTTCGTCCTGCGCCTCATGGCTCCTCGCCCCAACTTCGCCCAGACCATGACCGACTCGGAGCGGGCGGTCATGGATAGCCACGCCGGCCACTGGCGCCCGTACCTCGAGCGCGGCGACATGGTCGTGTTCGGTCCTGTCCTCACCAACGAGGATTCATACGGCCTCGCGGTTGTCGAGACGGACGACGAGCAGGTCCTACGCGACTTCGCCGCGCAGGACCCGGTGGTAACCACCGGAACCGCAGCGTTCGAGATTGGGCGGCTTGCCTCGGGGCACGTTCGCGAGCGCTGACCGGGTTGCAGCCGCGTCGGCCATCCGGTCGTCATCCCCCGGATGTTCATGAGCGGGTAGTTGGTCACCGACCCTTCGTGCCAGAAGTTCGAGCCGTGCGATGAGCCATGCCGCGGCCAGGTCCGTCCAGGCCGAGGCCTCACCGGCGCCGCGGGCGAGCCCCAGGCTGTGCGGCCCCTGGGAGAAAACATGCAGCGCGTGCGGCACGCGCTGCGCAGCGAGCGCCGCCGCAAGCCGGTAGCTGTGCTCTACGGGGACGTACGGGTCCTCGGCCGTGTGCCAAATGAAGAACGGCGGAGCGCCCGCTGTGGCCAGCGCGTCCAGCGATGTGGCCCGGCGCAGCTTCGGAGGCGCGTCCTCTCCGAGCAGGATCAGGCGGGCCGGCCGGTAGGTTTCCATCTCCATCGAGGTGATCGGGTAGCCGAGCATCACTACGTCGATTCGCGCGTCCGGGCTCGAGACATCGGATAGCGCGGCGTGACCGGCGAGATGCCCGCCGGCGGAGAAGCCGATCAATCCCACCCGCGCCGCCCCCATCGCCCGCAGCCGACTCACGGCGGATCGCACGGCATGCAGTGGGACCGGGTGCCGCGCGTGCAACGGATAGCGTAAGACGCTCGCAAGGATTCCGAGCCCACGCAGCCAGTCGACAATTGGCTCGGCCTCGTTCTCGGCATAGTTCGCGTACCCGCCCCCTGGCAGCACGAGGAAGTGCGTCTCCGAGCGCGGCGAGCTCATCCTTCTCTGCCGCCAGCCAGCTTCGCGGCCTCGGCGCGCGCGGCCGCGACGAGCTCCGCGTTGGTGTGGGCGTGTCCCCAGAGTCCCCAGCCGCCGTCCGGAGCCTCGGTGAGCAGCACCCAGATGCGTTCTTTGAGCTCGGGTCGGTCAGCGGCGTCGGCGATGATGTTGGTGAACTGCTCGACGACAGCCAGTTGCTTGGCCCGGTCGAGGGCACCCAGGTTCGTGAGCACCTGTACTCGAACGTAATCGCTCCCGCCGTCGACGTTGGCGATCGACCCGCCGGGGAGAGAGTGGATGAACGCGGCGGTGTTGAGGCGAAACATAGGCAACGCCGGAACCTCTTCGACGCCCATCAGCGTCGCTGCCAGCCGCTGGGCGAGCGCGGCCGGGTCGGCGAACGTGCCCTCAGTGGCGTACACGTCGATCATCGGCATTCGGCCTCACCTCCCCTGTCTCATCTCTAAGCCACGCGCGGCATCGAGCGCCGCTTCCAGCAGGGCAGTCCGTCTCTCGGACGCCCTCAACGCGCTCATGCGCCGGCGAGGAAAGCGTCGACGTCGGCGGCGAACTCGGCGTGGTGTTGAAAGAGGAAGCCATGCGCCGCGTCCGGATAGATCTTCAGACGCGCTTCGGGGATCAGGCCGGCAAGTAGATAGGAGTAGCGCGGGAGGAT
>DASYAP010000136.1:0-3282 GCA_036501265.1 Solirubrobacteraceae bacterium | reverse complement strand
CGCTTTGCAGATTCGGAGCTGGAGGTCGCGTTGGAGGCGACGACTGGGTGGCGGTTCGTTGTTCAGGAGCTTGATCGTGTCGGTGCGCGGGCGCATTTGGCCGAGCCGGCGGAGACCAGCGCGCTGCGCGGCCGCAAGCAGCACGCCAAGACCGATCGTGCCGATGCTCGGCATCTGCGTGAGCTTTTGATGGTGGGTCGGTTGCCGGAATGCTGGATCGCTCCTGATCACCTGCTTGATCTTCGCGCGCGGGTGCGGTTACGCCACGCGATCGTTGACGAGCGCGGTGAATGGCAGCAGCGGATCCGAGCGGTGCTCTATCACCATGGCCTGGCGCACCGCGCCGAGCTGAACCTGATGCGCACCGGCGGCCGCCAATGGCTTGAGGGCCTGGCATTGTCTGACGGCGCGCGCCAACAGGTCACGATCGCGGTGCAGATCGCCGACGCGCTGGACGCCAGGCTGCCAGAGCTGGATCGTTACCTGCGCAGCTACGCCCGCCGTCAGCCGGGCTGCCAGGCGGTGCAGGCGCACTACGGGATCGGGCCGCTGACCGCGGTCGCGCTGGTCGCGGAGCTGGGTGACTGTCGCCGCTTCTCATCCTCACGCCAGGTTGTGCGCTACGCCGGTATGGACATCACCGTGCACCAGTCCGATCGGCGTCGCGCCCCCGGCCATCTCTCACGCCAAGGCCCTCCGGTCATCCGTTGGGCGCTCTATGAGGCCGCTCAGCACGCGACCCGGCCCGCGTCTCCTGACTACGCCTACTACCACCAGACCGCCAAGCGGCTCGGGCATAACCGCGCGTGTCTGACGATCGCCCGCAAACTCCTGAAGCGCAGCTATCACACCTCAAGGACCTCGGCGAGCAAGCGCTCGCGCCCGTCTGAAACCCCCACTGGTTCACGGCGTGCGCACGAGCCCTTTGTTCACCGATGCACCGCGATCGCTCCAGAACGCTCGCTGCCGCCACCAGCAACAGGTGGGCGGCCTCCCAAGATTGAGCATCGCATCGACCGTGTCCCCTGCGGGACTCCATCACCATCATGTCGCCGACATCGGTAGCCAGCCCGAGTCGCGGACCAAGATAAGCATGGGCACCCGCGCGCATCCCGCCACCATCCATAGCGCCATCACGACGCCTGCCAAGCGCTCCGCGCTCGACCCTCCGCGCTCGACCCTCCGGGCCGCCCTACGGGTGACAGCACGCCGCTCCCGGCGCTCATTCACAACGACCTCGAGGTCTAACGACCCCGACGCCAAACACAACAAAACCGCCACAGCGCCTCTTGACACGAAAGGCCTGCACAGATAAGGCCTGCACAGATAAGGCCTGCACAGATAAGCGATCGTTGGAGATGCGTCATCAGTGCATCGGAAGCGAGCGTGCGAACGGTCTTGGCCGGGCACCCGCCTCGCAGCAAATGGAGATCCCTGAGATCTTTTCGAGAAATCGCTAAAGGTCCGGCTCCGAGCTGCCGATAAACGTCTGTAGATCGATCCTCACATCGATCTTCCGACCTCGCTCTCCACACCAAGAGCGAGGTCGTACTCGTTGCGGGCCCAAATCCTCAACCGGCGCCGCTCGCCATCAGATTGAGGCGAGCGGGTCGTATCGGACTGATGAAACCGTCGCAACGCAGGGGTCCCGATTGGCGGTCGGACAGAGCTAGACCGCTTGGCACGCTCCGCCGGTTGGCGCGGCGAGCGCTAGCGGTTGTGGTTGACGACCTCGATGTTGTTCCCGTCGGGATCGAGCACGAACGCGGCGTAGTACCCGTCGTGGTAGTCGGGCCGCTCGCCGGGCTCGCCGTTGCTCTGATAGCCGGCCGCAATCGCGTCGGCGTGAAACCTCCGCACCGCGTCGTCGTCGCCGGAGAAGGCGATGTGGATATGCTCGGTCGGCTCGCCGGCGAACACTCCGAACACACCACCGGGTCCGCTGACCGAGAACCCCGCGCGCTCCGCGGTGTGGCCGCGGATCGTCAGCCCTGCGGCCGCACCCGCCGTCGCGTAGAACGCGGTTGACGCCTCCAGATCGCTGACCCGGATGGCGACGTGGTCGATGTTGCCGCGGGGTCGATCGCCGTTGCGGCAAACCGCTTCGAAGCCGTTGCCGGCAGCGTCCTTGAGAAAACTCGCGTAGTAGTCGTCGGCGTAGTGCGGACGCGGGCCCGCAGGTCCGTCATCGACCAGGCCGGCGTCGACACCCGCCTGCCAGAAGCGGTCAACGTCGGCCTGCGCCTTCGCGATGAAAGCAACGTGGACGCGCCGGGTAGGCGGACGGTCGTCGTTGTCCTGCATGAGGACGAAGTTCTCCCACATGACGAAGCTCGGCGTCTCCGCAGTCTGCTCGATCCCGAGTTCTCGCAGCCCGGCCCCAAGGGCGCCAACGGCAAAGGGAAGGTCAGAGACTCGAACGCTGACATGGTCAAACATGGTCGGCTCCTTGGGGATGGTTCACGTGGTCGGGATCGTCGTGCGCTTGAGCCCAGACGGCATCATGCCTATCCAGACCGCTCGACGTCGACCGTCGACGGCGATCGTCACGCCGGTGATGTAGCTCGCGCGGGCAGACGCAAGGAAAGCGATGACCTCGGCGATCTCCTCAGGATGCGATGCGGGGCGCATCGGCGTCGTCTCCCCCAGCGCGGCGATGAACGCGGCGCCCCAGGGGCGTCGGCGTGTAGACCGGCCCCGGGGCAACCGCGCTGCCGCGTACGTCGCTGTACTCGGCCGGCCAGGCGCGAGTCATCGCCTCGAGCGACGCCGGCTCGACGGCTAGATGACCAGTCGGCCCTCCTAGCGATTCGAGAGATCCAGGACAAGGTGATCGGAATCGCGAGGGCGCCACGCCTCCGTGCGAGGACGCCTCGGCCTAAAGCCCGCGGTCGGAATGGGTGTGTGTAGCGCGGACTGCCTGGCGCGCTGCCGGACGCTCCCCTGCCACGAAGCGGCGCCATTGTGGCGCGGGATGGCGGGCCGTCAAGGTCGGGCCTTCGGCCTGCGCTTCGCGCACCCCTGACGGGGCTCTCTTGACGGCCCGTCGTCCCGCGCGATGCTCCGCCGACTATGTGCCGCGCTCGGTTATCTGACGTCGCGGAGGGATGTCTGTGTGAACGCCGGGCTTGGTGGTGGGGCCTGGGGATAATCGACGGGGTTGCGGGTTCGGGCAATGAAGAGCGGCAGGGGTCGGGGCGTTGGTGGTGGTGCGTCGCGCGTTGAGACCGCTTCGCTTTCGCGGTGATCGCTCGCGTGATGGTGGTCGTGGGTCGCGAGAGG
>DASYAP010000135.1:0-22447 GCA_036501265.1 Solirubrobacteraceae bacterium | reverse complement strand
GTCAACCTCGGCGGTGGAGTCCTCGGAGTAATCGAGGTCGAGCAGGGCTGTCGCTCCCACGATCCCGCAGGAGACCGCCGCCACCGTGCCTGTCAGGGGTGTGCGCTCGAGCAGCTCGAGCTCGACCAGCCGTGCGCAGGCCAGGCGCAGCGCGACCAGCCCGCCGGTGATCGAGGCGCACCGTGTCCCTCCGTCGGCCTGAAGGACGTCGCAGTCGACATAGATGGTGCGCTCCCCGAGCGCCGCGAAGTCGATCACCCCGCGTAGCGCCCGGCCAATGAGGCGCTGGATCTCCACCGTACGGCCGTCCGGACGGCCACGATTGACGTCGCGCTGTTTGCGCTCTCCGGTCGAGGCGGGCAACATTCCGTACTCGGCAGTCACCCATCCCCGGCCGCTGCCGGAAAGCCAGCGGGGCACGCTCTCCTGTGCGGAGGCGGTGCAGATTACGCGCGTCTCTCCCATCGAGATCAAGGCCGAGCCGGTGGCGGTGCGCACGAAGCCGGGCTCGATCGTGGTCGGCCTGAGATCCTTCGCTGCGCGGGCATAGCTCCTGGTGGTGACGCTCATGCAGCCATTCGCTCCTCGAGCTCTACGTGTACTACCTCCTTGAGCGGCATCTGAAGAAAGCGGGTTCCAAGCGCCTTGAAGGAGTCGGCGTCGGCAGTGCACTCAAAACGGTAGGTGCCCTCCTTCGTTTGCGCATTGAGCAGGCCCCGCGCCGCGAGGGCGCGCTCGGTTCCGCGGGTGACCCCCGCCCCCGCTGAGACCAGCGTCACGCGGGGGCCGAGGATCCGCCGGAGCATGGGTGCGATCAACGGGTAATGCGTACAGCCGAGGATCACCGTGTCGACCTCGGCGGCTCTCAACGGGGCGCAGTAGCCGCGGACCGTCTCTACAACCCGGTCGTCGAACTGAAAGCCACGCTCAATGATGGTTGCCAAGTCCGGGCAGGGCACGCTCTCCAGGTAGACGTGGGGATCGGCGGCGTGCACCACGGTCTCATAGGCACCACTGGCGACCGTGGCCGGCGTGGCCAGTAGCCCGATGCGCCCGGTGTGGCTGCCGGCCACTGCAAATTGGGTGGCCGGGGCGACCACGCCGATGACGTCGACGGCGCGGCCCGTGGCGGCGAGGTGCTCTTCGAGTGCAACCAGCGCGGCCGCGCTGGCGGAGTTACACGCAACGACCAGCAGCTTCGCCTCCTCCTCGAGCAAGTGCTCGGCGATCTCGATTGAGAATGAACAAAGCTCCTGCGGCGTGCGATCGCCGTAGGGGAAGCGGGCCGTGTCCCCGAGGTAGAGGTAGTCCTCGGTCGGCAGCGAGACCAGCAGCTCGTGGAGAACCGTCAGCCCGCCGACACCGGAATCGAACACGGCGACCGGGTGGTCGGCCAGCGGAGCCATTGCCGTCAATGGTGCCAGAGGGGACGGCGGGGGTCGCGCGCGGCTGATGAACGACGGCGCGACCTGCGGTGCGAAACGGCGGCGGTCTGCGGTGCGGTCTAGGCGGCGGCAACCCGCGACGCGGTGAGACGCCCTATTACGCTCGTCCAGTCCGTGCGAGCCTTGATCGTCACCAACATGTACCCAAGCCGTGAGCGCCCAGCTCACGGCAGCTTCGTGCGCGACCAGGTCGAGGCGCTCCGGCGGCTTGACGGCGTTGAGATCGAGCTCTTCACGTTCGCCCCGGGTAGCGCAGAGGCGTACGCGCGTGCCGCGCAAGAGCTCCGCCGCGCCTATCGCGGTCAGCGTTTCGACGTCGTCCACGCCCACTTCGGGCTGACTGCCTGGCCGGCCCTATTCGCATCAGGTCGCCGCAGGGCGTTGACGCTCCACGGCACCGACCTCGCCCATCCCCGCTCACGGGCGATCACCCTCACCGCGTTGCGGTCCTATGACCTGGTCGCGACGGTCTCGGCCGCGCTGGCGCAACGAGTCCCTGGGTGGGCGTGGCCCCGAGAGGTTGCCGTACTGCCCTGCGGCGTGGACCTCCGACGCTTCCGGCCGATCCCCCGCCCCGAGGCGCGCGCGGCGCTCGGGCTGGAGGCCGAAGGGCCCTACCTGCTGTTTGCGGCAGACCCGGCCCGTCCAGAGAAACGATTCGACCGGGCCGCGCAGCTCGCGGGCCAGGTGCCGCTGTTGGCACTCAAGGACGTCGACCCCCGACAGGTGCCGCTCTGGGTAAACGCCGCCAACGCGGTGCTGGTGCCGTCCGAGCGAGAGGGATTCGGGCTCGGCGTGCTCGAGGCGCTGGCATGCGATGTGCCGGTGCTGGCGACCCCCGTGGGGATCGCGCCGGAGGTGCTGCCTGCCGTCGAAGGAACCCACTGCGGTTCCTTCGACCTCGCCGAATGGGGCAGGGCCCTCGCCCCCCACTTGGCGGCGAAGGATCCGCGAGTTTCAGGACGCGCTCGGGCAGAGGAGTTCTCGGCCGACCGCATGGCAACGCGCGTCGTCAGCGCCTGGCGCGCTCTTGGTTAGCCCAAAGCGAGGGCCGGCCACCGCTGCGACAGGCGCCTGCGCGCGTCAGCTGCCAGCGGGGTAAGAGGCACGCGCTCCGGAGGAGCAACCTGGCGGTCGCTCAGGGCCCGCATCGTTCCCGCGACCCCGCGCGCGAGCGGCTCGAGCGCGTAGCCGCCCTCCAGGACAGCGCCGATCGGCGCGTCGAGTTCGGCCGCCAGGGCCGTGATCGCCGCCGCCATCGCCCGAAACCCTTCGTCGCTCACCAAGCAGTTGGCAAGCGGATCTTCACGATGGGCGTCGTACCCGGCCGAGACGAGTATGAGTTGCGGTTCGAACGAGTGAGCTAACGGGACCACCACGTGGTCGACCAGCGAGCGGAAGTCCCCATCGCCGGCGCCGGCCGGCACCGGGAGGTTGACCGTGAATCCCGTGCCTTGACCCGAGCCAGCGTCGCCCGCCGGCCCCGTCCCCGGATAGAGCGGCGACTGGTGGATCGAGACGTAGACCACTTGCCTGCTTGAGTGGAAGATGTCGTTGGTGCCGTTTCCGTGGTGGACGTCCCAGTCGAAGATCAGAACGCGGTCGAGGCCACCCCGATTGAGCGCATGGCGAGCCGCGACCGCCACGTTGTTAAACAGGCAGAATCCCATCGCCCTCGTGGCCTCTGCGTGGTGGCCAGGCGGCCGGTGGACGCTGAAGCCCGTGGGAGCGGAGCCATCCAATAGCAGCTCCACGAGCCGGACAGCACCTCCGGCCCCGTGCAGGGCCGCCCCGAACGAACCCGGTCCCGCCACGGTGTCCGGATCAAGGTACGTCGGGCTCGAAGAGCTCTCGTGCACCCAGTCGATGTACCGAGCGGGATGGACCGCTTCCAAAACATCGCGCGCGACTGCCGGTGACTCGATCCGGTCAAAGCCCAGCCACCCGCATCCGTTGAGCTCCGCCTCGATCGCGGTGATTCGAGCAGGCCGCTCTGGATGCGCTCCTGTGTCGTGCGCGAGCGAGGAGGGATGGGAGATATAGACGGGGACGCCCGGCATGTGCGGGCTACCGTACCTCTCGTGAGCAGATCAGAAACCGACCTGTGCGTGGTCGGCGCAGGCGCCGCGGGTCTCTACACGGCGCTGAGCGCGAGCCGGGAGGGCGCGCGGGTGACGCTCGTCTCGGCCACCACCCTGGCCGAGTCCTCGAGTTACTGGGCTCAGGGAGGACTGGCTGCGGCCCTCTCGGAGGACGACAGCCCGGAGCTGCACCTGGCCGACACCGTCGCTGCTGGTCGGGGGATGGTCCGACGCTCGGCCGCGCGCGTGCTTTGCAACGAGGCCGTGAAGGCGGTTTACGACCTGACTTCGCTGGGAGTCCGGTTCGACCGCGACCCGCGGGGCAGCTTCGCGCTGGCGCTGGAGGGGGGGCACTCGACCCGCCGCATAGTGCACGCGGACGGCGCTGCCACGGGCCGCCGGCTCCTCGGGACGCTCTCGGCGCAGGTGGCCCGCGACCGGCGCGTCGAGGTGCTTGAGGGTCGCCGCGCGGTGACGCTGCTGACCTTCGACGGCCGCTGTGTGGGGGTGCGACTCGACGATGACCGCGCGATCCTCGCCGTCGCGGTCGTTATGGCGACCGGCGGCGCCGCCGCCCTGTGGGCCCGGACCACGAACCCACCGGGTGCGACGGGGAACGGACTGCTGCTCGCGCACGCCGCGGGCGCCGCTGTGGCAGACCTCGAGATGATGCAGTTCCACCCCACCGCGGTTGTCGCCACGAACGGCAGGGACGGATTCCTCGTCAGCGAAGCGGTACGCGGCGAGGGCGCTCGGCTGCTCGACGCGGGAGGCAGTCGGTTCGTCGATGAGCTGGCCCCGCGCGATGAGGTGGCGCGTGCCATCCAACGCCAGATGGTCGCGACACGGGCCCCCTCGGCGTATCTGGACATGCGCTCGGTGGATCCCGCCCACTTTCCCAATGTCGTCGGCGCGCTCCGCGACGCCGGCATCGATCCGGCGCGGGATCTTGTCCCGGTCGCGCCGGCGGCGCACTACATGATGGGAGGCATCGCGACCGATCTCGACGGGCGCGCCACCGTGCCCGGCCTGTACGCCGTAGGCGAGTGCGCCTGTACCGGGTTGCACGGAGCAAACAGGCTGGCCTCGAACTCGTTGAGCGAGTGCTTTGTCTTCGGGGCGCGCGCGGCGCGGGCTGCTGCGGGCGAACCGCGGCCCGAGCGAACAATCACCAAAGCAGCGGCTGAGGAGTCGCCCGCGACGCCGCTGCCGTCGGTCGACCAAGACAGCCGTACGGCGCTGTGGCGCGCTGCTGGACTGGAGCGCGAGGAATCGGGCCTGCGCGAGCTCGCGGGCCACCCGCACCCGCTGGTCCGCCTGATCGCCGCCAGCGCGCTGACCAGAAGGGAGAGCCGGGGCGCCCACCGCAGAGTCGACTTCCCGTCTCGCGATCCGGAGCTCGATGATCAGCACGTGACAATTCCGCCGGGGTCGAGGCCCGTGTGGGAATCGTGGCCGTAGGGCCGGCTCCCGTCGGCACTGGGGCACTCCGGCCGTCGCGCCGGCTCCGAGAGGTGGCGCGCGAGAATGCTGTCGCTCATAAGGTGTTTGGAGCCGATCGCGTTTTTGGCGCCGATCGAGAGCTTTTGTTTGCGCGGCGACCATCATGGGGACTTCGGAGTACCCCCCGGTAGTGCGCCTGATGGACCGGAAAACGGCTTAACGTCTAGTTAATAACCGCCGCCTCCTTCACTTCATATGCCGAGGGCATACTCGCGCCCGCTTGCGGGAAAGACGTTTGCGGGAGAGCCGAAAGGAGTGACGCTGCATGTACCGGTTTAGCCGAGCTATCTACAGAGAGCTCGCTGGCGAGATCATTGAGGATCCGAACCCCCGGGGAGCCCAAACCCCACACGAGGAAGTGCTGCGCGCGTGCGAGTCAGCGGTCGAGCGCCTCGCGACCGACCGCCACTACTTTGCTCACCCGGCGCGGACGCTGTTCAAAGACATTCGCATCTACTTTCCGCTCCATATACAGGCGCGTGTGTTGCGGATAATCGAGCGCTACCTCGGCTACGCCGACGAGTTCCTGCGGAATCAGCCAAACAACGGCTACGACGTGTACGGCAACCCGCTCAGATGCCGCGCCAGCACGCGCAAAGGCACACCCTGTCAGCGGATGCCGCTCCCGCAAAACGGGTACTGCCCGTCGCATCAGCACCTGGCGGAGACCGAAGAGCTCGAGCCAGCGCTGGCGGCCTAGAACAGGCGACCTCCAGGCAACCAAATCTGGCACCCGCCGTGTAACGTCGGGTCATGCTTCTGGGTGTGGACGTCGGCGGCACGTTCACCGACGCCGTGCTCGCCATAGACGGCCGCCTCGTCACAGCCAAACGCCCCACCACGCCCGCCGATCAGTCGGAAGGAGTGATGGCTGCGGTCCAGGCCGTGCTCTCGCAGGCAGGCGTGGACGCCAAGGCGGTGAGCGGCTTTGCCCACGGGATGACGGTCGCAACGAACGCTTTGCTCGAGGGTCGCGTTGCTCGTACTGCGCTGGTCGCCACGGAGGGGTTTACCGACGTCGTCGCCCTGGGCCGCCAGCACCGACCACAGCTTTACCGGCTGTGCGCCGACTGGCCGCCGCCGCTCGTCCCGGACGAGCTTCGATTCGGCGTCCGCGAGCGGATGACTCCTGACGGGCCGCTGCAGTCACTCGAGCCGGGTACCGCAGAAAAGCTGGCTACCGAGATCGCGGCGGCAGGCCCGGACGCGGTCGCCGTCGTGCTGCTGCACTCCTACCGTCACCCCGAGCATGAGCGAGAGATAGGGCGAGAGCTTGCCGCCGCCCTGCCTAGCGCCCACATATCGCTCTCGCACGAGGTGGTTGGGACGTTTCGCGAATTCGAGCGCGCTGCGACGACCGAGGTGGACGCCGCGCTCTCTCCCCTGCTGGGCTCGTACATTCGCCGCCTGGTGGAGAGAGCGCGCAGCGCCGGCCTGCCGGAGCCCGCGATCATGCAGTCCAACGGCGGCCTGATCGACGCCGGAACGGCCGCGAGCCACGCGTCATGGACCGTCCTCTCCGGGCCTGCCGGCGGCACGTCCGGTGCGGCGTTAGTCGCCGACCAGGCGGGCGCACAGGACGCTCTCTGTTTCGACATGGGCGGGACCTCCTGCGACGTATGCGTCGTCGAGGGGAGCGCAGTGCACGAGCGCGGCGCGAGCTCGATCGCGGGACGCCCACTGGCGCTGCCGACCGTGGCAGTCCACACGGTCGGCGCTGGAGGAGGGTCCGTCGCCTGGCGCGACCCCGGCGGCGCGCTGCGTGTAGGCCCGCGCTCGTCCGGCGCGGACCCCGGCCCGGCGTGTTACGACCGCGGAGGCACCGAACCCACGGTGACGGACGCCGACCTGATGCTGGGCTACCTGCCCTCCGACGTGGCGCTCGGCGCGGATGTGCGACTGGACCCTCGTCTGGCCGCAGATGCCGTCGGGGAGCTGGCGCGCTCGCTCAACCTCGAGCCCACGGCGTGCGCCGAGGGCATCGTCAGGGTGGCCAATGCGGAGATGGTCCGCGCCCTGCGTGTGGTGACGGTCGAGCGCGGGGTCGACCCGCGTCGCTACGCACTGCTCGCGTTTGGGGGGGCCGGCCCGCTGCATGCGGCGGCGATCGCCGAGGAGCTCGGCATCACTCAAATCCTCTGCCCGGCGGCCTCCGGAGTGCTGGCCGCGCTCGGGCTGGTCGTCTCGCCACGTCGGCGCGACGCGCAGCGGACGGTGCTCCTGAGCGGCGATGAGTTCGGGCGGGAGCAGATTTCCGAGGTGGTAGAGGAGCTCGCGGGAGCGGGACGCGAGGCGCTACGAGATGATGACGCCGAGGTCGCCGCGACGTACGAGCTGCGCTATCGCGGTCAGGCGTTCGAGCTGCCCGTCGAGACGGGACCGGGATCGGGTCCCGAGGAGCTGCGCGACGCGTTCGAGACGGCACACGAGGAGCGCTACGGATACCGCGACCCAGACCAGGACGTCGAGCTGGTCACGATTCGCGTCAGCACCACTGTGCCCGGCGCAAACGTCGTGCTGACAGGCTCTGACTCGGAGTCGGCTTCGGTGCGACGGGGCGAGCGAGAAGCGGTCTTCAATGGCGAGCGTCTCGGGGTGGAGACGTTCCGGGGTCTGCCCGCGCCCGGAACGACGATCTCAGCCCCGGCGGTGGTCGAGCTGTCCGAGTCGACGGTGCTCGTGGCGCCTGGGTGGAGCGGCGAGGTCGATCACACAGGCACGATCCGGCTGTTGCGCGACGAGCAGGGTCATCGCGGATGATCGATCCCGTCGAGCTTCAGGTCCTGACGGGGGCGCTGCACGCGGTCTGCGAGGAGATGGGCGCGATCCTGATCCGCTCGGCTCACTCGGCCAACATCAAGGAGCGTCGTGACGCCTCGACCGCGTTATTCGACCCTGCCGGTGAGATGGTCATGCAGGCGGAGCACATCCCGGTGCACCTTGGCGCGATGCCGAGCGCGGTCGCCGCCGTGCTGGAAGAGGAGCAGGAAACCGGGCGCTCCTGGATACTCAACGATCCTTACCGGGGCGGCACCCACCTCCCCGACATCACGGTGATCACGCCCGTTTACGTCGGCGAGGAACTCGTCGCCTTCGCAGCCAACCGCGCCCACCACGCAGACGTCGGGGGCCCCACGCCGGGATCGATGCCGGCTGACAGCCGCACGCTCGATGAGGAGGGTGTCGTCATCCCGCCGCGCGTGCTCGACGATCAGGCGATCGCCGAGCTGACCGCCCAGATGCGCCGGCCAGAGCAGCGTCGCGCCGATCTCCGGGCACAGCTGGCCGCCAACCGCCTCGCCGTGCGGCGGCTCGGAGAGCTGGTCGAGCGAGTCGGGCTTGAGACTCTCAGGACCGCCTTCACCGAGGTTCTCGACTACGCCGAGCGACGCACCCGGGCTTGCCTGTGCGAACTCGCCGACGGCATGTGTCGCGGCCGCGACACGCTCGAAGCCTCAGACGGCGACCTTGAGATCGTGCTCGAGGCGACCGTGGAGGGCGACCGGATCGTATTCGACTTCACCGGCACCGCCGCCCAGCACGCCGGCAACCTGAACTGCCCCCTGGCGGTCACGCTGTCGGCCTGCTACTTCGCGCTGCGCGTCCTGACCGATCCGGACATTCCTCCCAGCGCCGGCGCGTATCGCCCGGTCGAGGTCGTGGCACCTGAGGGGTCGCTGCTCAACGCGCAGTCGCCGGCTGCCGTTGTGGGCGGCAATGTAGAGACGTCCTCTCGGGTGGCAGACGTGATTTTTAAGGCCTTCGGGCACGCCCTTGGCCAGGGGACGATGAACAACGTCACGCTCGGATCGGACGAGTTCGTCTATTACGAGACGATCGGGGGCGGCCAGGGCGCGTGCGCCGACGCCGATGGCCCCAGCGGAATGCACGTCGCGATGAGCAACACGCTCAACACGCCAATCGAAGCGTTGGAGCTCGAATTTCCATTGCGAATGCTTGAGTACGGGTTGCGCCGGGGCTCAGGGGGCCAGGGACGCCATCGAGGCGGCGACGGCGTCGTGCGCGAGCTCGAGGCAACCGCGCCATTGAGTTACTCGATCATCTCGGAGCGCCGACGCCACGCCCCTTCGGGGGCCGAAGGTGGCGAGCCCGGGGCGCCGGGACGCAACCTGCTCGACGGAGAGGAGCTGCCCCCCAAATCGATCGGCCGGTTGGCCGCTGGGCAGCGACTTCGGATCGAGACGCCCGGCGGTGGTGGGTGGGGATCGCGCTCTTAGCTGCTTTCGGCTCTAACTGGGATGTGTGGTCGGGGCGGGTCAGAGCGCGGCTCGCCGCGTAACGGAGTACAACGCTGCTCAACGCCTGCAGCGTCCGTGCGGCCTGTATGCGTGCCCAGTTCACACCCCTTTAGGAGTAGCTTAACGGCGAAAGACCCCTTTCTGGGTTATCAATGCCAAGTATGGGTTTTGACCGCGGAGATCGCCGAGGCCGTTCGGAGCGGGGAGCCGTGGGGCTGCTCGAGCGAGAACTGATGCTCGAGCAGCTTCAAGTAGCGCTCGAACAGGCGCGAGAAGGCGCCGGACAGGCGCTCTTGATCGAGGGGCACGCCGGGATCGGCAAGACCCGGCTGTACGAGGCAGCCTTGGACAGCGCGAGGGAGCTTCGGTTCCGAGTCCTGCGCGCGGCCGGCGCCGAGTTGGAGAGACACGTCGCGTTCGGCATCGCCGCACAGCTGCTGAGCGCGCAACTCGACGAGCTCTCTGCCAAGCGGCGAAACGCGGTGCTCGCGGAGCTTCCGGCGCGGGTGCGCACGTTGATACGTCCGGAAACCGAGATCACCGACAGGGATGACGGCAGCGACCCGGGGCTCGTGCACGGGATCTTCTCCGTCCTGGCAACCATCGACGAGACCAGACCCGCGCTAGTGGCGATCGACGACCTGCATTGGTGCGACAGCGCCTCGCTGGAGCTCGTGCTGTATTTGCTGCATCGCCTCGACGAGTTGCCGATGGCCGTTGTGATGACGGGCAGGATCGGGATGCGACAAGAGATCGCGGACGTGCTCGACAGGATTGCGAGCCATCCGCGCGTCCAGGTCGAGATACCTTCTCCGCTCGGTCGCGACGCCGTGGGCAAGCTCGCGTGGAGAGAGCTCGGCAAGCGTTCTGACGAAAACGTCGTAACTGCGTGCATCCAGGCGACCGGCGGCAATCCCTTCTTCCTGCGTGAGCTGTTGCGTGCGCTGCGCAACGAGGGCGAGCTCCCCAGTGCGGCGCTGGCACGGCGGGCCGCCACCCTCGTGCCCGACGCCGTGATCCGGACACTGCGCGTACGTGTCGGCCGCCTGGGCCCGACCGCACGCGCTCTGGCCCGGGCAGTCGCGGTCCTAGGCGACGACGTACCGCTTCGGCATGCGGCCGCACTGGCTGGCCTCAACGTCGATGCGGGAGCCGCGGCGGCCGACGCGCTGGCACAGGTGGAGATCCTGCTGGCCCGCGATCCCCTTCGTTTCGTTCACCCACTCGTGCGCCAGGCGCTGGAGCAGGACATCCCCGCAGCCGAGCTGGCGACCCGTCACTTCCAGGCGGCGCAGCTGCTGCATTCCGAGGGCGCGCCTCCCGAGCGGGTCGCCGCTCATCTCCTCCTGAGCCATCGACGCGGAGATCCATGGGTGGTCGAGCGGCTGCGGGCGGCGGCGCGCGCGGCGCGGGCGCGGGCGGTGCCGCGGTCCGCCGTGCAGTATCTGCGGCGCGCGCTCGAAGAGCCGCCGGGCGATTCAGCGCGCGTCGATCTGCTCGCCGAACTGGGCGTTGCGGAGGCGGCCGCGGGTCTCCCGGAAGCGGCCGATCGCTTCGCCCAAGCGATCGCCGCCACTGACGAACCGCTGCGGCGGGCGAGACTCGCGCTCGAGCGGGGACGCTGCCTTGACAGCCAGGGCCATCACGAACAGGCCGCCAACGCCTATGACGCCGGGCTGGCCGAGCTCTCCGCCGAGCCAGACAATCCCGAGGAGCTCGAGTTACGCGACCAGCTCGAGGCGGACTTCGTGGCCACAGCTACCGTTGTCCCCTCGCTTCAGGCCCAGGCACTCGTGCGATCGGTGGACCTGCTGGGGAGCGCTGCGGCGGGACCACTGACGCAGGGTCAACGGCTCCGCCTCGCGCAGACCGCGCTGTATGAGGCTTTCCGCGGTGAGCGCTCGGACAGGCTCGTCGAGCTCGCCGAGCGGGCTTGGGACGGCGGCCGTCTGCTGGAGCACGGCACGCCACAGGGCATCGGTTGGCGTCTCGTCTCGTACGTCTTTTTCCTTGCAGGAGCGCTGGAGCGAGCGGCTGAGATTCCGAACGCGGCGCTCGAGGACGCGGGTCGGCGCGGGTGGCCGTTCGCGCTTGCGACGGCGGCCTACATGCGCGCCTTGCCGCTTCTGTGGCAGGCGCGGGTCGACGACGCGCTATCCGAGCTCGAGGTGGCCCGGGAGGCACGTGGCCTCGGATGGCGCCAGTTCGCGAGGGCCTCCGCAGCCCATCACGCGCTTGCCCTACTCGAGAAAGGTCAGGTCGACGAGGCTGAGGGGATGCTTCTCGAGGACGTCCCGCTGGGTGGGGCGCAGAACCTGGGCGAAAGCTCCACCGGAGATTGGGGCGAGCTCGGGCAGGCCCCGGCCGCCGCGTCCAACAATCTCGAGGACGCGATGCGCCTGTACTCCCTGGCCAGGGTCCGGCTCACCCAGGGCCGTGCTAAGGAGGCGCTCGACGCGGCGCTGGCCACGGGCAGTGTCGTCGAGGGCACGGTGGAGTTCTTTGGCTACTGCCCTTGGCGCGCGACAGCGGCAGAGGCGGCGCTCGCCCTCGGCCATAGGCAGCAGGCCGAGGAACTGGCCTGGACGGCGGCCGCGCGGGCGGACCGGACACAGGCTCTCACGGAACGACTGCGCACCCAGCGGGTGCTCGGACTTTGCCAGCGCCCGAAGGTAGGGCTCGCCACTCTGAAGGCGGCCGCCAAGCTCGTCGACGGCGCTCCGCCGCGGCTTGAGACGATCCGTCTGCTCGTCGACCTGGGGGGAGGGCTCCGCCGCGCCAACCAGCGGGTGGCGGCCCGGGACCCGCTTCAGCGCGCGGCCGACATGGCCTGGGCGGGCGGCGCTACCGCGCTTCACGAGCGTGCTCGGACCGAGCTTGCGGCGACCGGAGCTCGGCCTCGCCGCGTGATGCTGCTGAGCGGCCCCGACTCGCTGACCCCAAGCGAGCGTCGCATCGCCGAGCTGGCGGCCATAGGGCATAGCAACAGGGAGATCGCCCAGACCCTGTTCGTGACGCCAAAAACGGTCGAATACCACCTGCGTAACACCTACCGAAAGCTGGACATCGACGGACGCGACAGTCTCTCGGCTGTCCTCGTGGCCTAGCCGGCGGCGGTCGCAGCGGCACGTTTAAGGACTTCCTAAAGAGTTCGCCGTCCGCGTGCGGACCGGCATAAGATCGCCCCGGGGGAGCAAGTTCGAGCTCAGTGGCGGCCCCCGTTCTACTGCCAGGGTGGCGGCTTCGCGACCAAGAGCGCCTCCGCGCGGATCTCGTGGAAGGGGAGCTTCACAGCCAACCTGGAGATCTACTTCATCCCCACCAAAAAGAAGATGGGCACTTTGAAGCTCACCGGAAAGTTCGCCAGGGGCGCTTTGAGCAGCCCGCCTCTCCCGATGACTGCCAAACGCCCCGCTCTTCTTCCGATGGCTAACGACCTCGCAGGGACCGTCTCGCTGGTCACCGGTGCCTCGAGCGGGATCGGCGAGGCCTCGGCTCTCAAACTGGCGACGCTGGGGTCGACCGTGGCGCTGGTGGCGCGCCGGGCTGAGCGGCTTGAGCGCCTCGCGGAGCGGGTCGCCGATGACGGCGGCCAGCGCCCGCTGGTGATCCAGGCGGACGTCGGCTCCCAGAAGGAGGCGGAAGCGGCCGTGGAGCGCACGGTCGCAGAGTTCGGCCGGCTGGATACGCTCGTCAACAACGCGGGCGTGATGCTGCTCGGGCCGGTCGAGGACGCGCCGCTGGAGGAGTGGCGGCGCATGCTCGACGTAAACGTCGCCGGGCTGCTCTACTGCGCTCACGCGGCGCTGCCACACCTGCTGAAAGCTGCGGACGGCGAGCCGCGCGGCGTGGCGGACATGGTCAATATCAGTTCCGTCGCGGGCCGCGTGGCGAGGTCGGGTTCCGGGGTCTACAACCTGACCAAGCATGGCGTCGGGGCATTCAGCGAGGCGCTGCGCCAGGAAGTCACCGAGCGCCACGTGCGGGTCTCCGTGGTGGAACCGGGGGCGGTCGAAACCGAGCTCTCCTCTCACAACCGTCCGGAGATCCGCGAGGGGATCAGTCAAACCTTCACCGACGTCGAAAAGCTTCAGGCGACGGACATCGCCGACGCGGTCGCCTACATCGTGACCCGGCCCCGTCATGTGGCCGTCAACGAGCTCATGCTGCGGCCCACTGAGCAGCAGCGGTAGGTCTCAGATTGAGCGCCTGCGCTTCGTATGAGCTCGGGCTACCGTTGCCTTCGATCGGTTTGATTTACAGGACATTTGCAATTTCGGCACGCTCCCCTAAAATCCCCGCTCCCCGCCCTAGTCGTTGCAGCCGCTGCGCGCGCGGGGCCCATAGGTAAAAACCCCGTCCCCTTTTTCTTTTATGCCGATTGCTTTTAAAGAATGGTCCGTCACCGTGCGTGCTCTTGCCGAAGGTGAGCAGCTGCTGACTCTGCGCAAGGGCGGTATCCGCGAGCCCGAGAAGCACTTCAAGCTCGACCACGATCGTTTCTTCCTTTATCCGACCTTCGACCACCAGTGCTCAGAGCTCGTGCGAGCCTCTCACCAACCCGAGCTCGAGCGCGCGCTCGAGGAGGGCGTTTGGAGCGATGGAGAGCCGCCCCCTCACGCGCTCCGCGCCGACCTTCCGATCCCCCAGCCGGACCGTGTTCGGATCCGCGCCTGGGCCGAGGTCGCCGCGCATTTCACGGTCGCCGACCGCCGCACCGTCGACTCGCTCTCGCCGTTTTACGTCTGGACGACCGACTACGCGGAGAAGCGGCTCGCGTGGAAGCGGCGTCACCCGCTGCACGTGATCCTGCTGCGCACCTACCGCATCCCGCGTCCGGTGACCGTCAAGGTCCGCGATGACTATGGCGGCTGCCGCTCCTGGCTCGAATTGACACGCGAGCTCCCGTTCGAGGGCACGCCGGTGCTCTCCGACGACGAGTTCGAGCGAGCCTCCGAGGAGATCGCGGCGATCGCCTCGGATCGCCAGCCCGTCCTCGTTTAGCAGCGATCGCACAACTAAAGAACAGATCGCGCTCTAGCCGCGCGGTCGGCCCTCCGTCAGAATTTGGCGCGCGAGATCGGCGGCGGCCGCGGGGACGAGAACATCCCGCGGCCCAGCTGCGAGAAAGTCCGGGACGTCGAACCCAGGGCTCCTACGGAGCATGCTCGGGATCCCCTCCTCGCGTAGCAGGGCCTGGATGAATTCTGCCTCGGCCTGATTTCGGGCGTTTGCCACCTTGACCGGATCGCCGACGCGCTCCTCACGCCGGCGCCGCCGCGAACGCGGTCTCATTCCAGCTCGAGCTGCGCGCCGCGCACCTGGCCCTCGCGGATCGTGAATGCGCGCACCTCAGGCTCCTCGCTCGCCAGACCCACGATCAGGTACACGGCATCGGGGTAGAAGGCCAGGTTGATGTCCGTCTGGGAGGGATACGGCTCCGTCCGGGTGTGGGAGTGATAGATGGCGCCGAGGTCTAGGCCAGAGTCCTCGATCTGCATCTGGATGCGGTATTGCTCGGCACCGTCGATCTCGTAGCGCAGTGGGCTGGCGGCGGCGTTCGTCGCCCGATAGACCTTGACCGCTTCGCCGTCGCGCGAGGCAATCATCCCGCAGCACTCGTTCGGCGCCTCGGAGCGGGCGTGGGCGACGATCTCTTCATAGAGCTCACGGGATATGCGCATGGCCTCACGCACGCTAGCTGGGGTTCGTCGCAAAGGGGGCAAACTCGCTGGGCACGGCGAGGACTGGATCGCCGTCGTGCAGCACTGAGCTCAGACCCGTCCAGTGCTGGGCCTCGCACCCTAGGATTCGCGCCGCGAGCTCGGGCAGGGCGCCCGTGAGCTTCTCGATCGCCAGGTGGTAGATCGTTTCGGCCACCGTCTCAATCCCGATCAGCAGGTGCATGGCGGCCAGCTGATCGTGGGCCTCGTCAAGACGCCTGGCGACGAGAAGCGCGGCAAGTTTTGCGTCGGCCTCTGACACGGTTGAGGGCGGGGGCGGGACGGCGACGCCGCGTTTGGTCAAAAGTGCCGATAGCAGCGCGGCATGACGATGCTCCTGCGCGAGGAAGTGCGACACGGTGGTCCTGGCCTCGGCCGAGAGGGCGGCCGTTCGCTCGACGCGTTCGTAGGCAAATATTTCAAGCTGCTCAAACTCCATTAGCCGGAGGAGCACCTGCCCGTCCGTATTGGCTCCTTGTAGCGGCGCGATCGCCGCCGCAAGCGCGCCGCCATCGCCGATCGCGAGCCCTAGGCCGACGGCGGCGCCACCGGCAAGCGCGCCACGAAAGAGGTCCCGGCGGGTGGCGCTCATTCGCTTCCGGTGAGCAGCGCCGAAGGTACGGGCTCGAGCCCTTGGGCCCTACGGAGGATCGAGACGTGCTGGGCCTCGGTCGCCAGGATCGCGGACGCGACCGCGCGAAGCTGCCCGTTTGAAAGCTTCGCGACCGCCTCCAGGTACGCACGGGTCGCCTCCGTCTCGAGCCTGTGCAACAGCACCACGACCGCGCTCGCATTTCCGGGATGCCCCAAATCCGGCGACCCCGCGGAGGTGTTCGGCTTGATGCCTCCGCTTTTGAGCAGCGTTGAGACCGCGCCAATATGACCGAGCTCTTGGCGCAAGAACCAGCGAGCCGCGTGAAGCCCGTAACCGTTCAGACGGGGAATGCTGGCCGTGTACGCGTAGGCAAGGGTGTACTCGAGGCGCAGCAGCGCTTCCAAGATGGGGACGTCAGGCCGGTCGACGGTGAGCGCGATCTTTTGGAGCGTCGAGATCTTTGCCGGCAGGACGCCGCATCCCGCGGCCAGCGCGGCGGCGCCAGCCGCTCCCGAGACGCCCAACAGCTGGCGCCTCGACAGACCTGCGGCCGCGTTCACCACCAAACGGTGGCGTCGAGATCCGTCAGCTCCTCGAGCGGGCGCGTGTAGATGCCCGACGAGAAGTACTTCCACCCGTCGTCGGCGACCACGAAGACCACGTTGCCCTCGTCGAGCTCCCCGGCGATCCTCACCGCCACACGCGCGATCGCCCCGGAGGACACACCCGCGAACAGCCCCTCCTCGTCGAGCAGCCTGCGCGTGAAGACGATCGCGTCCTGGTTGGTCACGAAGATCTTGCGGTCGAGCAGAGACAGGTCGATGATCGGTGGGATGAAGCCATCCTCGAGCGAGCGCAGCCCCTGCACGGGCTCGCCCTGCATCGGCTCGGCAGCGACGATCTTGACCTCGCTCCCGAGCTCCTCCTTGAGCCGTCGGCCGTTGCCCATCAGGGTCCCGCCCGTGCCCAGGCCGGCGACAAACGCCGCGACCTCGTCGAGCTCCTCGAGGATTTCGAGCGCGGTGCCGTTGTAATGGGCCTGGGGGTTGGCCTGGTTGCCGTACTGGTAAGGCATGTAGTAGGAGGCATCGTGCTGGGCCATCTCAAGGGCGAGCTCCACCGACCCGTTCGAGCCCTTTGACGGCTCGGAGTAGACAATCTCGGCCCCGTACATCCGCAGCATTTCGGTGCGCTCGCGGGTCACGTTCTCTGGCATCACCGCCGTGAGCGGATAGCCCTTGCGCGAGCAGATCATCGCCAGTGAGATGCCCGTGTTACCGGAGGTCGGCTCAAGGATCGTCTGGCCTGGCCGGATCAGGCCCTTCTCCTCGGCATCCTCGATCATGGCGCGCGCAACGCGGTCCTTGACCGATCCGGTCGGATTGCGGGATTCGAGCTTGGCCCAGATGCGCACCCCCGGCTTGGGGCTCAGGCGCTTTAGCTCGACGAGCGGCGTATGCCCGATCGAGGAGACGAGATCGCCGTAACGGCCTCCGCACGGCTTGTTCTGGAGGGGCTCCAGGGCCATTGCTTCACGAAGAATAGCGATGGGGTCAGGCCGGGGCTGACGAGGCGCGAGCGACTACCGGCCGCCCGCCATCGCGGGCAGGATAACGAGCATGTCACCGTCGGAAACGTTGGTCTGGAGACCCTCCAGCACGCGCACATCCTCGTCGTTGAGGTAAACGTTGACGTAGCGGTTGAGTTCGCCGTCGGACGCGAAGAGCTGTGACTCCGTCTGGGGATGGCGAGCCGCGAGATCGCGCAGGATCTCCCCGACCGATGAGCCTTGGGCGGTCAATTCCTTCTCGCCGCCGACGGACGGCCGCAGGACCGGGGGAATTCGGACGGTTGCCATCTGCGAACCCTAGTGGGCGCCCGTGCAGAACGCCTCGTAGTCGGGGAATACCCCCATCTCGTCGTCGGAGATCGACTCGGGGTCGCGCGAGCAGATCGGGCAGTTGGCGTCGCGCCGCACCCGCACTTCGGTGAAGCGAGCGGCGAGCGCGTCGTACATCAGCAGACGACCGATCAGCGGCTCTCCCTCGCCGAGAACCAACTTGATGACCTCGGTGGCCTGGAGCAAGCCCATGGTGCCCGGCAATACGCCGAGCACGCCGTTGGCGCCGCAGGAGGGCGCGAGCTCCGCCGGCGGCGGCACCGGGAAGAGACACCTGTAACACGGACCCTCGTATGGCTTGAACACGGACAGCTGGCCCTCGAAGCCGAGAATCGCCGCCGAGACGACGGGCATCTTCAACCGGACGGAGGCATCGTTCAGGAGGTAGCGGGTCGGGAAGTTGTCCAGCCCGTCGACCACGATGTCGTAGTCGGGCAGGATCTCCATGATGTTGTCCGCTCCCAGCCGCATCTGGTGCTTGACCACGTGGACGTCCGGGTTGAGCGCGCTGATCGTCTGCTCGGCCGAGTCGACCTTGGACATGCCGATCCGCTCGCTCGAATGGATCACCTGGCGCTGGAGGTTCGAAAGGTCGACTTCGTCTGAGTCGACGATGCCGAGGGTGCCTACGCCGGCGGCGGCCAGGTAGAGAGCGGCAGGCGAGCCGAGTCCGCCCGCGCCCAGAAGCAGAACCTTGGCGTCGAGTAGTTTCTGCTGACCCTCCAGCCCGACTTCGGGCAGCAGCAGGTGACGGGAGTAGCGCTCGCGCTGTTCGGCGGTCAACGTCCGGGGGACCTCGACCTCGTAGCCGTGGTCCTTCCACAGCGTGATCCCGCCGCGCATCGACTCCACGTGCTCGTAGCCAAGGTCCTCGACGAGGGTCCGGGCGGCGTACGCGGAGCGGTTGCCCGAGGCGCAGTAGAGGATGAGATGCCTGGAGCGATCAGGCACGGCCCCTTCGATGCGTGACTCCAAGTAGCCGCGCGGGACGTGCTTGGCGCCGGGGATGTGCCCGGCCGAGAATTCCTCGGTCTCGCGCACGTCGACGAGCACGGCGCCATTTGACGCCAGCTCGCGTGCCTGCGCTGGGTCTACTTCATCAATGCGGTCTTTGATCTCGCGGAGAAGCTCCGCTCCTGAAGTGCTCATCGCACCAAACTCCTCAAATGCACCCGGCTTTCAATACTTCACTGAGTATAGCGAGGCCGAAAATTGACGCGGGGGCAGGGCCGAACCCGATCTCGGCGAATATTGGTCTGCCACGATTGGGGGTAGATACCCACGGAAGGAGGCGAATCGAAATGATCGCACTAATCGTCCTGCTGCTACTGCTGGTCATCTTCGGAGGGCTCGGCTTTGCCATCCACATCTTGTGGTTCGTGCTAATCGGACTCGTAATCCTTTGGTTGATCGGCTGGTTCGTAGGTGCCGGGGGGTCCGCGTTTGAGCGTGGCCGCAGACGCTGGTACCGCTGGTGACCTAAATCGAAATTGGTTCGGGTGCGCGCACGCGCACCCCCCGTCCGCGCATGCGCGGAGGGGGGGTGCGCCGGCCAAGACGCGCCCTGGTCGGAATAGCGTCGAATTACCGCGTACATCACGCTCTCCTCTCGGGTCTTTAGGTAGCGGCGAACCTACAGCCTTGGCGGGTCGCCATGTGCGCTGCGCGAAATGAACCCACAGGCGGGGTCTACGATCGGCTGGGTGCGCGCGCCCGTCGATCACATCGCCGCTCCGCCGTTCCCGCCCGGGCTCGAGTGGATCAACTCGAAGCCGCTGCACATACGCGGCCTGCGCGGCGGCCCCGTCCTGATCGAGTTCTGGGACTTCTGCCGCGCCAACTCGGTCCGCACGCTCCCGTACATCAAGGGGTGGCACGAGCGCTACGGACCCGCGGGGCTGTCAGTGATTGGGGTGCACAGCCCGGGATTTCCGCCCTCGAGCAACCCAACGGCGGTGCATGCGGCGGTCGGACGCCTCCAAATCACCCACCCGGTGGTCGTGGATTCCGAGCTTGAGATCTGGCGCCTCTACGGAAACCTCGGCTGGCCCGCGCGCTACCTGTGGGATGCCGACGGAATGCTCGTCCACTACCACTACGGGGAAGGCGGCTACGAGGACACTGAGGGCGAGATCCAAAGCCTGTGTGGCGTGGGCGGGCCACCGATCCCGCCACAGCGTCCCGAAGATCGCCCGGGCGCGATCCTCAAGCCACAGACCGAAGATCACCAAGGAATCTATTCGGGGCCATATGAGGCGGGCGGAGTGTGGGCTGTGCTCGACGGAGAGGGGAAGGTGACCGTCAACGGCCGCGAGCTGCACGTCGAAGGCCCCGGTTGCTATGAGCTCTTATCGCATCGCCGCAGCAAGCGCGGCCGGCTCGAGTTGTCCTGCTCAGCGGGAGTGCGCTGTCACGCCGTCTGCTTTACCCCGGGTCTCGCTTAGCAGGGACCCGGCCGCAGCAAGGTCGACGCCGTCCAGCAGGTTTGTGATCTCGGGTGGCCCCGTCGCGGATACGAGCACGCAAAAACCTGGCCGGTAGGGGCTCGCCCCCGGCTCCCAGCCGAGGAAGGAACGCTCGAGCAGCCAGCTCCCGTCGTTCCACAACAGGCTCCCCGAGGGGGTCTTCCAGTCCTCGACTCGATCGCCGGGAAGTGGTCCCGCCCGGTGCGTGTGGCCGAAGATCACATGCGAGGCAGGGATCTCGAGCCGGCGGACCACCTCTCGCATTCCGTAAAGGCCGCCCGCCCGCAGAGCGTTACCGGAGAGGTCCGCGCGGAGCGGCCCGAGCCCGCAGCGGTTGAGCCCGGCGACCGCCAGCGAGAAACCGCCCTGCAATGCCGCCCTGCGCACCGGGAAGCGACCGTTGGGGGAACTGAGCGCCCGCCACGCGCGCACCTGAAGTGTCTCCCCACCCGGGTCGAGCTTTGGGGGGCGACGCCGGACCACCCCGTCGATGAAGGCGTACATCGGCGCCAGCGCTCCTTCGTAGTCGTCCACGGCCACCGGTCCGCCGCGGGGCTCGCCGACTATGCGCGCGACCAGTCCGGCGCCTAGCCGCTCCACGAGGGGAACGGTGCTGTGGCGGTCCGAATAGTGGCCGTGGGTCGCGTACACGTCGTCGCGCAGCCACACGCCGGGGTATGCAGCGCGCACCTCAGCGGGCTTGAGCGCAGCCGCGATCGCGCTGAGAAGCTCGCCTTCGCGCCAGTCGACGGTGGACTCGAGCTCCAGCGGCGAACCCGAGACGGACGCCCGCCGCTCGAGCCAGGGCGCAACGAGCTGGTGGTCGTGATTCCCCGCCAGGATCACTACCTCCCGCGGGGAACGTAGCGCCCCGGCGATCTGCTCGAGCGCGGGGCGCGCGGCTTCCAGCGCCCGGTGGGCGGGACCATGGCGCAGCTCGATCACGTCGCCAAGCAGTACCAGTCGTTCGCATTCGGATAGGGCATCGACCAGCGACGTGCGCATCGCACGGTGGCGCACGACATCGTTCCCCGGCGCCGCGCCGAGGTGCAGGTCGGAGACGACCAGCGTCCGCGGCAGGCCCGAAGTCCTAAGCCGACGCGGCCGCCAGCGCCTGGCGGATCGACTTGGGCAGCATGAAGCGGACGTCCTCCCGGATCACGTCAAGCTCCTCCACCGCGGTGGTTCCCCGACGGCGGAAGAAGTCGACGAGTCGCTGGACCAGTTCCTCCGGCGCGCTCGCCCCGGATGTGATACCGATTTTCTGCTTGCCCGAGAGCCATTCTTCCTGGACCTGGCGCTCGTTGTCGATGAGGTGCGACTCCGCGCCGCATTCGCGCGCCACTTCCACCAGCCGGTTGGAATTAGAGGAGTTGCGCGAGCCAATCACGAGCACGAGATCGCAAACCCGCGCCAGCTGTTTTACCGCCGCCTGGCGATTGGTAGTCGCGTAACAGATGTCATCGGTGCGGGGGCCGACTATCTCGGGGAAGCGCTGGCGCAGACGGTTGATGATCGCCCGAGTTTCATCCACGGAGAGGGTGGTCTGCGAGATGTAGGCAATCCTGCTCGGATCCTTGATCTCAAGTCGGTCGACGTCCTCTTCGCTTTGCACGAGCACGATGTTCCGAGGCGCCTCTCCCATCGTCCCCTCGACCTCCTCGTGGCCGTCGTGACCGATCAGGACGATCGTGTATTCGTCGGCAGCGAACTTCCGCGCCTCCACGTGGACCTTGGTCACGAGCGGGCAGGTGGCGTCGATGGTGCGCAGGCGTCGCTGCTGGGCGTTGGCGTGCACCGTTGGCGCCACACCGTGAGCCGAGAAGACGACGGTGGCGTCCTCGGGCACCTCGGTCTCGGAGTCGACGAAGATCGCTCCCCGCGCACGAAGCTGATTGACCACGTGCTTGTTGTGGACAATCTCCTTGCGTACGTAGACAGGAGCGCCGTACAACTCGAGAGCCGCCTCGACCGCTTGCACGGCGCGCTCCACGCCGGCACAGTATCCCCGCGGCGCGGCCAGCACGAGCTTGGGGGTGACCTGCGTCGCCGTTACGGTGTTTTCGGGCGCCGCGTTCATACGCGGGTGGGGTCCAGGAGCGTCAGCTTCATTCCGTTCCACAGTGTAGGCGGGGTCGCCTAAGGTCCAGTTAGTCTTCGCCTAACTTTCGGCGAGGTCTACGGACCCTCAATACGTACGGAATTCGCGAATGGCTCAACAACATCTCGACCGCCTGACCCCCGTCGATGCCTCGTTTCTGCATCAGGAGGGGCCGTCGTCGCACATGCACATCGGCGCTGTCATGCTTTTCGAGGGGCCTCCGCCCGCGTTCGCGGACTATCTCAGGCACGTGCGCGGCCGGCTTCACCTGGTTCCCCGTTACCGCCAGAAGCTCGCCACGCCGCCGCTGCAGACGGGCCGTCCGCTGTGGGTCGACGACCCCGACTTCAATCTCGAATACCACGTTCGCCACAC
>DASYAP010000134.1:0-23065 GCA_036501265.1 Solirubrobacteraceae bacterium | reverse complement strand
GGCGACACCGAGGGCGAGCTTGACCTCCTTGGCGGCGTGGTGGGAGTTGCCGAGCAGGTGGAGGATGTAGGTTCCGGCAAAGGCTGCCGGAACCGACCCGAGCGCCAGCCACTTCACCAGGCCGAAGTTGACCGTGCGCGCACGCATGTGAACGCCCGCTCCGATCGGTCGCATCACCACCGAGGCGACAAGATCGCTGGAGATCGCCGCGATCGGCGCGACGCCGAAGAGGACGATGAGCATCGGCGTCATCAGCGCGCCGCCGCCTGCGCCGGTCATGCCGACAAGTAGGCCGACTACCGCCGCTCCAAGGACGAGATACGGATCGATGTGCACGAGCCTCCCCTTAGGCCATGCTCATTGGAAAAGTCACTGCAATATAGTGCCAGATCCTATGGCCCGTGGGGAGTTTCGCGACTCGCTTTAGACGGGCTGGGCCAAATCGCCCGGATTCGCTGAGAATGCGGGCGAGTCGGTGGCCCGAACAAGTTCGCGCAGAGCGTCTGCGACTTCGGCTGGCCGTTCGAGCGGGCCCATGTGGCCGGTTTCGGGAAGCTCGATCAGGCGGTAGAGCTGGGGTAGCTCGCCCGACATGCGCCGCGCGTGAGAGGGCGGGGTCAGGCGGTCCTGCGCGCCCGTCATGACCAGCGCCGGTACGGTCAACCGCGCCAGCGCCTGGTGCAGTTCCATGTCGGCGAGCGCGATACCGACCGCCGCGCGCACGTCCGCGGCGCAGCTCACCAGCATCTGCTCCCAAAAAGCGACCTGCGCCGGCGTCGCGCTAGGGCCGAAAGCGATGTAACGGAGCGCGGCGTGCATGGGGGGAGAGGAGAAATGCGGGAGGGGCAAGCGCGCGCCGAAGAACGCCCGGCGCGCGATCGGATCGCGCAGACGGTGGGCGAAGCGGGCCACCGGCACCAGCAACTGCTCCGAGACCAGGCTGCCCAGGCCAGTGAAGAGCAGCGCGGCGGCACGGATCCTGTTGACGTCGTGATGCTCGGCCCAGGCAGCGATGCTCATGGCGCCGAGCGAGTGACCGGCGACGACCGCGCGGTGTCCTTCCGGAACGGCGCCCGCCAGCACTGCCGCGAGGTCGTCTCCGAATCGCGCGAGCGAGTAGTCACCCCCGGCGGCGCGGGCGCTCTGGCCGTGGCCGCGCAAGTCGTAGGCGACGATCCGAAAGTCGCTCGAGAGCTCGCGGATCATCAGCGCCCAGTAGCGAATCCCCTCTGTCCAGCCGTGGCTCAGCACCAGCGTAGGCAGCTCTTCGGATCCAAAGACTTCGGCGTACAGCACGGTGCCATCGGCAGAGTGGACCCTCATCGGCTGACCCCTCGGTGGATTTTCGAGGACAGCGCGCTGCGGGTCCGAGGCGATGCGGCGGAGGTGTCGTCGCTCCAGGATCGCCCCGCCCGCGCCCGCGGCGGCCAGCGCGAGTCCTTTCGAGAGCGCGCCCGTCCTGGCCGAGCCGGCTGCCATGACCACAGCCTACGGCTCTCCCGCAGTCCGGCGCGACGTAGGATCTTGGGCGTGCGAATCGGCGTGCTCAATGGCGGGGGCGACTGCCCGGGACTGAACGCCGTGATCCGCGCGGTCGTGCGCAAGGCGATCGATGGCAACAGCGACGCTGTGGTTGGATTCAGAGACGGGTGGCGGGGCGTGCTCGAGGACTCCTCGGAGGAGCTGACGATCGAGTCGACGCGTGGGATCCTCCCTCGCGGGGGGACGATTCTCGGCAGTTCTCGGACCAACCCCTACGGGCGTGAGCGGGGTCCGGAAACGGTCTCAGAGACGCTCCAGCGCCACCGCATCGACGGCCTGATCGCGATCGGGGGAGAGGACACGCTCGGGGTGGCGAACCGGCTCCACGGGGAGGGGGTCCCCGTCGTGGGCGTGCCCAAGACGATCGACAACGACCTCGGAGGGACGGATCTCACCTTCGGGTTCGACACGGCGCTCCAGGTCGCCACCGACGCGATCGACCGCCTGCACACCACCGCGGAGAGTCACCACCGCATCCTGGTGGTCGAGGTCATGGGCCGTGAGGCGGGGTGGATCGCCCTATACGCCGGCATCGCCGGCGGGGCCGATGTGATCCTCATCCCGGAGCAGCCGTTTGACATCGAGGAGGCCTGCCAGCTCATCCGCCGCCGTCACGCCAGGGGGCGCTATTTCTCGATCCTGGTCGCGGCGGAAGGAGCGCTGCCCAAGGAGGGAACCATGACGCTCCAGACCGGGGAGGTCGACGAGTTCGGGCACCCTCGGCTTGGGGGGATCGGCCATGCGCTGGAACAGGAGATCGAGCGCCGCACCGGTTTTGAGACACGCGCGACGGTGCTCGGCCACGTCCAGCGGGGGGGCTCGCCGACTGCGTTTGACCGCGTGCTGGCGACGCGCCTGGGGCTGGCGGCCGTCGACGCCGTCCACGAGCAGCGCTGGGGAACCATGGTGGCGCTGCGGGGCACGGAGATCGTCACCGTGGCGCTCTCAGACGCGGTCACCGGTATCCGTCGGGTTCCAGTCGAGGAGTACCGCCGCTTTGGGGTGCTGTTCGGCTGAGCCCCATCGCCGGTAAGTCTGTGCTTGCGGAGGATGCGATCAGTTTATGCTGCACCCCAGTGGCCGACCAGGCGCCGATCCACAGCCACAGCACTCCGTGACGAGCACCGAAACCGCCACTTCGCTCGATGAGCTGTGCGTGGACACGATCCGCACGCTCTCCATGGACGCGGTGCAGAAGGCCAACTCGGGTCACCCCGGGGCGCCGATGGCGCTGGCCCCGCTCGCCTACGTGCTGTTCACCCGCGTGATGAAACACAACCCGCGCGACACCTCCTGGCCCAACCGCGACCGCTTCGTGCTCTCCGCCGGCCACGCCTCGATGCTGCTCTACTCGACGCTGTACCTGAGCGGGTACGACCTCGATCTTGAGGACATAAAGCAGTTCCGCCAGCTTGGCTCGAGGACGCCGGGCCATCCCGAATATCGCCAGGTGCCCGGGGTGGAGGTCACCACCGGTCCACTCGGGCAGGGCATCGCGCACGCGGTCGGGATGGCGCTCGCCGAGCGAATGCTGGCCGCGCGCTTTAACCGCGAGGGCCAGGAGGTCATCGACCATCGCACCTTCGTTATCTGCTCCGACGGAGACATCCAGGAGGGCATCACCTCCGAGGCCTGCTCCCTTGCGGGCCACCTGGGGCTGGGGCGACTGATCGCCTACTACGACGACAACAAGATCCAGCTCTCCGGTCCTGTGCTGGAGGCGTTCTCCGAGAACGTCGCCGAGCGATACGAGGCTTACGGCTGGCACGTGCAGAATCTCCGCGACGACCTCTCTCTGGAGCGCCTCGAGGAGGCGTCCAAGGCAGCGATGGACGAGACGGAGCGCCCCTCGCTGGTGATGGTGCGCTCGCACATCGGCTTCGGCTCGCCTCACAAGCAGGACACATCGAGCGCCCACGGCTCGCCGCTCGGGGAGGAGGAGGTCCGGCTGACCAAGGAGGCGTACGGGTGGGACCCGGACAAGCACTTCTACGTTCCCGAGGAGGCGCTCAAGCACTTCCGGGGCTGCGTCGAGCGGGGCGCCGAACTGCAGGCCGAGTGGGAGGTGGTCCGGGACGCCTATGCCGAGGCCCACCCGGACCTGGCCTCCGAGCTCGCAAGACTGGTCCGGGGTGGGCTGCCGTCGGGCTGGGACACCGAGGTCCCGCGCTTCCACGCCTCCGGGACCATGACCGCGACAAGAAAGTCTTCTCACGCGGTGCTGCAGTGGGCGGGCGCGCGCGTGCCGGAACTCGTCGGCGGGTCCGCCGATCTGGCCCCCTCGACGCTCACAGTGATCGAAGGCGGGGGGGACGTGGAACGCGGTGAGTACGCGGGGCGCAACATCCACTTCGGGGTGCGCGAGCACGCGATGGGCGCGATCGTCAACGGGCTCACCCTTCACTACCTCCGCGGCTTCGGCTCGACGTTCTTCAACTTCAGCGACTACATGCGAGGCTCCATGCGGCTCGCCGCGCTGATGCGGCTGCCGTCGATCTTCGTCTTCACCCACGACTCCATCGGCCTGGGCGAGGACGGCCCCACCCATCAGCCCGTCGAGCAGCTGGCAGGGCTGCGGGCGGTGCCGGTGCTCAGGGTGATCCGACCCGCCGGCGCAAACGAGACCGCGCTCGCCTGGCGCCACGCCGTGGCTTCCACCGATCATCCGTCGGCACTTGTGTTCTCGCGGCAGGGCGTTCCGACCTGGAACCCGGCGGCGGTGCCCGACGACGCCATCGAACTCGGCGCCTACGTGCTGCGCGACTCCTTCCGCGAGCCCGACCCCCCCGACCTGATTCTGATCTCCACCGGGACGGAGGTCCACATCTGCGCGCGGGCGGCCGACCTGCTGGAGGCCGACGCGATCGCCACGCGGGTTGTGAGCATGCCCTGCATGGAGAACTTCGCCGGCCAGGACAGCGCGTACCGACAGGCCGTGCTGCCGCCAACCGTGCGCGCGAGGGTCTCGCTCGAGGCCGCCAGCACGATGGGGTGGCATCGCTGGGTTGGCGATGCAGGGGAGACAATCGGGATGCAGACATTTGGCGCCTCGGGGCCCGCCGGCGCGCTCTACAAACACTTCGGCTTCACGCCCGAGCAGGTCGCGATGACGGCGCGGGAAGTGGTCACGAGGGTGAAAGAGGCCTGAGCGGTGGGAGGGCTACTGAGGAAATGACCACGGCAGTTGAGGTAAATCCCCGCCTGAAGGCACTCACCGAAGCGGGCGTGAGCGTTTGGCTTGACCAGATACGCCACTCGCTGGTCGAGGGTGGCGAGCTCGCACGTATGGTCGCCGAGGAATCGCTGCGTGGCGTTACCGCGAACCCCTCGATCTTCGAGAAGGCCATCCTAGGGTCGAAGGACTACGACGATCAGCTGCAGGCTTTCGCCCGCGAGCAGCTGGATCCGAAGGACATCTACGAGCGGCTGGCAATCCGCGACGTCCAGGAGGGCGCCGACGTGCTCGCCCAGGTGCACCGGGAGGCGGGCGGGCGCGACGGATTCGTCTCGCTCGAGGTCGCTCCCGAGCTGGCCCACGACACCGAGGGCACGCTCGAGCAGGTCCGCTCCTACTGGAAGCGCCTCGATCGCCCCAACGTCCTGATCAAGATTCCCGGCACCCCTGAGGGCGTGCCCGCGATCGAGCAGGCCATCTACGAGGGCATCAACGTCAACGTCACGCTGCTCTTCGCGGTGCAGGCGTACGAACAGGTCGCAGAGGCCTATATCCGCGGCCTCGAGCGTCGGCTTGAGGAGGGCAAGTCCGTGGAGGTGCGCTCGGTGGCGAGCTTCTTCGTCTCGCGCGTGGACACGGCCACCGACCGCAGGCTCGAGCAGCTGGGCCGGCAGGACCTAGCCGGTAAGGCCGCTGTCGCCAACGCCCGCGCCGCGTACCAGCGTTTCAAGGACATCTTCTCCGGCCAGCGGTGGGAGCGGCTCGAGGAGGCCGGGGCGGCCGTGCAGCGGCCGCTGTGGGCTTCCACCGGCACCAAGAACCCCTCCTACCCTGACACCAAATACGTCGACGAGCTGATCGCGCCGCACACGGTCAACACGATGCCGCTGCAGACGATGATGGCGGTGGCCGACCACGGAAACATCACGCCGGGTACCGCCGAGCAGGACCCAGCCGAGGACCTGAAAGCGCTCACAAACGCCGGCATCGACCTCCGGGAGGTCACCGACGAGCTGCTCGTCGACGGGGTCGAGCAGTTCAACGAGGCCATGAGCCGCCTGCTCGCCGGCATCGAGGAGCGAAGCGCCGCTGTCGTGACGGGCCGCCCGCCGACGATCCAGGCCGAGATCCCGACCGATCTGGAGGGCCCGGTCGCGACGCGGGTCAAGCGAGCGCTCGATGAGACGGTCGCGATGCGTGTCTGGCGCCACGATCCCTCGCTGTGGGGCGGTCCCGGCGTCCCGGAGATCACGGACCGGCTGGGGTGGCTGACGGTCTCCGAGCCGATGCTCGAATCGGCGCCCGACCTTCACCGCTTCGCCGACCAATGCCGTGAGCAGGGGTTCACCCACGCGGTGCTCCTGGGTATGGGCGGCTCCTCGCTGGGTCCCGAAGTGATCAGGAGGTCATTTGGAGACCGCGCGGAGGGGCTGAAGCTGACCGTTCTGGACTCCACCCACCCCGACGTGGTCTTGGGTGTCCAAGACGCGGTCGACCTCGAGAGGACTCTGTTCATCGTCTCCTCCAAGTCCGGCGGCACCGTCGAGACAATCTCGCACTACCGCTACTTCTCATCGCTGTGCCGTCCCGAGCAGTTCGTGGTCATCACCGACCCGGGCAGCCCACTCCAGCGGATTGCAAGCGACGACGGCCTGCGTCACTGTTTCTTGAACACGCCGGAGATCGGCGGTCGCTACTCGGTGCTGTCGCTGTTCGGGCTCGTGCCGGCGGTGCTGATGGGGGTGGGGATCGAGGCGCTGCTTCACCGCTGCCAAGTCGCGGAGCAAAACTGTGCGCACTACGACTCCGGCGAGTCCAACTCGGGGCTCTGGCTGGGTGCCGTGCTGGGCGAGTTGGCACGCCAGGGCCGCGACAAGCTCACCTTCTTGGTCTCTGAGCCGATAGAGAGCTTCGGCCTGTGGGTCGAGCAGCTGGTGGCGGAGTCGACCGGCAAGCATGGACGCGGCATGCTGCCGGTCGCCGATGAGCCGCTGGGTCCGCCCGAGTCCTACGGCTCCGACCGCGTGTTCATCCACCTGCGCAACCCAGAGCAGGCAAACCAGGGGGTCGACGAGGCGATGGACCAGCTCGCCGGCGCCGGTCACCCCACCTTGACCGTGACCACGCACGGCGCGCCCGATCTGGGCCGGATCTTTTTCCTTTCCGAGTTCGCCGTCGCAGTCGCGGGTTGGGCGCTTGAGATCAACCCCTTCGACCAGCCCAACGTCCAGGAGGCCAAGGACAACACCGCTCGCGTACTCGACTCAGGTTCAATCCCCTCGGTGCAGGAGGCTTCCGACGATGCGCTGCGCTCTCTGCTGGCAGACGCCGAGCCGCCCTCGTACGTGGCCATCCTGGGCTATCTGCCTTATTCAGACGAGCTGGACACCGCCGTCGCGGAGCTTCGCACGGTGATCCGCGACGCCACCAAGACGGCGGTCACCTTCGGCTACGGCCCGAGGTTTCAGCATTCCACCGGGCAGCTGCACAAGGGCGGGCCGCCGAACGGTCGCTTCCTGCAACTGGTGTCCGATGCAAGTAGAGACGCCGACATACCCGGCGCGGACTATTCGTTCGGCAAGTTGATCGCCGCTCAGGCGGCCGGTGAAATCGAGACGCTGCGCGCGCACGGGCTGCCGGCCGAGCGGGTCAAGCTAGAGGGCGACCCCGCCTCGGCGGTTCATGCGCTGCGCGAACGCATCGCGGGTCTCCTGTAGAAGAGTTAGAGCCGTTGGCCACAGCAAGCGCCCAGCCCGCCGTACAACAGGAGGTCAACCCGCTGGTCGGGGGTCTTGAGCGGCTGCCCGTTCACCCCACCGCGATGACGATCTTCGGAGCGACCGGCGACCTTGCGCACCGCAAGATCCTTCCAGCGCTCTACAACCTCGCCCACGACGGGTCGCTGCCCGAGCGCTTCGAGCTGATCGGCATCGCGCGCTCCCCCCATAGTGACGAGGACTTCCGCGACCTGGCCCGCGCCTCGATCCAGCGCTTCTCCCGGACCAAGCCCGACCCGGACGTCCTCGATGCCCTGCTCGCGGACCTTCGGTATCTGCCCGGTTCATTCGACGATGCCGACGTTTACCGCCGGATCGGGCAAACCTTGACCGAGTTCGAGGAGCGCGATGGGCAGCCACTTAATCGCATCTTCTACTTGTCCACCGCCCCCCAGTTCTTCCCGGTCATCGTCACAGCGCTCGGCGAGGCTGACCTCGCACGAAGGGAAGGGGTGGAGACGCACATCGTGATCGAGAAGCCGTTCGGATACCGCCTCGACTCAGCCAAAGAGCTCAACCGCACGGTGCTCGAGGTCTTCGAGGAGGACCAGGTCTACCGCATCGATCACTACCTGGGCAAGGAGACGGTCCAGAACCTGCTGGCGTTCCGCTTCGCCAACGCCCTTTTTGAGCCGGTTTGGAACCGCAACTACATCGACAACGTGCAGATCACGGCCGCCGAGGACATCGGCATCGAGCGCCGTGCCTCCTACTACGAGCACGCTGGGGCACTCCGTGACCTCGTCCAGAACCACATGCTCCAATTGCTTGCGCTGCTGGCGATCGAGCCGCCGGCTTCATTCGAGGCCAACCGCCTACGCGACGAGAAGGTCAAGCTGCTCGAGTCGATCCCTCCTCCCACGCCGCGCGACGTAAGCAAGGTCGCGCTGCGCGCGCAGTACGGCCCAGGAGTCTCGGAGGGTGAACCGGTCCCGGGCTATCGCCAAGAGGAAGGCGTCGATCCCCACTCGAGGACGGAGACCTACGTGGCGCTTCGACTTGGGATCTCTAACTGGCGCTGGGCGGGGGTACCGTTCTACCTGCGCACGGGGAAGCGGCTCTCGCGCAAGGTGACCGAAATCGCGGTCACCCTGAAGCCCGTGCCCCACCTGGCGCTCAAGACGGAGGGGTCGGTTGGAGTGTTGCCAAATCAGGTGATCCTCATGGTCCAGCCGGACGAGGGAGTCTCGGTCTCCTTGGGCGCCAAGATTCCCGGACCGCGCTTGCGTATCCGCCCGGTCAACATGGAGTTTCACTACGGCACCTCGTTCATGTCCCAGTCGCCGGAGGCATACGAGCGACTGATCCTCGACGCGATGCGCGGCGACGCCACTCTTTTCACGCGCAACGACGAGATCGAGGCGCTGTGGGGGATCATCGATCCGGTGCTGTCCGTGTGGCGCGAGGACACCAGATCCCCCATCCGGCAGTACGCCGCCGGCTCCTCCGGCCCCGCGGCGGCGTCGTCGATATTGCTGCCGGGCAACGAGTGGCGACGGTTATGAACGCCATCGCGGCCGACACGAACGCCGCCGCGGACGTCTGGACCGAGCAGGACACAACGCCCGCGGCGATCGAAGAGGCGCTGCGAGACCTTCTGCGCGTGCGCCACGCTGCCAACCAGGGGCTCGCGCCCGCGCGGGTGCTCAACCTCGTCGTGGTCGTCGATTGCGACTCCAAACAAGAGATCGCTAGTCGCCTCCGGCGAGTGGGGCGCTACCACGCTTCGCGCACGATCCTGTGCGCGGTGCAGCCCGGTCGGTCAACGCTGGACGCACGCGTCGTCATGAGCTACGAGCAGCCAGAGGACCCCGCCGGTTTCGGGCTGATCCGCGAGATAGTCGAGATCGACATGGGGCCCGATCACCTCGACCGGCTGCAGACCATCGTCGACCCGGTCATCGTCTCGGACTTGCCCACGATGGTGTGGTCCCCGCACGGCTACGACCAGACGTTTGAGGCGCTGTCCGAGCTGACCGACGTGGTGCTCTTCGACTCCGACGACGAGCCCGATGTGACCGACGCCTTCAGTCGCGCACGCTCGCAGCTTCATTTGAGCTACGTGGTCGACCTGGCCTGGCTGCGAACCACCCCCTGGCGCGAGCGACTGGCCGCCAGCTTCGACCCGCGGCAGCGCCGTCCAGCGCTCTATGAGATAACCGAGTTCGCCATCCGCCACTGCGTGGGCGCCTCCGCGAGCGCCCTTCTGCTCGCGGGGTGGCTTTGCTCCCGACTGGATTGGGAGGCGAGTGCGCTGAGTGCGACAGACGCCGACACCTTCGAAGGCACGATTTCAGCGGACGGTCGCATGGTCGAGCTGCGGATCGAGCCCGTCGAGCAGGAGGCGCCCGGACTGGCCGGCGTGACGATTTCCTCGGCGGTTGGTTTCTCGCTCTCGCTCGATCGCGGGCCCGGTGGCCTTCGCGCACACGCCGAGCGCGATGGCCAGGAGCGGACCTGGAAGGTGCTCGGCCACTCTCGCGGAGAGGCGGGCATCCTCGGCGAAGGCGTGCGGCAGGCGCTCCTGCGCGACCCGACATACGGACCGGCATTGGCAGCCGCAGCGAGGTTCCGCTGAGTTGCCTGTCCCGGTGAATCTAAAGGTGTCCGAGAATCCCGCGCAGGCGTGCGCCGAGTTGCTCTGTTCCACAGCGGGGCAGGGCGGGCACCTGGTGATGACGGGTGGTGGCACGCCGCGCGGCGCTTATGAGATCGCGGCTGCGAGTGGTGTCGACTGGAGCGGGGCGACGCTGTGGTTCGGCGACGACCGTTGCGTTGCGCCAACCGATGAGCTGTCGAATTACGGGATGGTCAAGCAGTCCCTTCTCGATCGGCTCCCTGGAGCTCAGCCGACCGTCCACAGGATGCAGGGCGAACTGGGCCCGGACGCAGCGGCCGAGGCGTATGAGCGCGAACTTGCCGCAGCGGGGCCGCCGCAGCTCGATCTCGTGCTGCTCGGTCTCGGTCCGGACGGCCATCTTGCCTCGCTGTTCCCCAACCAGCCATCGCTATCGGTGCGAGAGCGACTCGTGGTCGGGGTGCACGAGGCGGGGTTGGAGCCGTTCGTGCCGCGAGTATCGATGACCCTCCCCATCCTGGGCAGCGGGAAAAGAGTCGTGTTTCTCGTCTCCGGACAGTCGAAGGCCGGCGCCGTTGCCGCCGCCTTCGGCCCAGATGCGAAGCCCGACCCACGCGTGCCGGCCTCGATGCTTGCGCCGTTTGCGAGTGAAATCACGGTGCTGCTCGATCCTGCGGCCGCCACCGGAGTGCCCAGCCCATGAATGTGCTCGGCGTCGATCTTGGGGGCACCAAGGTCGCGGTCGCGACGCTGCACGAGCGGTCTCTCTCGCAATCCGAGCTTGCATCCACAGAGCTGTCGAGCTCGGAGGCGCTCGTTTCGCAGCTGTGCTCGCTTGTCGCCCGACACGGCTCGGAGGACCTCGACGGCGTTGGAATTGGTGTGCCGTCGATTGTCGAGTTCGACACCGGCCGCGTGGTTTCGTCGGTCAATGTGCCGCTACGCGATGTGAAGCTGCGCAACGTATTGCGGGAGCGCGTGGGCGTGCCGGTGTTCGTGGACAACGACGCCACGGTCGCCGCGCTGGCCGAGGCCCACGACGAGCACCTCAACTTGGTGGCGCGCGACCTGGTGATGATCACCGTCGGCACCGGCGTGGGCGGCGGTATCGTGATCGGCGGGCGAATCTACAGGGGTGCCACCGGGGGCGCCGGCGAGTTCGGACACACCATCGTGGGGCTTGACCTCGCGGGGTCGGTGCCCGCGCCGCCGAAGCACTTCCCTGAGCCGGGGTCGCTGGAGTTCGTCGCCTCGGGAAACACCTTGGACAGGCTTGCCCGGGAGGCGGCCGAGCTGCATTCGGAGTCGGCCCTCGGGCAGCTGCGCGCGCGGGGCAAGGCGGCACTAGGGCCCGATGCCGTGGCCGCTGCGCGCGCAGGCGATCCGATGGCACAGCGGATAGTCGAGACCTGGGGCGAGCGTCTTGGGATCGGAATTGCCAACGCGATCAACACTTTCGATCCCGAGGAGGTCGTGATCGGCGGCGGGGCCGCGCAGGCAGGCGAGCTGCTGCTCGAACCCGCGAGGCGGATTGCGCTTGGATATGTCGTTCCCGGCTTGGGTAAGCGCACCACGGTTCGCCTAGCCCGTCACGGCCTGCAGGCCGGCGTACTCGGTGCTGCGCTCCTCGCGGTGCACGAGCTCGAGCACGCTTCACTACAGACTCGTACGATGAGCGAGGTGAGCTCGTGATCGTGGCGGTAGGTTTTGATCATGCCGGGGTTCCGCTGCGGCCCCGGCTCCTCGCTGAGATCGAGCAGGCCGGCCATGAAGTACTCGACCTCGGTACCGACCGTCCGGTGCCAATCGACTATCCCGACAAGGCGCTCGAAGTGGGAATGGCGGTCGTTTCCGGGCAGGCCGAACGCGGCATCCTCGTCTGCGGCTCGGGCGCTGGGGTATCGGTCGCAGCTTGCAAGATCCGCGGGATAAGGGCAGCCACGGTCCACGACACCTACACCGCACACCAGGGAGTCGAGCACGATGGGGTAAACGTGCTCTGCCTCGGCGGGCGAGTGGTCGGGTCCGAGCTCGCCGCGGAGGTCGTTGCAGCCTTCCTGGGAGCAACCATTTCAATGGAAGAGCGCCATGTGCGGAGGCGCGCCAAGGTGGATGAGATCGAGCGAACCGGAGGACTAGAGTGAGCGCAACGCGATGCGAGTGATCGAGTGCAACATCTGCGGGGAGACGCTCGTCGCGGCAACCGACGGCGAACTTGAGCGCAGATTGCTCTCGCACTGCGAGGCCGAGCATCCCACGGCCGGCTACGACGAAGCGCAGGCCAAGGAGCTGATCTCAAGCGAAGCGTACGACGCCAGCGACAGCTGAGTGGCGGCGATCGGTTCGGTGTGAGGCGGCAGGGCGTGAGCGGGCCTGAGCGCATCGTTCTCGTCCGTCATGGCGAGACCGAGTGGAGCGCGAGTGGGCAGCACACCAGCCGTACCGACCTACCACTGATCGAGGCCGGCCGCCAGCAGGCCCGCGCACTCGAGCGGCCGCTTCGCGGTCGAACCTTCACGGGCGTGCTGAGCAGTCCGCTCAAGCGCGCACTTGAGACGTGTCGGCTGACCGGCTTCGGGGACGTCGTCGAGTTGCGCGAGGAGCTACACGAGTGGGACTACGGCGATTACGAGGGCCTAACGACACCGCAGATCAAGGATGGGCGTCCCGACTGGGACCTGTGGCGGGACGGCTGCCCGGGCGGCGAGAGCCCCGATCAAGTCCGCACCCGCGCCGATCGTCTACTTGCCGCTCTGGCGGAGGTTGACGGCGAGGTGCTCATGTTCGCCCATGGTCACATTCTGCGCGTGCTCTCGGCGCGTTGGCTGGACATGCCGGTTGGCGCGGGGGCGCGGCTCACGCTGAGCGCAGGCGCGCTCAGCGTGCTTGGGCACGAGCGCAAGACGCGGGCGCTGGAGCGCTGGAACGAGACCCCCGGAACGCTGCTTTAGGCCGGCTATGCGTGAGATTGTCCCCGGCCTGTTCCACTGGACGGCTTTGCACGACGGGATCGGCCAAGAGGTCAGCTCGTACTACGTGAGCGAGCCCGGCGTTCTGATCGATCCCCTGCTGCCGGCGGAGGGCTTTGACGATCGCACCGACTCACTGGAATGGCTCGGCCAGCACGGTCCGCCCAAGGCGATCCTGCTCACAAACCGCCATCACTACCGTCACAGCAGACGGCTCGCCGACGCATTCGATCTAACGGTTCACGCCAGCGAGCCTGGGATACACGAGTTCTCCGCCGGCCAGCGTGTACAGCCATTTCATTTCGGCGATCGGCTGCCGGGAGACGTGATCGCTCATGAGATCGATGCGATCTGCCCCGATGAGACGGCACTCGAGATCCCGTCCCTGCGGGCCGTGGCGCTGGCCGACGGGCTGGTGCGCTTCTCCGCTTTTGACGGACCGCTGGGCTTCGTGCCGGACTGGTTGATGGGCGACGACCCCGCGGCTGTGAAGGAGGGTCTACTCGATTCGTACTCGCGCCTGTTGACGCTCGACTTCGACCATCTGCTGCTCGCACACGGCACGCCTGCGGTCGGCGACGGCAAGGAGCAGCTGCGGTCGTTTGTGGAGTCGTGAGCCACCCGACCCCGCCCATGAGGCTTGACCGCTTTGCTGCTGTGGCCTTCGGGGACGCTCGCGAGGACTAAACTAAAGCCGCATCGCGGGCGTGCTGGAATCTGGTAGACAGGCACGGCTCAGGACCGTGTGCTCGTAAGAGCGTGGAGGTTCGAGTCCTCTCGCCCGCACTGGCAGTTCACCCCGCCGCTATCGTCTAGGGGACTAGGACGCCGCCCTCTCACGGCGGAAACCCGGGTTCGAATCCCGGTAGCGGTATTGAGAGAAAGCCCCGCTAATGCGGGGTTTGTGTGGGCCCTGGGAAGTCCACTTCGGGCCTCAATTGGCGCTGTGACGCACTTCTGACGCACATGAAGTCGCCCGCGAATTGGCGATCTCAGCCTCTCCGTCCACCGGCTGGCTGCGTTCGCCGTACTCGTCGAACAGGTGCGCGTACGTCGAGAACAGCACCGGGAGCGAGTGGCCCGGCTGCCGCGCGACGTAGAGGGGCTGGCGGCCCTCTGCGAGCAGCAGCGACGCGAAGCTGTGGCGGAGGTCGTACGGCCTCGGCAGCGGGTCAAGGCCGGCAGCGCGGCAGGCGGGCATCCAGCGGTCGGCGCGCCAAATCTGCCAGGCGGTCTTGTCCCACGGGTGGCCGGACTCGTCACCCAGCAGCACCGTCGGGTCGGGCGGGCGGCCGATCGCGAGGCGATACTCGCGGACGTCCTGCGCGAGCGGTTTGACCCTGCCATCGGGATCGGCGGCGCGTTGAACGTGGATCGTGCCTTCGTGGATGTCCGCCAGGCACAGCGCGCGCATCTCGCCCGGCCGGAGGCCTGCATAGGCAAGCAGCGACACGATCAGCGCGTCGCGCTGACGGGTTCGCGCCGTGCCCGGCGCCGTGGCGGCCGGGACGCTGAATGCCGACGGTGAAGAACGTCGGAGAGCCGTGTGCGAGAGAACCGCATGCAGGGTTCGAGGTGGCGGCGGGAGGAAACTAGGCCAGTCGGCTCAGCCGTGCGGCCCCGGCGCCTCTCGCCGACCCTACCACCCTCCGTCAGCGAGACCTTCACCGCCTGAGGTTGGGCGGTTGCGCTCGTGGCATCGTGGAATCTCGGTTCGGCGAGCTGGCGAGTTAGCATGCCCGTGAACCGATTGACTCTTGCCACGCGGGAGGGGGCGGAACGTCCGTGGCGTCGCCGGAGCGCGAATGATTGAGTCAAAATGCGGGTGGGCCCAGATATCGATTTGGATAGAGGGCATCGAAGTCTTGTGTGGCGCCGAAGTGATGCTTTCGATGGAGTCGCTCTGACTCGAGCAGCAGGCCGATCGCCACCGGGTGCGGGATGAGTTCTGTTCGCGATATGGCCGTTAAGCAGATGCGCTGGGTGCCTCCCGGGGGCTTCGCGATGGGGTCGGAGCATTTCTATCCGGAGGAGGGCCCGGTTCATGGTGTCGAGCTCGATGGGTTCTGGATCGATGAGCATCCGGTGACCGTGGCCGAGTTTCGGCGGTTTGTGAAGGCGACCGGATATGTGACGTGTGCCGAGCGTAGGCCTGACCCGGAGGATTATCCGGATGCCGATCCTGCGTTGTTGGTCCCGGGGTCGCTCGTGTTCCGTACGACGAGAGGGCGGGTGGACTTGCGTGATGTGCGCAACTGGTGGGAGTGGACTCCGGGCGCGTTTTGGCGCCGTCCGGAGGGGCCGGCGAGCAACGTCGGGGGCAGGGAGCTGCATCCGGTGGTGCACGTCGCGGTCGAGGACGCCGAGGCGTACGCAAGCTGGGCAGGTAAGAGACTGCCGACCGACGCGGAGTGGGAGTACGCGGCGCGGGGTGGCCTTGAGGGCGCGCCTTTCCCGTGGGGTAACGATTTTGCGCCGCGCGGGCGGATGATGGCCACACTTGGCAGGGAGATTTTCCCTGGCAGAACCTGCGGCTCGACGGCTACGAGAGAACGTCGCCGGTGAAGCGCTTTCCCGCCAATGGCTACGGGCTCTATGACGTCGCCGGAAACGTCTGGGAGTGGACCGGCGACTATTTCACGCCCGGCCATCCCGGGGATCCGGTCAGGCCGTGTTGCATTCCACGGAACCCTCGCGTCCGGACGCCGCATCCTGCCGATGAGCCGGCGCAGCCCTCGCCGCAGATTCCCCGTCGCGTGATAAAGGGCGGCTCGCATCTGTGCGCGCCGAACTACTGCTTGCGGTACCGGCCAGCGGCGCGGCAAGCGGAGGCCGTCGACACCTCCACGTCACACATCGGTTTTCGCTGCGTGCTCGACGCCTGACAGCCGCGCCCGCATCGCAGTGCCTGTAATGCTCGGGCTCCGAGCACGGCTCCGCGCCGGTATCGGCTCATTCGGCGGCGCTCGGTGCTGTGAGTTGACACGCCGGGGCGCTTCTGAGAGGCTTCCCGGCTGTCCTGGAGAGGGCGACGAGTGCGTATCGAGGGCAAATATGGGAAAGGTCGAATGAGCGAGCGGCAGGGGTCCCGAGGCGTGACGCGGCGAGAGCTGTTGCGGACCGCAGCGGCGGTGCCGCCCGCGGCGCTCCTGGCACCGGGTGCGCTTGCGCAAGCGGCCCAGCCGGCCCACAACCTCAACGGCATGAACGTGGTCATGTTCATAACCGATCAGGACCGTGCCATCCAGCATTTCCCACCGGGTTGGGCCGAGAGGAACCTCCCCGGCCTGACCTACCTACGGCGCACCGGCTTGGAATTCAACAATGCCTTCACCGACTCCTGCATGTGCTCCCCGGCCCGCTCGACGTTGATGACGGGCTACTTTCCCGCGCAGCACGGCGTGAAGTACACGCTCGAGCTAAACATGCACCCGCCCAAAAATCCGCAGGTCGAGCTTCCGAGGGATCTACCCAACATCGCGTCGGTGATGGCCGCGGCCGGCTACCAGGTGGTCTACAAAGGAAAGTGGCACTGCAGCAAGCCGCATGGGCGCAACTGGAGGACCTCCGATCTCGCCAAGTACGGGTTCGGGCGCTGGGATCCGCCCGACGCAGGCGCAAACCAGGCCATCTCCGAGGACGGCGGCGGCTATGCCAACCACGATGGCCGCTTCATGAGCTCGGAAGGAAGGGCCGCCGCCGGCGCCGAGGGCGCGCTCGAGTATCTAGAGCAGACAGCGCGCAAGCAGCAGCCTTTCTTCATGATCATCTCGCTCGTCAATCCCCACGACGTCCTGCAATACCCCAAGAAATGGCTCGACGCCGGCTACTTCAAGCTATGGCTGAAGGGAGACATCGGGCTGCCCCAGACTGTCCATGAAGACCTCTCGACCAAACCTAGCGCGCAACGCGAAATCCTGAAGATCATGAACCTCGGGCTCGGTCCGCTCGTCACGCGGCAAGAGAAGCTCAACTACGTCAACTTCTACGGCAACCTGATCCGGGCCTCGGACGCAAACCTCGTCCAAGTGCTCCAGACGTTGGGATCGACTGGGCTCCTGGACAAGACGCTGATCATCCGCACCTCCGACCACGGTGAAATGGGCTTAGCGCACAACGGGGCGCGGCAGAAGAACTTCAACTTCTACGAAGAGACGCTGCGCGTACCGCTGATCTACTCCAACCCGAGACTGTTCAAGGCGCCGCGGAGATCCAACTCGCTGGTTTCGCATGTTGACTTTTTGCCCACACTGGCGAGCCTGTTCGACGCGCCCCACTCCGCGCGCGCGCCCTGGCAAGGAGTCGACTACTCACGGGAGATCCTGACCCCGCGAGCGCCAGCATCCCAAGACTACATCGTTTTTACCTACGACGATTATCAATCCGGCCAGAAGAACGGGCCATATCCAAAGCCGCCGAACCACGTCGTGAGTCTCCGAGAACGGCGCTGGAAGCTGGCCAAGTACTACGACGTGCACGGAAATGTGCCCAACCAGTGGGAGATGTACGACCTCGAGACCGACCCGCTCGAGACCACAAACATTGCGCGCCCGGGCATCAAGCGCACCCCCGGACAGCAGGCTCAATACGAACGGCTGAAGGCGAAACTGGCGCGGATCGAAAAGACGCGGCTCCGCCCGCTCTAACGCCGACGGCACCGAAGATCCGCCCGAGCACCGGCCGCCGCCCACCCGGCCAAGCAAACCCGGCACCAGAACCTCGTCGCAGAATCCGCTCGGTCCCGGCGTCGCGTCCGCGTTTCCCGCCCCCGCCAGCGTCCCAGCGTGAGCGCGAACGGCCTAACGGCAGCCCGCTCCGAGATGGACGACACACGAGAGCGTTGGGCTAGTCGTTCAGGCCGAAGTCCTGCTAAAGCACGCCGTTCTCGCCGCCGGCCGCGACGCGTGCGCTCCGGCTATCACCACCGCCAAATCTCGACAGTTCGGCCCCGGTGCTCGGGCGATCGCATTCGCAGTCCCGCCCGTCTCGCGCCGCGCGACCGGGTTGGCGACAAGGTGGCTATCGGCTGAAGCGTGCGCGGTAGCATGGGCGGCGGTCCTCCACCGGGAGGGCGTGCAGCGAGCGGTGGGAGGCGCGTCTTGGGCAACGGTCGGCACGCGATCGGGTTTACTTACCTATCACAGGAAGACCTGCTCGAGGGGGGCTGTCTTGATTTCCGGTTGGCGATGGACGCCGCCGAGTCGGCGCTCTTGGCCCATCGGAACGGTGATGTGCTCTTTCCGGAGAAGATCGTGCAGATCTTCAACGACGAGACACAGGAGCGGATCAATTGCCTGCCCGCGACGCTGCGGCACGAGGGCGTCTGTGGCATGAAGTGGGTGTCGGTGTTCCCTGCCAACATGCCCGCGTTCGGGCTCCAGAGCCTGACTGCGCTATTCGTGCTCTCTGAGATCGAGAAGGGTTTCCCGTTTGCCGTGATGGAGGGGACGCTCGCCTCCAACGTCCGCGTCGGGGCGATGGCGGCGCTGGCGGCCCGACACTTCGCCCCCGAGGATGCGCGCATCATCGGTTTCATCGGAAGCGGCGAGCAGGCCAAGATGAACCTGCTGGCGCTGAAGAGCGTCCGCCCCTCGCTGGCCGAATGCCGGGTCTCGGCAAAGACCGCCGAGGAGGAGGGCCAGTTCGTTAGCGAGCTTGCCCCGGTCCTTCCCGGCGTCGATTTCCTCGTCGCCGACACTGACGGCGCCTGGGCCATGAGCGAGGCGGACATACTCGTTACCGCCACCAATGCCCAAGCTCCAATCCTCCGGGCCGCCTGGATGAAACCGGGAGCCTTCTACAGCCACGTCGGTGGCTGGGAGGACGAGTACGCCGTCGCCAAGCAGTGCGACACGATCGTCTGCGACGACTGGGAGACGGTCAAGCACCGCACCCAGACTCTCAGCCGCATGTACAAAGAAGGCCAGTTGAGCGACGCAGATGTGACCGGCAACCTTGCGGAGTTCGTGGCCGGCGACAAGCCCGGCCGCGAGCGCGCTGATGAGCGCGTCTACTTCAACGCGGTTGGCCTCGCGTACGTGGACGTGGCGATCGCATTAGCGATGTACCGCCGCGCCCGCGAGCACGGCAAGGGGCGCGAGCTCACCATGCAAGAGACCATGCTCTTTGGGCATCCCGGCATCGCCGAATACGTCCGTCTGTAGGCCCGACCGGGCCCATCGTGTCCTCCCGCCTCTCCCGACGCGCTCCGAACGCGGAATCGCCCGATCTCGAGCGCTCGGCGACCGGAGTCGCACGATCGCCTTTCATTCTTCCGCCGCGTCGCGCACTGCGACCGCTTCGGCGACGTTCTGACAGTTAGCGAGCAGCGGCTCGGGCGGGTCCGCTGCAATCGCTTTTGCCCGGTGGGTCGTCCCCTGAGTTCGCGCCTCGTTTGCGACGGGAGCGGGCATCCCGCCAGCGTCGCTGCCGGAAACTGATGGCTTCACCTGGACTGCTGCTTTGCCGGTGCCAACCAGAAGCGTCTGGGTCATGGGGAGGGGCTGTTCGGGCTGCTCCTCCTCGATCAAGGCGACAGTCACTGGATAGCTCAGAACCAGGCTGCCACCGTGTCGGGTCTCAAGGGCCGCTGAGGCCAAACCCTACTTTGGCGGGCCGGGCAGCAGTCGGAAGACCGGATGGTCCGGCGCTTCGCCGATGAAGTCCTCGAGCGAGGACTCGAGCGTGACATCAAAGAACGGACGCACGACGGGCCCCCCGGCCTTGAGATACCGCTTAAGCACCGAAGCGGCTTCTTGCGCTGGCACTTCTTCAATCCGAAACCTTTCCGTGCGTCGCGCGCGAGTGAGCTCGATCTCGCCGGCTGCCCTCGCGTTCCGTACCCACGCAACCTCACCGTAGGGCGCTACGAGCCAACGATCTCCGTCTTCAATCAGCGAGACCGGTGTCTCATAACGCCTGCCTGTCTTGCGCCCGCGGACCGCCAAGACATACGTGTGGCGTCCAGCCAGTCCCAGTCTCGCCAAGGGCTTGATCGCCATGTTGATGAGACGACGCGAACCGCTGAGCCGATAAGGCCGAGGCATCGCGGCAACCCTACCTGCAGCTTCATCGCCCGTCGAGCAACTGGTTGAACGCTTCCCCTGGGCTGACAAATCGAGTGCTGCTCGATCTCGATCAGACCGACAATCTCACAGAGTGACGAGGCCCCGCCGAAACGGGGCCTCGTGCGGCTTTCGACGCCTTCGGTGGGGCTACCAGCTCGGCGGGTTCTTGCCGCCGGTCGCGACGTAGCTCACGCAGTCGCCCTGGTTCTTAAACATGGTCCCGAAGCTCTTCCACCCGCCGTGCTCACACTGACCCTTGCTAGTTGGCGGGGGTGGCTGTCCTACCGGCGTCACCAGGTGCGCCGACTCATTCAAGTCAAAGGCGCCCTGGGGCTGCACCGCGATCAAGTCGCCGGTATTCGGATCAGAGGCGGTGATCTTCGCAAAGAGGGGCCCGGTACCAGCTCGGTAGCAGTTGTCAAGCCGCGATGGGAACCAGAAGCCGAGGATGTCGCCGCCCGTCACGGAAATGTCGGCCGGGAACGTGTCGAGGCCCAATCCGTCCAACGTCACCGCGCCCGTCCTGCCGACCACCCTGTACTTGCTTCCCTGTGGTCGCAGAACCAAGAAGTCCAGCGGCTCAAGGGCGTTCGACGGGTCCGACAGGAACGCGAAGCTAGTGATCTTCCCTCCACTTGGAGGCACGACGTAGCCTGAATCGGCGTACAAGGCCCCGGGAGTGATGGTGGTGCACAAACCGGTTCCACCCGTCTGGCCGATGGTCGTGTCCGCCAGCGCGGAGCCCGCTGGCAAAGCCACGAACACCACCCCTGCGAACAGCAGCAAACGCCGAGCCCGCCGGCCCATCCTAAGAACTACCAATCCCATCACGCCCTCCTTCTTATTGCTATCCATCGGGCGATCACAAGCCTTCCTCAATGCCCCAATGGCGCACGCGCGCACCCTACCGGAGCGCGATGCGAATTTGGAAAATGCTCCCTACGCCCCTCGCCTTCGTCGCGCGACGCCGCCCTCGGCGGAGATACCTCTCCATGCGGCGTTGGTCGGCTGAGCGGTCCAGAGTTCTGGATCGGGCCAGCACCAGCGCTCTCATCGCGGCCGTGAGACTGCCGATTCCACCCGACGCTGCAGAAGTCCGCGCGCGAGTCTGGAACCGGACCTCGCACGACCGTCTAGCGAGAGCGTTGCTCGCGACGTAAGCAGTGGCCGGGCGTCAGCGCTGCTGCTCGATCAGAGCGTCACGTTGACGGCGTGGGAGAGAGCGGCGAGAGGCCCGGCGGGCGACGGGGCCTCCTGCAGTGGTGTGCTCGTCGGAAGTTACGACCCGGTGGGTGGATTCACGCCGCCGGTCGCGACGAAGCTCACGCAGTCGCCCTGGTTCTTGAACTGCGGGAAGTTCTTCCACCCGCCGTGTCTGCACTGCTCCTTGGTAGGCGTCGGTGGAGGGGGTGGAGGCTGGCCGACACCGATGGGGACAAAAGTCGCCGATTCATTCGAATCGTCCAGAGGGTTCGGGCTGTCGAACGGGAGCCTCTCGTCGACACTCGGGTCAGACTCACCGAGATCAACGATTGCGCCGCCCGTACCGCTAACGGGTCTCGCGCAGCCAAATAAGCCGTCGGGGCGCCAGAGTCCGAGGATGTCGCCGCCTCGGACGGGAATGTTCGCCGGGAACGTCTCGACTGTCGTTCCACTCGGCGTTCCTTTCAGCGTGACTAGGCCGGTTTGGCCGACCACCACGTAATCGCCGTTTAGGGCGGGCGTCAGGACGAGGAAATCGAGCTGCTGACCGGCGTTTTGCGGACTTGACTGGAACGAGAAGCTGGTGATCACCCCGCTAAAGATCACCCCGCTACCTGGCACCACGTAAGTCGTGTCGCCTTGCACGGCCTGGAAGTGACAGGGACCGTTTTGAAAAAAACCACCGACCTGGCCGATGGTCTGACTGGTAGTGACGAGATTCGCCGATTCATTCAAATCGCTGTTTGTGAATACGCCGTTTGGGAGCAAGACCGTGTGGCCGATGTTTGGGTCAGGATCACCGGGGCTCGACGAAGTGACCAAGCCGCCTGCGTCAGTATCGCGAACGCAGCCGTTGAGCACGCCGGGGTACCAGAGTCCGAGGATGTCGCCGCCCTGGACAGCAAAGGGTCCGGGAAGTTCGTTGGCGGGGAAGGTCTCAAGCCCGGTTCCGGCCAGCGTGACCAGGCCGCTCTTGCCGACCACGGTGTAGTGGCTGCCTCCGGCGGGCCGCAGGACGAGGAAATCAACTTGCTGACCGGTATTTCGCGAACTCGACTGGAACGAGAAGCTGGTGATAACCCCGCCACCTGGCGGCACCACGTAATGCGTATCGGCGCGCACGATCGGGCCGGCACAGCGAGTAGTAGGTTCACCACCCGTCTGGCCGATAGTGGTGTCCGCCAACGCCGAACCCGCCGGCAAAGCCGCGAACACCAACCCGACGAGGAGCAACACGCGCCGCACCCGCCCGCGTGCCAACACCAAACCAAACCCACGCGCCCAACTGAAAAGCATCCCGACCACCCCCATCCAAACGCGGCGGCCCCACGGCCACCCCAGAAACACCCCGACCCTACCTTACCCACACCGCGTTAGGCGAACAACCTAACATCCCCCTCAACGCAACACGCTGTCGCAACGGGCTTACTGGTCAAGGAGGGCGTCCGGATAACTGTGTAGGCGGGTTGTGTTAATTGTAACGGTTACTCCTGGTCGGGGGTTGATGGTTACTCGGTGATGTCCGGTAGGCGGTCTCCGAAGTGGATCTTGAACGCCAGCAACGCGATGGTCCAGTTCCGGCACCTGGTCCACTGCGGGGTGGCGTTGGTGATGGCGAGGTAGATCAGCTTGCGCGCGGCGTCCTCTGAGGGGAAGTGGCCCTTGGTCTTGATCGCCTTGCGCAGCTGCCGGTTGAGCGCCTCTATGGCATTCGTGGTGTAGATCACGCGGCGGACTTCGGGGGGGAAGGCGAG
>DASYAP010000133.1:0-4618 GCA_036501265.1 Solirubrobacteraceae bacterium | reverse complement strand
TTCCGCAACCGTCGCAGGTCCCCCTCGTTGGCTTTCCGCATCGCACGCTTCATGACGGGCGCCGTGAGCGCAGCGAAGCCTGACGGCTCACCGCGATTGCGGAGCGTCATCTTGGTCGCGCCGTCTGGCGCGTCCTCCCACGTGTAAGTCGTCTCCATCGGAAAAGGGCCCTGAGCGGTCGACATTACGAAGCGACGGCCCGGCTCGAACTCTCGGACTTCGTAGGTGTACTCCAAGGTCCGACCCAGGAACTGAGCACGAAACCGAATCCTCGAACCGACGGCCGCGGGAGGCGACGTCTCCCAATCGATCGCCTTGATGTTCTTGTACCAGGCTGGCGCATTCGCAGGATCAGAAGCGAAAGCAGAGACCTCGTCCCGCGGGCGCTTGATCTCGGTCTCCGTGAGGACGTCAACGGCCACGTGCTGATTCTGACACCGCGAAGCGCCAGCGCGTCTCGCTATACCAGCGCCGCGCAGCAACGCGCTCCGGACCCGTCCGCGTTCACGCGTGAGCAAGGCAGGCGCCTCCAGCGGTACGTGACCGGAGTCGCGCTTTGCTCACCGAACGCGCTTCTCGAGAAGGTCGGCGAGCGCCCTCCTAAGCGCGGAAAGCGGGCGCTCGCTTTCACGGACGACGCCTCCGTGATGCGCACGCTCGCAATGCGACGGGAGGAGCGCCGCACAGGTGCGCGGTGCTCCTCGGCGTTGCGTGACCTGCGGAGTACTAGCGCCTCGCTCCTAGTCCGTTTGGTGGCTGGGATCATCGGCGCGGGCCGCTGGTGGACGCTGTGGATGATTCGGTGTTGTCGATGCCGAGGAGGTAGAGCGAAGTGATCGACAGGTTGGCGTGCCCGAGCTGGCGCTGGATCACGAGCAGCGGTACGCCCTCGCGGGACATCTCGACCGCATGCGCGTGGCGCCAGCTGGTGCGGGGCAAAGCGTCTCCTGACACCCGCACGAGCTGCGGCATCCGCCGGTAGCGGTACTGGCGAGGTCGCTGCTAATCGCGAGCTTTTCGACCGATCAGGATCGGTTCGTGAAAGCTCTGGTGAAAATCGGGTCCCAGACGCGCCTCTGTGGCTCCCTCATGGTTCCCTCGGGTTCCGTTCGATTCGCGCAGCATGGGACGGCTCAGAGCGGCTGTCGGAGCGCGGTGATGATCGATATCTCCCGCGTCAACGATCACGTCCTCACGCACATCGTGCGTAACGAAAGGGCGTTGTTGCGCAGACAGGGCCAGTGAACGCAGAGGTTTGATCGTGACCGGACGGATCTATCCCCCATCTGGGTCAGCAGCTCGCCGGCCTGTACTTCGACTTTCGTCTCGGCTCTGATGGCGAGGTCGAGGTCGTCACGGAGGAGTACCTCCCGGCCGGCCTCTGCAGCCCAGGTTCAGAACCAACACTCTGTGTGACGTAGCTCACATTGTGGTTACGCCAGACAGGAATAGGGGTACTTGCGGGACGCAAATCTGCTGACTTCCCCGTCTAGCGGTCCTACGGCGGGGCACCGGGTAGATCGCCGCCCAAGGTGGGCGGCGATCGTGCGGTCTAGGTAACCCGTCGCCGGTCGTGTCGGCCTGACATGAAGGAGAGCTACGCCCCACGCCGATTGCGTCGAGGAGAACAAGGATCCGCCTCGATCCCCGGCGGCCCCCAGCGTGCGCGTTTTGCTCGCGGCCGGTGTTGGGATCCCCGCGGGCGCTTCGCTCGCCGCAATCCAGGCCGGTACCGCGGCCGCCAAATGTCGAATTCACAACGCTAGCCGTGGCCGCGCACAAGTAGCCGCGGCTAACGGGTTGAAGTTGTTTCGGCCCGGGCACGTGCCTGGCCCGAATAGTCGCGCGTGCGCGCGCGAACCCAGATCAGTACCCATCACAACCGCTCCGGAAGGAGGCATCCACCCGACAGCCGTCAACCCACGTGCAACTCGCGGGCTCGCACCAGCATGACGGCTGAAGGAGGGAAACCAATATGTCCAAACGCACTATCGTCGCGGCGACTGCAACGGCAGCAGCAATCGCGCTGCCCGCCGCCGCAACAGCAGCAGTGCCAAGCAGCACGGCTCACCGTTATCAGACCGACTACCACGCGGTAGCCCACAAGTTCGGATCGCGGACACCCGGACGCAACATCATCAAATCGGGTCTCGCAGGCGGAAAGCGGGCAAATAGCTCCGCCGTCATGCACAGCATCGCCGTGCTCGAGCGGATGTTGCATCCCGCGCCCGTCCTCCACGTGACATACAAGCCGGCTCCGGCCCCCGCTCCCGCCCCGGCGCCCGCCGCTCCGAGCACGAGCTCGGCCTCGAGCACGACGTCCGCGGCCCCGGCGGCGGCGACAGCCACCTCGTCGGGTGGTTACAGCAGTGTCCCTGGCGTTCCGGCTAGCTTCGCTGCCTGCGTAGCCACGCGGGAATCGTCCAATGGAGCTGGCTCGTCGAACATCTACGGCATCATCCCCGCTTCTGGCTCCTCGGTCGCCGGGATGTCCGTCGCCCAGCAAAAGCAGGTGTTCTCGCAGCTGTACGCGAAGGTCGGCACGTCAGGGTGGAGTCCGTACGACGGTTGTTAGTCCGGGTCCGTGCCCGCGGCGTTCTGTCACCAACGCCCAGCTGGCCTCTGAAGCAGTCAAGTTCGCCCCCGGCGCCGAGCTCCGAGCTCGGCGCCGGGGCGAACGCCCAGGCGCAAGCGCCAGCTGTCGCCGGCGACCTAGTCCGCGGGCGAGCTGCTCGAGGCGCTCGAGGACCGAACCGGGGCAAGCCAAATCTGAGCGCCGCGGTGGCCGGAGCCAGCTCAGGCCCGATCCGTCGACCCGCCACTACACCAACACTAGGCCCGTGACCGCGGCCGGAGTCGATTGCCTTGCTGCACTGGCGCGCATAGGGTGACTCGACCCCAGCGTTGAAAGGAGCCAAGATGGCAGACAGTGTGTACCGCGTGACCGAAGTAATTGGGACGAGCAGTGACTCCTGGGAAGCAGCCGCGCGAAACGCGGTCGAGACGGCGGCCAAGTCGGTGCGTGACCTCCGCGTCGCCGAAGTGACCCGAGAGGACGTGACCATCGAGAACGGCGCGGTGGTGAGCTTCCGAGTTCGGCTCGGGATCTCGTTTAAGTACGAGAGCGACGACTGAGAGCACCCGGGATGCCCTCGAATTCACGGACTCCAGTTGTTCGCCCGAACACGACAGCAGCCTCGCGCTTGCTTTGACCAATCCGATGAGCCTGACCGGACGCTCGCCTTGCGACGAAGACGCTCGTCTTCGGGTTGCGTTCGGTGTCGCTCCGCAGGGCGGAGCGATGCGTTTCTCAGCTCTGAGGGTCGGCTTCGATCGCTGCTGTTGTCAGCGTCACGTAGTCGCCGGCCTAGCCGCGGGGAATGCCCAGCCGTCGGCAGGACTCTTCATCGCGAGGATGGTTCCTGTGTCTAGCTGCTCGGCGACCTCCGGGAACCTCATGGTTGACACCATGAGGTAGCGCGCGGGGCGATTGGAGACATTGCGCAGCCGGTGCGCACCGGTGGGACCTGCGGGAAACGCGGCCACAGCGCCCGTTGAGACTTCGCGAACCCCGTCGGGAGTTCGGAGCTCAAGTGTGCCATCGAGCAAGATCAACAGCTCCTCGTTGGCGTAATGCATGTGATAGGGAGCGGCCTGACCGCCGGGGTCAAGCTCATACAGCGCGCAGCCGAGGTCTTGCGCACCGGCTGCGGCCCCGACGCGGGTCCCACGTACTGATCCGAGGTCACGCTCCCACCTCGTGATCTTGAAGATGTTCAGCTCATCGGGCATTAGCTCATGATCTCGAAACTCGTCCACTCCCGCTGCGACTTGCATCCAAACGCCAGTCCGCGGCGATCGCTTTCGCCGGCCGTTCGGCGGCCGAGCTGGCACCTGCTTTGCGACGAAGGCAAGCATGAGCACGACCGGTAGCGGACGGCTCCTGCCGCTCAGGAGGAGGCGCCGACCAGCCCACATCGGCCGTGCGAGCGAAATCTGGCCTTAGCCGAGGGCGGACCGCCGGACCGCAGGCATCCTCTCCGCTGGGGTCAGGCGAGAGCTTTTCTCCGAGCCGACTGATAAGGGCCGGCGCGACGCCGTCTCTAGTGTTGACGCGATGCGGTTGAGGCAGGAACTGCGCAATATCGCGATCATCGCTCACGTCGATCACGGCAAGACGACGCTGGTCGACGCCATGCTGCGCCAGTCCGGGGTGTTCGCCGCGCACGAGGAGGTGTCCGACCGGGTGATGGACTCGATGGATCAGGAGCGCGAACGCGGCATCACGATCTTCGCCAAGAACGCTGCCGTGCGCTTCAGTGATACGAAGATCAACATCGTGGATACGCCTGGGCACGCGGACTTCGGTGGCGAAGTGGAGCGTGGGCTGACGATGGTGGATGGGGTGCTGCTGCTCGTGGACGCCTCGGAGGGGCCGTTGCCGCAAACGCGCTTCGTGCTGCGCAAGGCGTTGGACTTGAGATTGCCCGTGATCCTCGTCGTGAACAAGGTGGACCGCCCCGATGCTCGCAGCGGCGAGGTGGTGAACGAGGTCTACGAGCTGTTTCTCGACCTCGACGCCGATGAGACGCAGATCGACTTCCCGATCGTGTACACG
>DASYAP010000132.1:0-28224 GCA_036501265.1 Solirubrobacteraceae bacterium | reverse complement strand
AATCCTGGCCCAAACGTCCTCGCGACCGCTCCTGACAGACATTGGCATCCACCGAGGACCGCCCGCAAAGTGACGCAAATCAAGGCGATCGGCGCTCTCCGTCGCCACCCGTCGCAACCACCGGCGCGGCCTGACACGCCGCAGACCAAGCAGTTCGAGATTCAACGTCGTCCAGCGCCCTAGGGCGGGAGCGGCACGCCAGCGTGTCGGTCAGGACGATCTCATGCAATCCGAGAGGAGTGGTGGGGTAGGCGGCAGGTGCACCGCGTCGGACGGTCCTGTCGGGCGCCGTCCGTCATCGTCATAACGTGACCATGCCGCGTCAGTCGGCGTGCAACAAAGCAGTAGCGGACACGTCGCCGTGGACCGTCGAGCGACCCACTGCAATGAGCACAACCGCGTCTCGCTCACCACCGGCACCCCATGGGCAGCTCATGGGCAGCCCAGCTTGCCCATGGCAGTCGGCTCAGGTCACGGGGGGAGACCGGAAGTTGCCCGCCACCACGGGGGATACGGCGATTCTCGACAACCCACCGCAGCCCGCTGACTATCCATGGTAAGGAAGGGGTCGTCGGTTCGAGTCCGACAGAGGGCTCTATGAAATCCCGACCGAGCGTGGGCGCGCCCGGTTGACGGCCGTCGACCGTTTGGAGATTTCGAAGGAATAGCCTTCGAAACTTCCAACGAGGGGTGACAGCTCTCCCGAGCAGCGAGGGCGCCCGCTGGGGCCCGATCACAAGTGCCTCGTGTAGATCGGCCACAAAAAGCAAATTGCGGGCCGCTAAGGCTGACGAGTCGGTGCGCGCTCTGCCGCTTTCGCACCTTTGCCGCTTTCCACCGTTACCATCAACATTCCGGCGGATTGCCCACCCGGCCAGGGTGCTCAGGTGCCCAGCCGGGTTACGCGCCCGCAGAGTTGCGGGCGGCCAGCCCCGGCGGCCGGGAGTGTCGTGCCACCCCAGGCAGACACAAAAGTCCTGGGACGTATGTAGTTAGGGGCGATCTCTGACTGGGCGGCCGGCGGCGGGCCCTGAAACCAGGGTCCGCCCGGTCGCAGCTCAGTCCGTTGGCGACCGTCGTCGCCTCGGTCCGATCCCGGAGGCTCACGCTGGCGAAAATCTCAGCGAACAGCGGCGGTCGCCGCTTCACGCTCCGCGTCGCAGGTGCTGCCGGTCACCTTCTGCAGCGCTGTGGTAACCAGTTCCGCCTCTTCTGAAGTGAGGCTCGCTAGATGGCGCTCGAGTTCGCTCCGGTAGACGGTCTGCATCTCGCCCAATAGCTTCTCGCCGGCAGGCGTCAGCTCCGCCTGGAGACTCCGGCGGTCCTCGCTGCAGGAGACGCGCGCGATACAGCCTGCGTCCTGAAGGCGATCAACGAGCTTGGTGATCCCGCCGCGGCTCAGAGTCAGCCACTCGGCCAGCTCGCTCATGCGCGGGCGGCCCGTGGGGCTCCGCTCGACCGCCGCGAGTACTTCGTACCAGCTCAATGGAGGCAGGTCGGCGGCTGCCAAAGCCTTTTGCACGCGCTCCGTCACCGCGGCGTGGCTCGTCACCACAGCGCGCCATGCGTCAACAAGTGGCTGAGAGGACTCCATGGTCTAGATAGTAGACGAGGAAATAGTTGCCCCAGAAAGTAACTTCCGCTATGATGGTTGTTGTCTCAACTATTCACGCCTCAACTAGGAGCACCTTCATGAGTACGACGACCATCCAACAGGTTCCCTCGGGTACCTACTCCCTCGATCCCGTCCACAGCACGTTCGGCTTCGGCATCAAGCACAACGGCATCTCAACCTTCCGTGGCCAGTTTGAGCAGGTCGACGCCAAGCTCGGGGACGGCTCGCTCGTCGGGACGGCCCAGGTCGAGTCCATCAAAACGGCGATCCCCGATCTCAAGGGCCACCTTCTGTCGCCGGACTTCTTCAACGCTGCCGAGACCCCGACGGTCGAGTTCCGCTCCACCGACATTCGGCTCGGCGAGGACGGCAGCGCCGAGGTCGATGGCGAGTTGACGATTCGCGGCGTCACGAAGCCGGTCACGGCCAGGGGCACGTTCGCCTCAGGCTCGAACCTAGGCGGCGCCGATGTGGTCGGCTTCGACCTGGAGGCGACCGTCGATCGCCGCGAATACGGTCTGAGTTGGCAGGCGGAGCTGCCGAAGGGCGGCGAGGTGCTTGGCTGGGACGTCACCCTCCAGGTGCATCTCGAGCTGGTCAAGGCCTAGCCCAATGGTGCGGATCCTCGGCATCTCAGGCAGCATGCGCCGCGGGTCTCACAACACCGCCCTGCTCCGGGCGGCGGCCGATGCGCTGCCGCCCGGAGTTGAGCTCGAGATATACGAAGGACTCCGGGAGGTGCCTCCGTACGACGCGGACGTGGACACCGAGCTTCCCCACCCGGCAGTCGCGCGCCTGCGTCAGGCGATCGCCTCCGCCGACGGCGTTCTGATCGCTACCCCCGAGTACAACGGGTCGATTCCCGGGGTCCTGAAAAATGGGTTGGACTGGGCGTCGCGTCCATTTCCTGATAACTCATTGCGCGGCAAGCCGGTCGCGGTCATCGGCGCCTCAACCGGCCTCTTCGGCGCGGTTTGGGCGCAGGCCGAGACGCGGAAGGTGCTGGGCATCATCGGCGCCGACGTCATTGATCACGAGTTGCCGGTGGGGCAAGCGGCCACGGCGCTCGGCGTAAACGGCGAGCTGGTCGAGCCCGAGCAGCGGGCGGCGCTCGCCGAGCTCGTCGGCGTACTGCTCGCCAGGGCGGGGGCGAGCGCGGCGGCCCAGGCGGCCTGACCGGCGCGCTGTAGCGACCGGCCGGGTCCGGTCGCAGGTCTCCGGTATCGGTACGGTGGCTATCCGGAACGGGGCGGGCGTGTCGGGCTGCGACTGCCATCGGACGGCGCGGCCAGAGCGGGCCCATCAACGTCCGCTTTCCCGGGCGGCGCGTGCTGCCACTCTGACAGCGCCTCGCGCAGCCCGTCCGTCACCAGCTCCAGGTCGTACATGCGGTCGTAGTCGCCCAGGAGGCCGAAGGTGATCGAGCCGTTGTATGAGAACACTGCGATCGAGAGCGCGTGGCCGGCGGGAAGGAAGGCGATCGGGGCGATCTTCTCGAGCTGACGTCCCAGCAGGTAGAGCGGTATCTGCGGACCAGGGACATTGGTGATGATGATGTTGAAGAGCCTCGTTGAGAAGTTCAGTCGGGATGCCTGGGCAAGCAGAGTGGGGGGTGCGAAGTCGCTCAGCCCGATGATCGTCTGCGCCGCCATCAATTGCCGGGAGCGCTTGAGTTCGCGCATCTCGTCGCGGACGAGGAGCAGGCGTTGCTCGGGATCCTCCTCGTAGACGGGAAGCGCCGCACGCAGCAGCGCAACCCGGTTGCCCAGCAGCCCGCGCTCCTGGTCGCTTCTCAAATTCACCGGCACCAGGGCGCGCAGTTCCAAGCCGTTGGCGTGCACGCCGCGCGCGAGCAGCCACCGACGCAACGCACCGGTCGCCGCCGCCACCACCACGTCGTTGATGGTCGCCTCGTAGCGCTGCCTGACGCGGCGAACATCCTCCAGACTCACGTCGCAGAAGTCATAGTTGCGGTGGGGCCCTGTGTGGCCGTTCAACGGAACGCTTGGCGCTGGCCTGAGCAGCTCCTGTCCCGTCGACGCGGCGGCTGTGCCGATCTTTGCAAGCGTGCGCGAGACGCGCTGTGGGTACAGCAGCGTCCCCGCGGCGTATTGCGCGAATGACAGCGGCAGTTTCGCCGTCTCCGCGGCGGTGCGCAGGAGCAGCTCGGCGCGCGAGGGAGCTGGATGGCGCTCGAATGGGACCACCGCTCCACTGACTGGCACCGGCTCGGGCGCGGTGTCCATGATCACGCTGGCGAGGTCGACGCCCGAGATTCCGTCCACAAGGGCGTGATGCACCTTGGTGATGAGAGCAAAGTCGTCGTGCTGAAGACCCTCGACCACCCACATTTCCCACAGCGGCTTGCCGCGGTCGAGCCGCTGGGAGAAGACGCGCGAAACGAGCGCTTTGAGCTGCTCCTGGTCTCCGGGAGCCGGCAGGGCCGTGCGCCGCAAGTGATAGTCGAGGTTGAACCCGGGATCGTCGACCCACCAGGGGCGGGTGAGTGCGATCGGCGGGTTTGCCAGCTTCTGGCGAAACCGGGGCACTAGTCCCAGGCGCTCGGAGACGTGCTCGCGCAGCTCTTCGTGCTCGGGCGCAGGTCCCTGGAACAGGGAGACTCCGCCGATGTGCATCTGGGCCCCTCGATCTTCCTGGAGAAGAAACGAGGTGTCTGTGGCGCTGAGCTGCGACGGCGAGCGTGCTCCTCGAGCTGCTCGCTCGGTCAGCAGCTCGCGTACCTGTGAGATCTGCTCGGGCACCGGCCAAGCATAAGTCGTGCGTCCGCCTGTCTGGGATTGCGACGGCGAACCCACGTCCGTCCGCCCGGGATTGCGGAGGCGAACCCGCCGCCGCCCCCGAGGAGTTAGGCGGAGCGGCGCGTCGCTGAGTGCCGCGCGATCTCGCTCCGGCGCCAGCGAAGCTCGGTCGGGCCGAGGGCCTTAAGCGCCGCCGGGAGAATGGGATCAAGTGCGCGAGAACTCATCGAGATCAACCGGAACTCAAGCTCGTCGCGACGGGTCCAGTTGACGTGTAGCCGTTCTCGCAAATTCGACGGCATGAGGCCGACGCCGCCCAGGTACGCCAGCCTCGCCGGCGGCAGCCGCAGCACGGTCCAAAGCAACTCCGGCACAAAGCGCAGGCCGGGGGAAGCCGGCTTGCGCACCGCGGCCAGCAAGTGATCGACGGTTTCGTTCGGGCCGAGTTCGTCGGCCACCATGTGGTCGAAGTAGACGCGGAAACCGTCCCAGCTGCTCGGCAAGTCGCCCTCCCTCACCCCGACCAGGCGACCAAGTCCGACGAACTCGCGGTAGAAGCGCTCCAATTGCTCACGCGTCATCGGGCGACCGAAATGCTGGTGCGCGCGGACGTATGTCTCGATCAGCGTGGCGTGCACCCACGAGTAGGCGCCGCGCTCCAGCGCGCAGTAGCGCCGGCCGTCGGCTCGGACTCCAGTTATGGTCGTATGCATCTCCCGCAGCCGGCGTCCCTCGGCGACGGCGTCTGCTCCCCCGTACTGGAGCACGAGGAGGAAATCGAACGTGCGCATTAGACGGTCCCATGGCCTCGTCTCGAAGTCGGAGTGGTCCCAAACGCCCGCGGCGACGGTAGGGTGAGCGACCTGAAGCAAAAGGGCATACAGGGGAGCCAGTAGCAGGCGAGCATCGGAGCTGAACCGCCAGGTGACGGACTGCGGCCCCACGACCAACCGCTCGATCTCATCCTCGCTTGGGAAGAGGCCGCCAGCACTCGACCACGCGTCTGCCATGGCTGAAATTTAGATGCTCGCGGACCGCTACTCGCGCCTCCGGCGATGTGGCGTCAGGGATGAGTCAGTCTGTGGCGAATCCGCCGCGCGAGGGACCCAGCGCCGCCGTGGCCAAGGCCCGCCAACCCGGTCACGCCAATCGCCACCACGAACATACCGGCGAGGAGTAACACCCCTGCCAGAACGGCGGGCCAATGCGCCTCCAGCTTCACGCGCGCGACAGCGAGTAAACGCTCGGCACGTGAACCGGCCAGCTCCAGCGTCGTCAGGATCGCGAGCAGCGGGAGGACGAAACAGACGTTGAATAGAACCAGCAGGATCACCTGCCTGACTGGTCCCACACCGGAGCCGACGATCGCCGCGATTGCCGCGAAGTAGGGAAACGCGGTCGGTAGTTCAACCGCGGTGATCGTTGCGCCAAGCAACGCACTGGAGCGACCGCTGGCTTTGGGTCTGGGTATGCGGCGCGTGGCCAGTCGGTCCCGGTACCCCCACACGAACGCTGCTGCCGTGAGTAGTGCCACGCCGGCGACCACCTCAAGGATGTACCCGGTGCGGCGATGCGGGTGCGGGACCAGCGCGAGCAGGAGATGACCAGGTCCGAAGTCGATGATCAAGCCGCCGATGAGGTAGACCAGGAACACCCCGACGGTGAACTCGGACACCTGCTTGCGCGCGTGTTCGCCCGTCGCGAGGTAGAGCGCAGGTGCGATCGTGGTCGGGTTGAGCGAATCGGCCAACCCGATCGACGCCACCACGACCATCAAGCGCAGCATGCGCGCATTCTTCCTTGGCTCGCAAGGTAAGGGCGTCTGACCCTATGTCGAGGTGGCCGTAAACGAGCCTTTGCGACTCCTGGCGCGCTCAGGCGAAGTGCACTTCGCCTATCTCTCCCTCGTCGATCGGGCGCTCGCAAGTAGGGCACCACCAACGCGCTTCCACGGGCGTTCCGCAGGCCGCGTGACGGGGCGAGCCGTCCTCCAGATTGCGCGCTCCCCAGTCGGCAAGCAGGCGCAGCGCCCCCGCCAACTCCAGACCGGCGTCGGTCAGCTCGTACGTGAACCGGGGCGGTCGGTGCGAGTAGGGCCGTGCGACGAGCAGTGCATGTCGTTCTAAGCGACGAAGTCGCTGGCTGAGCACGTTGGGCGCGATCCCGTGGACCTGGGCCTGCAACTCGCCAAACCGGCGCGGCCCTTCGAGCAACGCCGCGACCACCATGAGCGTCCAACGATCGCCCACCGTGGCCAGCGCGTCGGATAGCGCAAGCGCTATGGGATCGGGCTGCGCACCGGCGGAATCAGGTGAGGTCGTTGATCCAGGGTGCGCACCTGAGGGCCCTGGCGAGGTGATCGGTTCCGTGCCCCCGGCCGGCTTGATCGCGTTGTCGCGGCTGCTGGAGCGGGGCACGGGCCTGAATGCTAGAGAATTCATCCCTGATACGATACTTACTTGTAAGTTGCAAGTATGTAGGAGCTGACAAGAAATGACAGACGTAGAACACCTTGAGAAGCAAATTCAGGGCAGCGCTGAGCAGGTGGGACCCGCCGTTGTGGGCCTTGGCCGCGGGTGGGGGATGGGATCAGGAGTCGTGGTGGCGCCGGGGCGGGTGCTGACGACGGCTCACAACCTGCGCGGCGGGCACCGCCGCGACGAGGACGTTGAAGTGGTCTTCGCCTCGGACCGTCGAGCGCGCGGACGGGTCGCCGGCGCTGACCCGGACCTCGACCTGGCTGTGATCGACGTGGACACAGGCGACGTTGCGCCGATCGAGTGGGCCCCGGAAGCGAGTGCGCCGCTCGGTCGTGCCGTCCTCGCACTTGCCAACCCCGGCGGCCGCGGCCTTCACGTGACCGTGGGAACTGTTTCCGCATCGGCCCGCAGCTTTCGAGGACCACGTGGCCGCCGCATAAAGGGAGCCATCGAGCACACCGCGCGGCTCCCACGCGGCTCGTCAGGCGGTCCGCTGATCGACTTCGATGGAAAGCTGCTCGGGATCAACGCGGTGCGCGTCGACGGCGGACTGATCTTGGCCGTGCCTGTCGACGGCTCCGTGCGTGAAAGAGTGGAGGCCCTCTCCAGAGGCGAGCCCGCGGCCCGGGTTCGGCTCGGCGTGGCCGTAGCTCCACCACGCGTCGCCCGGCGTCTGCGGACAGCTGTCGGGCTGCCTGAGCGCGACGGCATCCTCGTTCGGGCGGTGGAGTCGGAAAGTCCCGCCGACCGCGCAGGAATCGAGCGAGGGGACCTGATCGTGGCCGCGGGGGGCCAGCCCGTGGAGCGCATCGACACGCTGTACGAGGTCCTCGACGGTGCGAGCCTCGGTGGGGAACTCGACTTCACGGTGCTCCGCGCGCTCGAGGAGCGCCAGCTTTCGGTCCGCTTCTAGGCACAGGTGGAAGGCCGATGATGGAGCAGGACAGGTCTGATCCCGCGGGCGCAGAAGCGCTGGACGCCTACTCGCGCATCGTCGTCGATGTGGCAGAGCGACTAGCCCCGTCGGTGGCCAATCTCCGGATAACGCGCCGCACCCGCGTGGGCAACGTGCCGACGGGCGCAGGAAGCGCCGTGGTGCTCACGCCCGACGGATTCCTGCTCACCTCGGCGCACGTGGTGTCCGCGCGGGGACCGTCGGATCGGCGCGGACGAGGAGGTCGCGCCACTTTCCCGGACGGGCGCGAGTTGGGCTTTGAGATCGTCGGAGTAGACCCGCTCTCGGACCTGGCAGTCCTGCGTGCCGACGGTGATTCCCTGGTTCCGGCCGTGCTGGGGGAAGCTGAAAGGCTGCGAGTCGGCCAGCTGGTCGTGGCGATCGGCAACCCGAACGGCTTCGCGGGATCGGTCACCGCGGGAGTGGTCTCGGCACTTGGCCGCTCGCTGCCGGCCCGCGCGGGCCGCACCGTTCGCTACATCGACAACGTGATCCAGACTGACGCGGCACTCAACCCGGGCAACTCCGGCGGCGCGTTGGTCGATAGCACGGCCCGCGTCGTTGGTGTCAACACTGCGGTGGCTGGCGTTGGGCTCGGTCTGGCCGTTCCTATCAATCCGGCAACCCGGCAGATCATCGGCTCGCTGATGCGTCACGGCCGGGTGCGGCGCGCCTACATTGGCATTGCCGCGGGTCCCCGGCCTCTGCCGCCACACGCCCGGGCGCGGCTGGGGCGCTCCGCAGGAGTGGAGATCGTGGAGGTGGCCGCTGACAGTCCCGCCGAGCACGCGGGGCTGCGCGTCGAGGACCTCGTCGTCGAGCTCGATGGTGCCCCTGTGGCATCGGTAGATGACATTCAGCGTGCGATGACCGAGACCGCGATCGGTAACTCTGTCTCGATGCGGGTCCTGCGGGGCGAGCGGTTGATCACCCTGACGCTTGCGCCGGTCGAGCTCGTCGCGCACTGAGAACTCGAGGGCCGTTGGCCCGCGGGCGCTAAACTGGCGCTACCGTCGGGTGGGCGCCTCAAGCGTGCGCTGCACCGGGGCGGATGACCCAACCACGACCACGACCAGACGGACGGCTCGATGGCCCGCGGAGACATTCGGATCGCCGTGACCCTCGCGTGCGAGGAGTGCCGGCGCCGGAACTACCAGACAAATAAGAGCAAGCGCAACAACCCCGAGCGGATACAGCTGCGGAAATATTGCCGCTGGTGCAGGCGTCATACGTCTCATCGGGAAACGCGCTGATTTGAACGGTGGCTCGTAACCGCAAACGCGCAAAAGAGCGGCGGGTGCGCCAGGCCCAGCCGATTGCGAGCGGCCGCGGCCGCGAGCGTCGCCCGCTGGACGGCGCGCAAGAGCGCGAGGAGCGCTCCGAGCCGCTGGCCGATTTCGGCACGGTTCCGCTCCCCCGTAGCGAGCCCGAAGGCGGCGCGCCGGATCCGATCGAGCACGCCGCGCCCGACGTGGAGCTGGCGGAGCTGCAGCTGGCAACCGCAAGCCGGCTCGATGCGCCCCCTGAAGACGCTCCTGATGAGGAAACTTTGGAGGCCGAACCCGAGGCCGCCGAGGCCGAGCCGGGTGGCTCGGTCCGTGCGCGCAGCGCGCCGGTGCCAGCCTCCGAATCGACCGTGGCGGCTCCGCGGGCGTGGCTCGGGGCGCGTCTCCTCGCCTTCCTCGAGGGAAGCTGGCGCGAGCTTCAACGGGTGCAATGGCCCGATCGCCGCCAGGTCATGCAGGCGACGGGAGTCGTAATTGGCTTCGTGGTCGTGGCGAGCATTTTCCTCGGCCTTGCGGATCTCGTCGCGAGCAAAGTCGTCAGCTTCATCCTCAAAGGGCACTTCTAGGGGCGACGCGAAGTTCAGCGCCTCCGCGTCGGTCCGGCGGCGCCTAGCGCGCAGCGCATAACCCCTCCGGCACCCCCGCCCCGATCCCGCTAAGTTTCAAGACACAAGGCTAAAAAGACATGTTTCGCTGGTACGTAGTCAATACCTATTCAGGGCACGAGCAGAAGGTCAAGCACAATCTCGAGCACCGCATCGTCTCGCTTGGTCAGAAGCGCGCGGTGCGCCAGATCGTGGTGCCCACCGAAACCGTGTCTGAGATGAAGGACAACCAGAAGGTCATGGTCGAGAAGCGCACGATGCCGGGGTATGTCCTCGTGAATATGGATCTCAGCGAAGACTCGTGGTCGCTGGTCAAGGGAACGCCAGGGGTGACTGGGTTCGTGGGTGCTTCCAACGAGCCGGTACCGCTGACGCAGGACGAGGTCAACAGATTGCTGCACCGCGAGGCCGAGGTCAGGCCGCGAAGCCGAGCGCAGTTCGGTATCGGGGAATCCGTCAAGGTGGTCTCAGGACCGTTGTCTGACTTCTCCGGCGAGATCTCGGAGGTAAACGAAGATGCTCAGCGGCTCAAGGTGCTCGTCTCAATCTTCGGGCGCGAGACGCCGGTTGAGGTCGGCTTCGACCAGGTGAAGAAGGTATGAGGAAGGTCCTCACCCAGATCAAGCTCCAGGCGGTGGGAGGTCAGGCGAGCCCGGCGCCGCCGGTGGGACCCGCGCTCGGCCAGCACGGCGTCAACATCATGGAGTTCGTCAAAGCGTTCAACGCGCAGACCCAGGGCGACGCGGGCACCGTTATCCCAGTGGTGATTACGGTCTACGAGGATCGTTCGTTTACGTTCGTCACCAAGAGTCCGCCCGCGGCGGTGTTGATCAAGCAGGCGCTCTCGCTTGAGAAAGGGTCCCCCGAGCCGCATCGAGAGAAGGTGGGCACGATTACCAGCGATCAGCTGCGGCAGATCGCCGAGAAGAAGATGAAGGACCTCAATGCCCGCGACGTGGACGCCGCTGTGAAGATCATCGCCGGCACCGCGCGGTCGATGGGCGTGGACGTGTCGTGAGTTCGAGGAGAAGCTGATGACCCGACGCGGAAAGAGCTACCAGGAGGCCAGGGAAAAGCTCGATCGTGAGCATGAATACTCTCCCAGCGAGGCGATCTCGCTGGTCAAGGAGCTAAAGCGCGCCAAGTTCGACGAGTCCGTCGAGGTCCACGTACGGACCGGCCTGAACGTTCGCCACGCGGACGAGCAGCTTCGGGGGACCGTCGCCCTTCCCAACGGCGTGGGCAAAGACATCAAGGTCGCGGTCTTCGCACAGGGCGATAAGGCTCGCGAGGCAGAGGAAGCAGGAGCCGACATGGTAGGAGCGGATGACCTCGCCGACCGCATCCGGGAAGGCTTTGACGATTTCGACGTCGCCATTGCCACACCCGACCTGATGCCCGTCGTGGGGCGCCTCGGCCGGATCCTCGGTCCCGCCGGCAAGATGCCCAATCCCAAGGTCGGCACCGTCACCACCGACATCGGCAAGGCCGTCTCAGAGGCGAAGGCGGGGAAGGTCGAGTACCGGACCGATCGACACGCGATCGTCCACCTCGTCATCGGCAAGACCGGTTTTGACGAGCGGCGTCTGCTCGAGAACTACGCGGCGGTGATAGAGGAGTTGATCCGCGCCAAGCCCGCCGCCGCGAAGGGCCGCTACATTCGCTCGGTCACTTTTGCAAGCACGATGGGTCCCGGCATCAAAGTAGATCCATCGCGTACCCGCGACATCGTCGAGGAGCTCGCCGCGGCCTAGACTGATCACGATCTTCAAAACGAGCCAAGCCCGAGACCTCCGGCGGCCTTGCGCGTAAGCCCGGAGTAGGCGGAGCCCGAAGCGAGCGCTCGAGCGCTCATGGTTTCGACGCCCGCCATCGTGCGGGCGTCACTTTCAGGCAAGCCCTCGATCGGGCGGTTCAGACAGCCCCCACGATCGGGCGGCCATGTGAGGAAGCATGAATAGAGACCAAAAAGCAGCTGTAGTAGAAGACATCGCCCGTCAACTTCAGGCCGCCGACGCGATCTTCGCCGTCGACTACCGGGGCCTCTCGGTGCCACAAGCGGCGGACCTGCGTGCCAGGCTGCACGACGCCGGCGCGACCTTTCGCGTGGTCAAGAATTCGCTCACGGAGCGCGCGACCGAGCAGGCCGGCGCCGAGCAGCTGAAGCCTTTGCTCGAGGGGCCAACCGCCCTCGCGCTCGTGGAGGGCGATGCCGCGCTCGCGGCGAAGGCTCTGAACGACACCGCCCGCACGCTGCGGATGCTCGAGTTCAAGGGCGGGATCATGAACGGGAGCGCGCTGAGCGCCGAGGAGATTCGCTCGATCGCCCGTCTCCCCGCGCGCGAGGTTCTCCACGCGCAACTCGTCGGGGCCGTGGCCTCGCCGCTGGCCGGTCTGGCCCGGACTCTGAACGCACTGATCGCGGGGGTCGCAGTCCAGCTGCAGCAGGTGGCCGAGCAGGGGTTGATCGGTGAAGCGCCGGGGCAACTCGAGGAACCGGCCCCAGAGACCTCGCCCGACCAACCTGAGGCCGAGCAAGCTGCGACGGAGACCTCGCCCGACCAACCCGAGGCCGAGCAAGCTGCGACTGAAACTTCGCCGGACCAACCCGAGGCCGGCACAAGCGAACCTGAAACTGATGAGCCGCCGGGCTAGGCGCAATCCGGCGAGTAAGGAGGAACGATGACAACAACGCAGGAATGGATCGACGAGCTCAAGAACATCTCGGTACTTGAGCTCTCCGAGCGCATCAAGGCGCTCGAGGAGGCCTTCGGCGTCTCGGCCACGGCGGTCGCCGCCGCGGCTCCGGCCGCCGCCCCCACTGACAGCGCGGGCGAGGCCGCCGAGGAGCAGACCGCCTTCGACGTGCTGCTCCAGGCGGCCGGCGACAAGAAGATCCAGGTGATCAAGGTGGTCCGTGCGGCCACCGGTCTGGGCCTCAAGGAGGCAAAGGCCCTGGTCGATGAGGCCCCCAAGCCCATCAGAGAGGGGATCGACAAGGAGGAGGCCAACAAGCTCCGGACCGATCTCGAAGAGGCCGGGGCCACCGTCGAGGTCAAGTAGTAGTTCGGGCCGGCACATGTGCCGGCCCCCGGCGGCCGGCGCCCATGCGCGCCGGCCAACGGGACGACCACCAGGGACCCGACGCCTCGGATTGGCCGAGCGCTGGGTTCTTCATAGGCGGTATGCGCCCATCCGGGACCCGACCCTGGAGGATGGCTCGGGGTGGGTCGCTCGTGGTCGCGGCCGGGGATCGCTTGTCGGACCCCGAGGCCCCGCGCCCGCGCACCCGCCCGCCGCCCGCGCACACCCGCATCCCCGCGCCGTCCGCCCGGCCCGGCCCGGCCCCGGACTTGCCCCACGCCTGAAAACCCCCTACACTGCGGCGGTCGGCCAATAGCCGTAGCCGCCCACTCGTATACGGCGCCGCGCTACATACGCGGCCGCCGGGGGCGGGGTCCGTGAGAGCCGACCGTCCTCGACAGGGCGCCGATTCGGTGTGCTATCTTAAGCGGTCGCGCCGTCGGAGTGTCCTCTCTTCGTGATCGGACTGGTTCCCGCCCGGAGCCAGCTGCCCGCGACCGGGGAGGGTTCGCTTCGTAAAGCGCATCTCCATCTCCCTCTCGACCGCCCGAGGAGTCGCCACGTTGGCAACTGTGCACGCCCCCCGGACGCGCCGCAGCTTCGCGCGTCTGCAGAAGGTTCTTGAAGTCCCCAATCTGATCGATATCCAGCGCAAGTCATTCGCCTGGCTCACCGACCCCGAGCATGGCGGTCTGCGCGAGACGATCGACGACATTTCGCCGATCGAGGATTACACCGGCAATCTCGCCGTCCAATTCGGCGAGTTCACCTTTGACGAGCCCGTCGCGAGCCTCGAACAGTGCCGCGAAAAGGACTTGACGTACGCCCGCCCACTGACCATCACGGTTGCCTTCATCAACCGTGAGACGGGCGAGATCCGCGAGCAGTCCGTGTTCATGGGCGACTTCCCATGGATGACGGACCGAGGCACCTTCATCATCAATGGCACCGAGCGCGTAGTCGTGACCCAGCTGGTCCGGTCCCCCGGCGCCTACGTGATGGAGCCCAAGGACCGCGAGAAGCAGGTCTTCACCGCCAACCTCATGCCCGCGCGCGGTTCCTGGCTCGAGCTCGAGATCGACAAGAAGGGCCGCGTCTACGTCCGCATCGACCGCAAGCGCAAGCTTCCCGTGACCGTCCTGCTGCGCGCGATGGGCTACGAGGACGAAGAAATCCTGCGCATGTTCAACAACTCGCTGTACATCCGCCTCACGCTCGACGCGGATCCTGATGTGGTGCGCAGCGAGGAGGGTTCGCTCGTCGAGCTGTTCAAGAAGCAGCGGCCCGGCGAGCCGCCGTCGGTCGACGGCGCGCGTGCCCTGCTCAACCAGCTGTTCTTTGACCCCAAGCGTTATGACCTGACGCGAGTCGGGCGGTACAAGCTCAACAGCAGGCTGGGTCTGAGCATCGACGAAGAGACGCGGACCCTCACCCACGACGACATCATCGCGCTGGTCTCTGAGCTCGTGTCGCTGCCCAGGCGCCTCGGCATGCCCGAGGACCCCGGTGAGGAGATCAAGGACTTCGCTGCGGAGGCGATCACGCTCAACCGCGAGCCGATCCAGGACCACCTCGATGAGTACGAGCACTTCGGCAACCGCCGGCTGCGTACGGTCGGAGAGCTGATCCAGGAGGCCTTCCGGATCGGCCTGTATCGGATGGAGCGGGTCGTTCGCGAGCGGCTGACGACCGAGGACGCGGACACCATCACGCCACAGACGATCGTGAACATCCGCCCGGTGGTGGCCGCGCTGAAGGAGTTCTTCGGCTCCTCGCAGCTCAGCCAGTTCATGGACCAGACGAACAGCCTCGCCGGGCTCAGGCACCGGCGACGCCTGTCGGCTCTGGGTGCTGGCGGTCTGACCCGTGAGCGCGCCCCCATCGAGGTGCGGGACGTTCACCCCACGCACTATGGCCGTATGTGCCCGATCGAGACCCCGGAGGGACCGAACATCGGCTTGATCGGCTCGCTCTCCTCCTATGCGGAGATCTCTGAGCACGGTTTCGTGACCACCCCTTACCGTGTGGTCAAGCGCGGCAAGGTCACCGACGACATAGTCCACCTCGACGCCACCCAGGAGGAGGAGCGGCTGATCGCCCAGGCGGACACGCCTGTGGACGAGAACGGCAAGCTCTGCGGCGAAGAGATCCTCTGTCGCACCCAGGCCGGGCTCTATGTCAACGCCACCCCCGAGCAGGTTGACCTGATCGACGTCTCGCCCGAGCAGATCTGGTCGGTCACGACGGCGATGATCCCGTTCCTCGAGCACGACGACGCCAACCGGGCACTGATGGGCTCGAACATGCAGGCGCAGGCAGTGCCGCTGCTCGTGACCGATGCCCCGCTCGTCGGTACCGGAATGGAGCGGCGTGCGGCGATCGACACCGGCGACCTCGTGCTGGCCGACGACGCCGGCACCGTGTCCTACGTCGACGCGGAGCGACTGGTCGTCGACAACAAAGACGGCGGCCACGACGAGTACCCACTGCAGAAGTTCATGCGCTCAAACCAGGGCACGCTGATTCACAACAAGCCGATCGTGGACGTCGGCACCACCGTCAAGAATGGCGAGGTGCTCGCCGACGGCTCGGCGACTGATCAGGGTGAGATGGCGCTGGGCAAGAACCTGCTCGTGGCGTTCATGTCATGGGAGGGCTACAACTTCGAGGACGCGATCATCATCTCCAAGCGGCTCGTACAGGACGACGAGCTCTCCTCGATACACATCGAGGAGTACGAGATCGACGCCCGCACGACCAAGCTCGGCGACGAGGAGATCACGCGTGACATCCCGAACCGCTCGGAGGAGTCGCTGCGCAACCTCGACGACCGCGGCATCGTGCGAATCGGGGCCGAGGTGGCCTCGGGTGACCTGCTCGTAGGAAAGGTCACGCCCAAGGGCGAGACTGAGCTGACCGCCGAGGAGAAGCTGATCCGCGCGATCTTCAAGGAGAAGGCGCGCGAGGTCCGCGACACCTCGCTGAAGGTGCCCCACGGCGAAGGCGGAGTGGTCATCGACGTCATGACGTTCAGTCGCGACGAGGGCGACGATTTGCCGCCGGGCGTCAACGAGCTCGTGCGCGTGTTCGTGGCCAAGAAGCGCAAGATCGCCGAGGGCGACAAGCTGGCCGGCCGCCACGGCAACAAGGGCGTCATCTCGAAGATCGTCGACATCGAAGACATGCCCTTCCTGGAGGACGGCACTCCGGTCGACGTGATCCTCAATCCGCTGGGCGTTCCTAGCCGGATGAACCTCGGCCAGGTCCTCGAGACGCATCTCGGCTGGGTCGCGGCCAACGGATGGTACGCGGACGGCTCCGACGGCTACAAGGCCGCCCAGAGCGACGGCGGCCGCGTGTACGTCTCGACGCCGGTTTTCGACGGCGCCACGGTAGAGGACGTCGACGAGGCGCTGGTCCGCTGGCAGGATGAGCACAAGGGCTCCATCCGCATGGAAGTCGACAAGCACCGCCGGCCGGGCGAGCAAGCCTCCGGCAAGGTCAGGCTCTTCAACGGCCGCAGCGGCGAGCCCTTCGAGGAGCAGGTGACCGTGGGGTACATGTACATCCTCAAGCTCCTGCACCTGGTGGACGACAAGATCCACGCTCGTTCCACGGGCCCCTACTCGCTGGTGACGCAGCAGCCTCTGGGCGGCAAGGCCCAGTTCGGCGGCCAGCGGTTCGGCGAGATGGAGGTGTGGGCGCTCGAAGCCTACGGCGCCGCCTACACGCTCCAGGAGATGCTCACGATCAAGTCCGACGACACCGTGGGTCGCGTGAAGGCCTACGAGGCGATCGTCAAGGGCGAGAACATCGCCGAGCCCTCCATTCCCGAGTCGTTCAAGGTCCTGCTCAAGGAGATGCAGTCGTTGGCGCTCGATGTCAACGTCGTCTCCGAAGAGGGCGAGCGCGCCGAGATGCGCGAGGAGGACGATGACCTGCTCCGCGCCGCCGAGGAGCTCGGCATCGATCTCTCGGGCGTGCGCGCGACGGACGGCGCGGCCGCGGACGAGTCTGCCGAGCGCGAAGGCGAGACCGTGGAGGCCGTTGCCGAAGAGGTCGAGGTCGAGGATCCCGACCTCGAGGCAGGCGAAGAGCTCGAGACCGAGGACTTCTCCTCCGACGGTGACCCGATGCTCGAGTCCGACGCCGAGGCGGGTGAGGCCGAGGGCGTCGTCGAAGAGAACGAGGCGGGTGAGGCCGAGGGCGTCCTCGAAGAGAACGAGTAGCGGCTCTCAAACTTGATGAACACGACTGAGGAACTGAATTGATTGACATAAATAATTTCGACGCCATCGAGATCGGGCTTGCTTCCTCCAAGCAGATCCGATCGTGGAGTTCGGGCGAGGTGACCAAGCCCGAGACGATCAACTACCGCACGCTCAAGCCCGAGAAGGACGGGCTCTTCTGCGAGCGCATCTTCGGCCCCACCAAGGACTGGGAGTGCTACTGCGGCAAGTACAAGCGTGTCCGTTACAAGGGGATCGTGTGCGAGCGCTGTGGCGTTGAGGTCACGCGCTCCAAGGTTCGCCGTGAGCGCATGGGCCATATCGACCTGGCTGCTCCGGTCTCGCACATCTGGTTCTTCAAGGGCGTCCCCAGCCGTATCGGCTACCTGCTCGATATGGCTCCCAAGGAGCTCGAGAAGGTCCTCTACTTCGCCGCCTCCATGGTGACGTGGGTAGACGACGAGGCCCGTGCCCGCGATCTCGACTCGCTCGAGGGCGAGGTCAACAAGGTGCTCGACGCCTACGCCGGCGAGAAGGAGGAGCGCATCCTTGAGCTCAAGGAGTCGCTCGGCCGCCGCGAGCAGCACCTCGAGACAGGTCGCGCGGGCCGCGATTTCTCCGACGAGGATCACTTGTGGGCCGACACCCTGGAGGTAAACGTCTCAAAGCTCTCCGACGATGAGCGGCAAAAGCTCCTCAAGGACTTGCGCAAGAGCTTCCAGGCCGACATCGACGACACCGAGGCCTACATCGAGGACGCCGCCGAGCGCATGCGGCAGGTGTGGGACATGTTCAAGACGATGCGGCCAAAGGACATCGTCAACGACGAGACCCTCTTCCGCGAACTGAAGGACCGCTTCGGCAGCCCCTACGGCTTCGGGGAGTACTTCCGCGGCGGCATGGGCGCGGAGTCCGTCCGCGACCTGCTCCAGCAGGTCGATCTGGAGGCAGAGGGCGATGACCTGCAGGAGCAGGTAAAGACCGCCAAGGGCCAGAAGCAGGCCCGCGCCGTGAAGCGGCTGAAGGTGGTCTCGGCGTTTTTGAACTCAGGCAACAAGCCGGACATGATGATCCTGGAGGCGGTCCCCGTGATCCCGCCGGAGCTGCGGCCAATGGTTCAGCTGGACGGCGGGCGTTTCGCCACCTCCGACCTCAACGACCTGTACCGCCGGGTGATCAACCGCAACAACAGGCTCAAGCGGCTGCTTGACCTTGGCGCGCCGGAGATCATCATCAATAACGAGAAGCGCATGCTCCAGGAGGCCGTCGACGCGCTGTTCGATAACGGTCGCCGCGGCCGTCCCGTGACCGGGCCGGGCAACCGCCCGCTGAAGTCGCTCTCCGACATGCTCAAGGGCAAGCAAGGCCGGTTCCGCCAAAACCTGCTCGGCAAGAGGGTCGACTACTCGGGCCGCTCGGTGATCGTTGCCGGCCCCTCGCTCAAGCTGCATCAGTGTGGGCTGCCCAAGCTGATGGCGCTCGAGCTGTTCAAGCCGTTCATCATGGCCCGGCTGGTCGAGCGCAAGTCTGCGCAGAACATCAAGGCGGCCAAGAAGATGGTCGACTCGATGATCCCCGAGGTTTGGGACGTTCTCGACGAGGTCATCCACGAGCACCCGGTACTGCTCAACCGCGCGCCGACGCTCCACCGTCTGGGAATCCAGGCCTTCGAGCCGGTGCTCGTCGAGGGCAAGGCCATACAGGTCCACCCGCTCGTCTGCCACGCCTTCAACGCCGACTTTGACGGCGACCAGATGGCGGTTCACGTGCCGCTGTCGGCCGAGGCTCAGGCGGAGGCGCGGATCTTGATGCTCTCCTCGAACAACATCCTGTCGCCGGCCCACGGCGCCCCGTTGGCCACCCCCACGCAGGACATGGTGCTGGGCGCTTACTACCTCACCTACGGCCCTGACGCCAGGGAGCTCGAGAAGATGGATCCTGCTGACTGCGATCCGCGTCCGCACGTGTTCCGCACCGCCCAGGAAGCTGAGTGGTTCTACGAGCATGGAGTGGTCAAGCTCCACGACCTGGCCGAGTACCGGCCGCTCGGCCGCGAAGGCGGCCACGTGCTCACGACGGTCGGGCGCATCCTGTGGAACGACAGGATCGAGCGGGCCTTGATTCAGGCCTTGGGCGACGAGTTCGACGCGAGCTCGTTCGAATTCATCAACCACTCGATGAAGAAGAAGGACACGACCACGCTGGTCGATGCCCTCGTCCAGCGCTACGGCGCGCCCTCGATCGCGTTCGTGCTCGATGCGTTCAAGGACGTCGGGTTTCACTACGCCACTCAGGCTGGTGTGACCATCTCCAAGAACGACGTCCAGACTCCGCCGGCAAAGGTGGAGATCCTGCGCAACTACGAGGGTCAGCTGCAGACGATCGACGAGCAATACAACGCGGGCGAGATCAACCAGGAGGAGCGCCACGAGGCCGTCACCAAGTTGTGGGACAGTGCCACCAGCGAGGTCGGCGAGGCACTCAACGCCTCGCTGGATGAACTCAACCCCATCTACATGATGGCCAACTCCGGCGCCCGCGGCTCGTTCTCGCAGATCCGTCAGCTTGCCGGGATGCGCGGCCTCATGGCCAACCCGAAGGGCGAGATCATCGAGCGACCCATCAAGTCCTCCTTCCAGGAGGGTCTGAGCGTGCTCGAGTACTTCATCTCGACGCACGGCGCGCGCAAGGGTCTCGCCGACACCGCGTTGCGCACGGCCGACTCGGGCTACCTCACCCGCCGTCTCGTGGACGTGGCCCAGGACGTGATCATCCGCACCGAGGACTGCGGCACCGTGGAGTACATCGAGATGGCGGTTTCGAGGCTCGAGCCGGATCCCGAGACTCGCCGGCTACGGCCGACCGGCGAACGCAACGACAACCTGATCGGCCGTATCGCCGCCCGGGACATCACCACCAAGCGCGGGCGGGTCATGGTCAAGCAGGGCGAGGAGATCGATCGTGCTGAGCTAGCGGACATCGTTGCCGCGTGGCAGGACGACACCGAGAAGGGTCAGAGCATCACCATTCCGGTCCGTTCGGTGCTCAAGTGCCAGGCTCCCACCGGCGTGTGCCAGCTCTGCTACGGCCGCTCGTTGGCCTCGGGCCACCTGGCGCAGATCGGCGACGCGGTCGGCATCATCGCCGCGCAGTCGATCGGCGAGCCCGGAACCCAGCTCACGATGCGGACCTTCCACACGGGCGGCGTCGCGGGCGCGGACATCACGCACGGTCTACCGCGCGTGGTCGAGCTCTTTGAGGCCCGTAAGCCCAAGGGGCTGGCCAAGATCGCGGAGATCTCCGGGAAGGTCTCGGTCGAGGACTCCGACAAGGCCATCACGGTCGTGATCACAGACGCGGAGGGCGAGGAGCACCGCCACACCTTCCCGCGGCGCACGCGCCTATTCGTGGAGTCGAGCCAGAAGATCGAGGCCGGGACGCAGCTCAACGAGGGCTCTCTATATCCAGCCGAGCTGCTCGAGGTGCGTGGCCGCACTGAGACAGAGCTCTACCTCGTCCGCGAGGTCCAAGAGGTCTACAAGTCTCAGGGCGTCGACATCGACGACAAGCACATCGAGTTGATCGTGCGCCAGATGATGAAGAAGGTGCGGGTCGACCAACGAGGCGACACCGGCCTCCTGCCGGGGCAGTTCATCGACCGCCAGGAGTTCGGCCGCGTCAACCAGGCCACCATCGACCAGGGCGGTGAGCCCGCCCAGGCCGAAGAGATCATCCTCGGGATCACCAAGGCATCCCTGAATACCGACTCGTTCCTCTCGGCGGCGTCGTTCCAGGAGACCACCAAGGTCTTGACTGACGCGGCTTTGGAGGGCAAGACAGATCGGCTCAACGGGCTCAAGGAGAACGTGATCATCGGCAAGCTGATCCCGGCTGCCACCGGGCTCAAGCGCTACCGCCGGATCGAAATCGAGCCCACCGAGCCGCTGCCTCGCGGTATCGACGAGGCCGGGCTGCTCGACCACGACGAGCTCGCGGCCGAGCTCGGCTTGGGAGACGGCGACTCGCTCACGGGCTTCGGCGGCGTGGAGCCGGATCTCTCCGATCTCAACGACCTGGAGACGATCGGTCGCGACAGCTCGTCCGTCGGCTTCATCGAGGAACTGGGCGACCTCGACCTGCCGAGCGACGGCAACGGCAGGGGCTCGGACTCCGAGTAATAGTTAGAGGCGGAATGGCCGGGCCACGTGTGGCCCGGCCCCGCGCTTGCGGGCGCCGAACATAAAGCCAGGCTGGATGCCGAGCGCGCGGCATAGCCCGCTCGCGCACGCACGCGCCCGAACAGATATCTTGTGAATCCGGATTCACGATGGATCTGATCGCCGCCCACGAGCCGCTCGATTCGGCCCGAGCCGTCCTCAACCAACCCCCTCCGCTTGCGCCGATCAACTTCTTCGAGGTCGATGCGGCGCTGAGGGAGTCGCTCGAGCGAGAAGGGGGCGGGTGGGGCCTCGACCGCGCGCGCGAGACGGGGGAGGCGGCGGGGAGCCTGGCGACGGTCGAGCATTGCCGGCGCGCCGAACGCAACCTTCCCATTCTGCGGACCCATGACCGGTACGGCAACCGGATCGACGAGGTCGAGCTCGACCCCTCCTGGCACTGGCTGCTGCGCGGGGCAATCGAGCGTGAGCTGGCGAGCTTGCCGTGGCGTGCCAAGGACGGCGGGGCCCATGTTGTGCGCGCCGTTCTGTTCATGCTGTGGTGCAACGCCAACAGCGGTGTGATGTGCCCGGTGTCGATGACCTACGCCGTGGTGCCGGCGCTGCGAGCGGGCGCGGCGGAGCTCGCCGCCGAATGGGAGCCCCGGCTGACCCTGCCCGACTACGACCGCGGCGCACTCGCGGGCATGGCCATGACCGAGCGGCAGGGGGGGTCTGACGTGCGAGCGAACATCACCCGGGCCCACCCAGTCGGAGACGACACCTACGAGCTCGAAGGGCACAAGTGGTTCTGCTCGTACCCGCCGTGCGATGTGTTTTTGGTGCTGGCCCAGGCTCCGGCTGGTCTGACGTGCTTTCTGGTGAAGCGGGGTCCCGGGGTGGAGTTTCAGCGGTTGAAGGACAAGCTGGGGACTCGCTCGCTGCCGTCCTCGGAGGTCGAGTTTCATGGGGTCTCCGGCAGGCTCGTCGGTGAGGAGGGACGCGGAGTGCGCGCGATCATCACGATGGTCAACCACACGCGGCTCGACTGTCTGTTGGGGAGCGCCGCCGCGATGCGTCGCGGGGTCCTCGAGGCCATCCATCACGCTCGCCACCGCGAGGCTTTCGGGGGTCTCCTGGTAGATCAGCCGGCCATGGCCAATGTGCTCGCGGACCTGGCGATCGAGTCCGAGGCGGCCACCGTCGCAGCGATGCGCGTGGCGCGCAGCTATGACTCGGCCGAGGATGGGCCGTTCAGGCGGGTGGCCACCGCGGTGATGAAGTACTGGGTCTGCAAACGGGCGCCCGCCCACGCCGGCGAGGCGCTCGAATGCCTTGGCGGCAATGGCTACGTTGAGGAATCGGGGATGCCGTTGCTGTACCGCGACGCGCCGCTGAACTCGATCTGGGAGGGCTCGGGCAATGTTTCCGCGCTCGACGTGCTGCGCGCCGCGGTTAGCGACCCCGCGGGGCTTCCGGCCCTAATGGCCGAATGCGAGCTTGCCATGGGCGCCGATGCGAGGCTCGATCGTCACGTCAGAGCAGTCCGCGAGAAGGCCGCCGCGCTGTTGAACCATCCCGAGGACGCGCAGTTCCAAGCCCGCCACCTAGTGGAGGACCTGGCGCTCGCGCTGCAGGGGTCGCTGCTCGTGCGCAACTCCCCGCCCCCGGTCGCCGACGCGTTCTGCGCCGCGCGCCTCGACCGCCAGGGAGGCCGGGTCTATGGGACGCTGCCGCGCGGAGTCGCCGCGCGCGCGATCGTCGATCGCTCGCTGCCGGCGTAGGGCCGGTGGGCGATCTCAGTAGTGAAGGCGTGGTTACCGACGCCCCGCCCTCGACGCGTGAGCAGCTCCTGAGCGCGGCGCGGGAGCTGATCGAAGAGGGTGGCTATGGAGCAGCCTCCGTCGTCGCGATCACGACGCGCGCGGGCCTCGCCGCCGGGACGCTGTACCGCCACTTTCGCTCCAAAGAGGAGCTATTCATCGAACTGTTCCGGTCCGTGTGCGACCGCGAACTGGCGGCGATGCGCCGGGCCGCAGAAGAAGATGGCGCCTCGCACACCGAGCGGCTGCAGATGGTCCTCTCGACGTTCGCCGAGCGGGCCCTGCGCAGGCCGAGGCTCGCGTGGGCGCTCCTCGCCGAGCCCGTCGATCCTCTCGTGGACGCAGAGCGTCTTGCCTACCGCGCTCGCTACGCGGAACTGATGGCGGGGTGTCTCGGGGCCGCGGTCGCGGCCGGCGAGCTCCCAGACCAGGACCTTGCCCTCAGCGCAGCCGCGCTCGTCGGCGCCTGGGGAGAGGCTCTTGTGGGCCCCCTGTCGCGCGGTGAGGAGGGCGCTTCCGCCGCCGAGTTGCACGACTCCTTGGAGGCCTTTTCACTTCGAGCCATCGGAGCACGGAAGTGACCGAGCCCGTTCGCGTGACGCGCGCCGGCCCGGTGACCACGGTGCTGCTCTCGCGCCCAGGGCGGCGAAACGCTGTCGACCGCGCGACCGCCGGGGCGCTCGCCGACGCGTTCAGGAGCTTCGACTCCGACGCCGAAGCTGCGGTAGCCGTCCTGCACGGGGAGGGCGGCACCTTCTGTGCGGGTGCCGACCTCAAGGCGGTCGGAACCGAGCAGGGCAATCGCGTTGGCGCCGGCGGGGATGGCCCCATGGGACCGACGAGGATGCATTTGACCAAGCCGGTGATCGCGGCGATCGCGGGCCACGCGGTGGCGGGCGGACTCGAGCTCGCCCTCTGGTGTGACCTGCGCGTGGCGGATGAGACCGCGGTGTTTGGAGTTTTCTCTCGTCGCTGGGGCGTGCCGCTGATCGACGGGGGGACGGTGCGCCTGCCGCGGCTGATCGGGACGGGCCGCGCCATGGATATGGTCCTGTCCGGCCGCGCGGTACACGCCTCCGAGGCGCTTGAGATGGGGCTTGTCAACCGGTTGGTCCCCGTCGGCCAGAGCCGTGAGGCAGCCGAGCGGCTGGCCCGCGAGCTTGCTTCGTTCCCCCAGGGGTGCATGCGCGGCGATCGACTTTCGCTGCTCGAGCAGGCTGGCTTGACCGAGCCCGCCGCGCTCAAAAACGAGTTCGCCCACGGGGTCCGTTCGCTTCGCGACGCGCCGGAGGGAGTAGAGCGCTTTCGACGTGGAGCCGGTCGGCACGGGTTGTTCGGGGACTGAGCTGGCCACAACGTATAGGCGCGCCGCGCGCTTTCTCCCGGTTCGTACAGTTGTTTGTGGGCTGCCACCCGGGTAGCTTTAGACAAAATGGAGTCCGTGGAGGCAGAAATGACCAGTACACCCGAGGCGCCCGTTACAGCCGGCCAGCCGCAGAGGACCGATGGCGCCCCGCGCGCCGCGACCACCACAAAGGCAAATCTCCAGGAAAAGGCAAAGCGTCACCTGTGGATGCACTTCACGCGCATGGGAGGATACGAGCACGCAGAGGTGCCGATCATCACCCGTGGCGAGGGCTGCTATGTGTGGGACGAGCACGGCAACCGCTACCTGGACGCGCTGTCCGCGCTGTTCTGCGTGAACATCGGACACGGCCGCGGTGATGTCGCGCAGGCGGGAGCAGATCAGGCCAAGGAGCTGGGATTCTTCACCAACTGGACCTTCGCCCATCCGCCTTCGATCGAACTAGCCGCCAGGGTGGCAGCGCTGGCCCCGGGCGACCTCAACCGGGTGTTCTTCACGAGCGGCGGCTCCGAGGCGGTCGAGACCGCCGTCAAGCTCGCGCGCCAGTACCACAAGGTCACCGGGAACCCCAACAAGACCAAGCTGATCGCGCGCGAGATCGCCTACCACGGCACGAGCTTGGGGGCGCTCTCAGCGACCGGTATCACCGAGCTGCGCGAGCCGTTCGAGCCGCTCACACCCGGCGCTTCTCACGTTCCCGCGACCAACACCTACCGCATGCCGGAGGGGGTCGATGAGAGCTACTTCGCCGAGGCGATCGCCCACCGGATCGAATTCGAGGGCCCGGACACCGTCGCAGCGGTGATCCTGGAGCCCGTCCAGAACGCCGGCGGCTGCTTCACGCCACCCGAGGGTTACTTCCAGCGGGTCCGTGCGATCTGCGACGAGTACGAGGTGCTGCTGATCTCCGACGAGGTGATCTGCGCGTGGGGCCGGCTCGGAGAGTGGTTCGGCGCCTCTCGCTATGGCTACGAGCCTGACCTCGTCACCACGGCGAAGGGCCTCACGAGCGCGTACGCCCCGATGGGGGCCCTGATCGCCTCCGACCGCGTCGCCCAGCCCTTCCTCGAGGGCACGACGAGCTTCACTCACGGCTTTACCTTCGGTGGGCATCCCGTCAGCGCCGCGATCGCGATGGCGAACCTCGACGTGTTTGAGCGGGAGCAAATCCTGGAGAACGTTCGCGCTAATGAGGCCCGCTTCCGCGAGATGCTCGATTCGCTGCGCGACATCCCAATTGTGGGCGATGTCCGCGGCACGGGCTACTTCCACGCAATCGAGCTCGTCAAGGACAGGGAGACGAAGGAATCGTTTGACGATGAAGAGTCCGAGACGCTGTTGCGCGGCTTCCTCTCGGGTGAGCTGTTCCGCCGTGGTCTGATCTGTCGCGCGGATGATCGCGGCGACCCGGTCATTCAGCTCTCGCCACCGCTGATCGCGGGTCCGGAGCAGTTCGAGGAGATGGAGGCCATTCTGCGGCCCGTTCTAACTGAGGCCTCGCAGAGAATGAAAGTCCAGGAGGCGACGACGGAGTACCAGACCCACCGCGGGTGATTATCGCGGGAATCGGGACCCGGGCGCTCGGCGATGCTGACGGTCCGTGACCTCGTACAAGAGCTCAAGCTGCCGGTGCGTGCAGGCGAAGAGGGGCTTGAGCTGCCGGTTCGCTGGGTCCACATTTCCGAGTTGCCCGATCCGACCCCCTGGCTTTCGGGCGGAGAGCTACTGCTCACCACGGGCATGCAGCTCAAGGACGCGACCTCTCAAAGGAGCTTCGTCGAGCGGCTGGCCGAGCACCAGCTAGCGGGATTGGGAATCGGCACTGGCTTCCGGCACCAGTCGGTGCCCGAGGCGCTCATCGAGGCTGCCGCCGAGCGCGCCTTTCCGGTGGTCGAGATTCCATATGAAGTGCCCTTCATCGCCATCACCGAGGCCGCCTTCACTCGGCTCGTGAACGAGCAGTACGCGGTTCTTCGCCGGGCGATCACGGCGCATGAACGGCTGGAGCGGATCGTGCTCTCACAGCGGGGCCTGGACGCGCTTGCTGCGGCGCTGGCCTCGCTGATCGGTGGAGCTGTCATGGTCATGGGAGGTCGTGGGGAGCGCTTGGTCAACCGCACGTTCCGGCGCTCGCTGCCAGACACGGCGCTCGCTGAGATGACGCGCGAGCTGCGTGAGCGCGTGACCCGGCGGGAGGCCCGGCCGTTTGTGCCCTCGTTCGGCATGGATGGCGATCGCGGCCTGGCGCTGCCGGTCAGTGCCGACGGCGGCGCGCGGTCCGGGCAGGCGACCCCCGAGGCATGGCTAGTCGCGCTCAAGGACAGCGGCCCGTTGTCGGACTTCGATCGCCTCACGCTGCGACAGGCCGTGACCATCGTGGCACTGGAGCTGTTGCGCGATCGGGTGGCGGGCGAGACCGAACGCCGCCTGGCGGGCGATGTGCTTCGGGCGATGGCTAGGGGCGAGCTGAGTGGCGTCGAGCTCGCGCGACGATTGGAGCCGTTTGAGCTCGATACGGTGGTGGCGAGCCTCGTGGCGGCGCCCGCCGGCGCGCGCGACGGCCTTGCCCCGGTCCGGGCGACGCTCGCGGGAGTCCTACGCGAGGAGTCGTTGCCGGCTGTAGTCGCTGAGGTACCGCCGGTGGCGTGCGCGCTCGTGGCGGGGATGGCCGAGGAGGATCTGCTCGGACTCGCTCAGCGAGTTGCCCAGCGGATTGGAGAGGATCTCCGCGGCCCTGCCCGCGTGGCGGTCGGCAGGACCGTCGCCAGCGGTCAGGCGAGGCGCAGCTTCCACGAAGCAAAGTGCGCGCTGGAGGCCGCCTCCTTGGCGCTGGACGGTGACGGGCGGCGCAACGGCGCCGGTCCGGCGGTGTCGGTCGCAAGTTACAAAGATCTCGGATCGTTCCAGTTGCTGCTGTCGCTTCAAGACGACGAAGCGCTTAGGCTCTTCTGCGACTCCATCCTTGGCCCGATCGAAGCCAGTGAAGGCCACTACGGTGGCGAGCTGATGCGTTCGCTGGAGGCCTTTATCGAGTGCAACGGACAATGGGAGCGTGCTGCGAGGCGGCTCTACTGCCATCGCCACACCCTTCGCTACCGCATTCGCCGCATAGAGTCGCTGACGGGTCGCAGCTTGAACAACGCGCGCGATCGGATCGAGTTCTGGCTGGCACTGCGCGGCCGCGAGCTGATTGGAGAGGCCCAGCCCGCGTGATCTCTCTATATCTGACCGAGGAGGTTTGCCCGTGATTGTCGGCGTACCGACAGAACTCAAGACCGACGAGTACCGGGTCGCGCTTACGCCGGCAGGCGTGCGGGAACTTGTCGATGCCGGCCACACCGTGCTCGTCCAGCGCGGCGCCGGCGTGGGCTCCTCCATCGGCGACGAGGCCTACGCGGCCCAGGGCGCGACGATAGTCCCGGATCTCAGCGAGGTCTACGGCGGCGCGGAGCTCATCGTCGGGGTGAAGGAACCCCAGCCAGAAGAGGTCGCGCTACTCGAACCTCGACATACCCTCTTCACGTACCTGCACTTGGCCGCCGACGCCTCCCTTACCAAGGCGCTGATGGAGACTGGGGCCACGTGCATCGCTTACGAGACCGTCGAAGACGATCGAGGCCGCCTTCCACTGCTGGCGCCGATGTCCGAGGTCGCGGGCAAGATCGCCACGCAGGCTGGCGCTTTCTTCCTGGAGAAGCCGCTGGGCGGCCGAGGCGTGCTCCTGGGGGGAGTAGCCGGGGTGGCGGCGGCAACGGTGCTGATCATCGGCGGCGGCGTCGTGGGCATGAACGCCGCCTTCATCGCCATCGGGATGGAGGCCGAGGTATACGTCTTCGACCGGAACATTGACCGGCTGCGCGAGCTG
>DASYAP010000131.1:0-24763 GCA_036501265.1 Solirubrobacteraceae bacterium | reverse complement strand
TCGCCGCGGAGCACCGCGCTCATGAAGATCCCGATCACGTTTCGATAGGGATCGGAGATGTTCTGGCGCTCCCCATACACGTTGTGAGGCCGAAAGATCGAGTACTCGAGACCGAAGATGTCATTCGCGGCGGCCAGGTCGAGCTCGACCGCGTACTTGGAGATGCCGTAGGGATCTTCCGGGCGGGGCGTCATCTCCTCGGTCATCGGAGTCTGTTCGGCCCCGTAGACCGCGATCGACGACGTAAAGACGAACCGCTTGACCCCGTGCAGCACCGACTGGTTGACGAGCAGCACACTCGCCTGGAGGTTGGTGCGGTAGTTGTAGGCGCGGATGAAGTGCGAGAGTCCCTCTGCCGCGTACGCCGCCGTGTGGTAGACGAAGTCGTAGCTACGGGAATCCCACAGCGACTCCACGAAGTCGGCATCGCTGATGTCGCCCTCGACCCACGTCACGTCCGCGGGGACGTTGTCGAGGAAGCCGCCTGAGAGAGAGTCCGTGGCGACCAGCTCCATCCCGAGCCGAAGGCATTCGTCGGCGACATGCGAGCCGATAAACCCGGCCGCTCCGGTGATCAGCGCTCGCGTCACCGCAAAACCTCCTCTTGGATCCTTGAATTAACCGGCGGGGCGGCCGGTTCGGTCATGCCGGCCGCCTCGTGCAGGGCGCGTTCCCACAAAGTTGCGGCGGCGGCGACCGAGTAATGCTCCTCGACTCGAGCCCGCCCGGCAGCGCCCACGCGAGATCGAAGCTCCGCGTCGGCGATCAGTGCGCGCAGCGCCGCGAGCCATTCGTCCTGTGTCGAGGCGAGGATCGCGGCCCCACCGTCGGCGATCTCGTGATTGACGCCGACCGGCGAGATTACGGCGGGGATGCCAAGTGCCATGTATTGCAGCGCCTTCAACCCGCATTTTCCGCGAGACCATTCGTCGTCCGGCATTGGCATGACGCCGATGTCGATCGCGCTGAGGTCACTCAGCTCGCTCGCTGCACGCCAGTCAAGGCTCTCTATCGCCGCACCATCGATGCGGTACGAAGCGTCACCGATCACCCGGATCTGGATGCCCTGCTCGCGTTGCAGTGTGCGCAGCACGGGCTCGAGCAACCTTAGGTGGACGATCGTCGTGGGGCTCCCACTCCAGCCCACGCAGACCCGCTCTGCTACCGGCCGCTCGCGTACCTGGTAATGCTCCGTGTCCACGGTCGTCGGGATCACCGTCACCCGCCGTGCGTAACCCCGCGCCCACCCTGCCAAGTGATCGTTGCCAGCGACGACGAGGCTCGCCCCGGCGACGACCCGCTTTGCCTTTCCGGCGCCCTTTAGCCAGGCCAGCCGCCGGTTTGCCTCGCTCGCGGCCGGCAAATAGATCGCATCGTCGAAGTCGAAGGCGTACGGGACACCAAGCTTCCGAAGCAGTGGCTCCACCCATCCCGGCCCAACGGGGAAGGACTCTCGGTGGACGAGCACAAGATCGTAATTCCGTGCGGCACGTACATCTCTTAGCCGGCGCCGCGCCCCGCGCAAGAGCAGCGCGAGCTTCGCGCTCCAAGCGCGTGGCGCGTGAATCAAATCGATGCCGACATCGTCAACAAAAGACGATGGCGTGAGTTGGATATCGCGGCCTGCCAGTGGCTCGATGTACTGCTCCCATCGGAATCGCTGAGAAGGAGCGCGATTGAGGGGATAGGGGGCCAGAACCAGGACTTTCACGGCTTAGGGAGCTTGCGTGGCTGCCTGCGCACCCGCGATATGCCGGACGCCCCCTACGTCCACCTAGCCGTCGCTGGGATCCTGCGAGCTCCCTTGCCCTACGGGACGCCGCGACTCGGACACTTGGCCGTTCGCGGCCGCTGGCTTCCCGTTCTTTGCCTGTGTGTAGTACTTGGAGGCGTAGTAGCCGTACCCCGGACCCGAGGCGACTCCCGTCGCGACGACGCCCAGAAGATTTCCCTGAGCTGCGTTGACGATCTTCCGAAGGCGCCTGACCTTCTCCCGCGTGGAGCTGTTCATCCTGGCAACTAGGACGACGCCCGAGGCCAGCTCGATCAGTGGCAGCGGATCTGAGACCATCAGCGCGGCGGGCGTGTCGATCACGACCAGATCAGACTGCGCCTCAAGGTGTCGAAGAACCCGCGCCATCTCCGGCGAGGACACCAACGCGGCGGGGTTTGCGGCGGGTGTGCCCACCGGGGCAATCATGAGCTCGCCCGCTCCTGGATCGTCAACCGGATACGCGACCAGGATTTCGTCGACGGAACGGTCGCCCGCCAAGACCGCAGCCAGACCGTCGTGCGCTTCGATCCCGAGTCGCTTCGCTATCTGCGCCCGGCGCAAATCGGCATCGACGAGGACCACGCGCAGACCGGCGCGAGCCGCCGAGAGGGCCAGCCGCACAGCGACCGTGGTCTTGCCATCCTTTTCTCCCGGGCTCGTGATTACCACGCTCTGGTGAGCGCGGTTGGTGTTGAAGTACAGGAGCGCGGTCCGCAGCATTTGGAAGGACTCCTCGTCCGCGGGACCCGTGTCCAGGTTGCCCGAGAATGCGCTCGGCGGGATGGAGGCGAGCAGCGGCACGTCGGCCATGCCTTCGAGATCGTCCGGGCTCCGAAGGCGGCGATCAGCCCCCTCCGCCAAAACGACTGCGCCGAGGCCGAGAAGCAGGCCGATGAGAAGCGCGAGCTCGATCGTACGGCGAGTATGCGGGCCCGCGGGTGTCCCCGACGGGGCGGCTGACTGCAGGACCGCGGCCGCGCTTCCCTGAGTGGCCTTTGCGGCCTGATATTGGTTCAGCTGAGAGACGAGCTGCGCCCGCGTGGCGGCCGCTTGCGATCCGGGGGGCGGGTTGCCTGCTCGCCGGAGCTGATTCTGGATTCCCCTGATCGCCTGGTTCAGCTGACTGATGGCGTTAGATCGTTGGTTGTTGGTGATCGCTTCAGCGAACGCGTTTGCTATCTGGGCTGCACGAACAGGGCTCTGGTCGGTGGCGGTGATGCTTATGAAGTTGGTAGCCGTGTTCGCGCTGGCCGAAACCTCGCCGGCTATCTGAGCCGGATTGGCGGGGGGATGCATCAGAAGAGCCGCCTCACGCGCCACCGGCCTGGTCGTCACAAGCTGGGCGACGGCTTGCACGTTGGTAGTCGAAAAACTGCCACTACTGCCAAGGACTGCGGTGTTCACGGTCGCCGAATTAACCCCGACCAAAGCGCTCGACTGATAGATGTTGGGCTTGCCTCGCTCGATCAGGTATGCGGCGAGGGGAGCTGCAATCAGAAACGCCAGCAGCACGAACTTCCAACGCCAGAGGATCCGGAGGTAGCTGCGGAAGTCCTTGGTGCCGGTGAACTGCGGCATCAGAAGCGTCCAGCGTCGTTTGGGCTACTCGGCATGTTCCCCCGTGCACGTAGCCATTGCCTTATCCCACACCCACTCGCGTTCGCTCATCGCCCCGTGATCGGAAGCACGGTAGCAGCAGTCTCGACTTTTCGCATGCAATATCATGGGCTCGCAGAGAGCGGCTCATCACCGCCAGTAGCCTGTGTCAACCGCGCTGGCGCCCCGAGCGGGCTCGAGACCGCGCCCGGGGCCGAAATGGCCCCAGCGATTTTGCGTCGGCGCGCACGGGCCAGCAGAGCCTCTTCGCGCAGGATGGCAACCGCTGCTATCGCAAGCGTCACCAGGTGCGTGCGATAACGGAAGCCCGTGCCGGCGTTGCCCGCCGCCAGGGAATAGGCGACAAGGAGGAAGAGCATCGGGTAAAGCACGGGCCCCGCGCGGGGGAAGATCTTGCCTCGGCTCTCCCAGCCATAGATGAACAGCAACGCCAGTAGTGCGTATGCCACAAGCGTGCCGATCGCTCCAAACCGCTGATTCGTGTCGCTGAGCTGCCAGGGGTAAGGCTTTAAGAGGAGATCGCGGATGCGCTTCGGAAGATTCACGAGGACCTTGCCACGGGAGGAGAAGTCGACCTGCTCGTCCTTGAGATTGTCGGTGTTGGGACCGCCGGATCCGGTGCCGATCGCGTTGGCTTCGGCGTTCTGCGTCTGCTGGAGGGCTCGCAAGTTCTTCCCCGACGTGGCCGCCAGAAGCGTCGGCGTCACGAGAGCAACGGCGATCAGAAGCCCATAGATGACGGGCATCGCACGCAAGGGCCGGTTCAGGCTGCGAAGCGAGGCGTGGAGGAGTATGAAAACCGACGCACTGACCAGGAACCAGCCCGCGTAGCTGCGCGTCCACACCGCGATCAGGCCGGCCAGCGCGAAGAGCAGCAAGCCTCTCACATCGAGCCTCCGCCAGACCATGGTCCCGCCGAAGACGACGAGCCCCGCGGCAAGCTCCATGTTGGGTTCCTTGTGCAGCGCCGAGTTGAAGAAGATGCTCGCTGGCTCGAACGCCATAAGCCATGCTGCGAGCCGCGCCGCGCGCCCGCCGGCGAGGTCATGGACCGCTGCCAGAATCAAGATCACGCCGGTGAGGGCGATCCCGACCTGCACAATCCGCATCGCGCCGACGGTCAACCCAAGCCTGTTCTCAGCCGCGAACAGCACCACATGGAGCTCGTATTGGCCATGCGGAAGCCAGCCACGCCCGAACGGCTGTTGCGCGAGGTGGTGGGCGAGGTTCAGAAAGGTGGTCTCGTCCCCGCCCCGCAAGGTTGTGCTCAGCCCGGTCAGCCCAATGCCCGCGATCGCCGCCATCCGCAGCCCAAACCCGATTGCAATCGGCGCGCCGATCCGGAGGTCAGGACGGGAACGGGTAAGCCGACGAACCAGCCACCACAGCACATACCCGACCACGAGCGCGGTGAGGGCGACGCCCTCCACGGCCTGCAGGTTCCCTCCGGACATGCCTCAGCCGGTTCCGTTTATATCGGCCGGCAGCAGCCCGCTTTCCAGGACCCCAAGGACCTGACCGGCGATTTCCGCGGCCTCGCCCCGGTCACCGTCGAGCACGATGGCGCTTTCGACCGCCTTGCTGGCCGCCTGAAGTGCCTCCCTCGGGCGGGTCTGCGCCGACACAGTGTTTGCCAAGAGAGCCAGAGCTCCATCCCCGGCGCTGAGCTTGCGTGGCCGCCACTGGGTCCCTCCCCGGAAGTGGGTCACGACAACCAGGCCAACTGGGACGGGTTCGTGTGGGACCTCGGCCCCGAAGTCTGAGGCCTCATGGGGGGACTGGTCCCAGCCGCCATCGGGCTCTCGCATGGCGAGCGCCCGGTGATATGAGCTGACTGAGCCGGCATCGTCCAGGACGGCATACTCGTCCGAGAGGTAGTCGGCGCCTGCACGTAGCAGCTCGCTCACGAGCGTTGTCTTCCCGCTGAACGTCGGCCCAGGAATGAGAATCGCCCGACCGCCGCTTGCGACGGCGCCCGCGTGCACAAAGGTGTTTTGCGGCGCATGGAGCGCCACGTACCGCTTTAGCCGCGTCTCCAGCACCTCGACAGCCATGTCTACATCGCAAGCCGCGGTGGTCTCGTCCCCGTCGACCTCGACGTCGAAGAACGCGCCGTCGCGCGTTGCAACGTGAAACGTCTGCTCCACATCGGCCGGGTCGCACTCGGCCCACCCCGGTGGCAGCGCCGGCTCGATGAGGGGATAGAAATGAGCCGAGTTCGTGCTTATGAGCGCACGTACCCCGTACGCCTCAATGGCGATCTCGTGCGTGGCCGAACTGGCCAAGCCGCCCCCCATACCACTCATCGCGCGAATCATAGAACCATCCAGAGGTCGATCTGGCGCCGAGAAGCTCCTCGCGGGCAGGTAGCATTCACCCGCGGTGGGCACCGTTGTACTGGTCCTGAGGGTCGCTCTTGCCGCCGTATTCGTGTCGGCGGCAATCGGCAAGCTGCTCGACCGTTCCGGTTCGCGTCAGGCGCTGCGCGGTTTCGGTGTCCCTCCGCGCGTGGCCGCCGTCGCCAGCGAGCTGCTACCGATCGTGGAGCTGGTCATCGCCGTGGCCCTGCTGCTGAGACCCACGGCGCAGTGGGGAGCCGTCGCCGCGGTCGTCCTCTTGCTCACCTTTGTCGGCGGAATCGCAAACGCCCTTGTGCATGGGTGGAAGAGTGCCTGCCACTGCTTCGGCATTTTTCATTCAGAGCCCGCCGGGCCGCGAGCCTTGGCGCGCAACGGTGCGTTTCTGGCTGCTGCGGCCATCGCCGCAGTCCTTGGCCCGGGGCCATCAATCAGCGCCTGGGTTTCGCAGCGCAGCGCCGCCGAGCTTGTCGCAATCAGCCTTGGGCTCGTTGCTGCACTCCTCATCGTTCTGCTCTGGCGGCTCAACCGGCAGAATGCCCGGCTGAGTGCCTCGCTCGCCGAGCAGGAAGCGGCATTGGCGGCAATCCCTCCCGGCCTACCGGTGGGAGCAATCGCGCCGGCGTTCGAACTGACCGATGGACGCGACGGCGCCACTATCACCCTCGAATCGCTTCTGGCGCGCGGCCAGCCCGTGTTGCTCGTGTTTATCGGGTTGGGTTGCGTTCCATCAGCCGACCTGCTGCCGGACCTCGCGCGCTGGCAGTCCACCCTCGCTGACCGTCTGACGCTTGCGATCGTCAGCCACGGGGGCTCGACCCAGCATCAGTTCGAGTTGCAGGTGCTCGAGATGCGCGACGTAGGGCTGCAGCGCGAGTATGAGACGCTCCAGGCGTACCGCGTGCCAGGGACCCCGTCGGCGGTGCTGGTTTCACCGGATGGAAGGATCGCCGCCCCGATGGCTCTCGCCGGATATGCCATTGAAGCCGTCGTGCGGCTCACGCTTCGCAACGGCTCGAGTCCGACGCCACGCTCTCAGCGTTCGGCGATTGCGACAGGCGCCTGATCTAACCAGACGCCACCGCGAACGCTTCTCTCGGCGGTGCGGTGCCGCGGGCGCCCGCGCCCGTGGTGGCCTATTTGAGCCCGCCTGCGGCCTTGCCGCCGACCGCTGCCCCGCCTCCGCTCGCTGCGCCGCCGGTCGTCGTCGCGGGGGTAGTCGGGGGAGTGGGCGCGGTGGGGGTCGACGTCGTTGTGATGCCGCCACCACCACCACCACCCTGCGGGGATAGCGTGCCGCGGCTGGTTCCCGACGGCTTCAATGTCGATCCCGTCGTGCACGTCGTGGTGGGCGTGCATATCCCCATGCAGCAACTCGTTGGGTTGCCGGGACTGTTGCATGTCCCGTCCGCGTTGCACTTGCACTCCGTGCCGTTGTTAGTAGTGGTACAGCAGCCAGCGTTGCACTTATCTGAGACCGCTTGGCAGCAGTGATTCGAAGCGCAGTCCTTGTTTTGTGTGCAGCTGCAACCGCCCTGTTGTCCGGTACACGCCGCGAGCGCGGTGGGGGCAGTAATCGACATCACGAGGCCCGTGCCGACCGTCGCCGCCGCGCCGGCGTAACCAATCCGGCGCATCATGTCGCGCCTTGAGACGCCACTATCGCCGTCGACCACGACAAGCGGTGGAACCTCGAGGAGTTGTATTTGTTCGAGCTGGCTCACTGCGTCGGCCACCTCGTCCGCGGTGATCGCTCGTGAAAACCCGTTCTTCGAAGCGGCGGCGATGTTCGCAACGCTCGTCGCCCCATTGCAGCGCTCGAATACGAATGCGGCCACCGGTCGCAGACAGTGGGCCTCCTTGGTCTCAAGGTCGTAGGCGATCGTCTCGTCACGAACCGACTGGATCAACAGTCCTTCGGACCGTGCGAGTGGCGTCTTGTTCGGTTCAGTGGGACGCATCAGACCCCCCAGCTATGCGTGGCCATGGCTCTTTCCAACCCCTAGGTGATGGGGCATCATACCGCGGGGCTTCCGTGCTCTCAAGTCTTGGTCTTTAATCCGGACCATGGGGGAACCGAGTTCTCGGGAGCAGGAACTAGTCGTCGAGGCGGTTGCCAGCAACCTGCGTCTCGATGCCGCGACCGCCGAGGTGCTGCGGTGCTTTGAAGCGGGCGGCGTTAGATCTGTCTTGTTGAAAGGACCGGCACTGGCGGATTGGTACGCAGATGATCCGAAACGCTCCTACATGGACTCGGATCTCTGGGTGTGTCCCGAGGACATGAGTGCGGCTGGCGACCTTCTCCTTCAGATCGGCTTCCGACGGTACACAGGTGACCAAGGACTGCCGGACTGGTGGCTCGAGCATGCGAGCACTTGGTCACGGGAGTCGGACGGTGTCGTGGTCGACCTGCACCGCAGGCTCCAAGGCATGGGCGCCGATCCCGGGTCCGTGTGGGAAGCCCTGTCGGGATATAGGGACACCGTGGCACTTGCGGGATATCGAGCGCCGATCCTGTCGTCGCAGGCAAAGTCGCTGTATGTCACCCTCCATGCAGCGCATCACGGGCAGGGATGGGGAAAGGCCTTAATCCACATTGAGCGCGCGCTCGCCGTGGTTCCGGAGGCGACCTGGAAGGAAGCAGCTGAACTGGCACGCGAACTCGATGCAACTGACTCCTTTGGTACCGGATTGCGGCTAGTGCCCGACGGCCGAGCGCTCGCGGACCGGCTTGGCCTCCCTCCAACGCAGTCGACCGCGGTGGCGCTTCAGGCGAGCACTCCACCGCCGATCGCGCTTGGTTTCGAACAGCTTCGTACCGCTCACGGCCTATGGGCACGGGTGCGGATCATCGCCCGCAAGCTCTTTCCTCCGCCCGGCTTCATCCGGCACTGGTGGCCGCCGGCGGCTCGCAATCGTTGGATGCTTCTGCTCGGCTACCTATACCGACCGATGTGGCTCGTCCGGCGCGCGCCGCAAGGATTCAGGGCGTGGCGTGTCGCGCGGCGGCAGGTTAGCGACAGTCGCTAGCGCTTTCATCGACCGGTGCGCCGCCGCAAGCTGCGATGGGCAGCGTCGGGGCGGCCCGCCCTCCTCACAGCGACGAAGAATTATCATACGGTGCAGAGGGAACGTGACATCGTTGGCTGGATTGGAGAGCGCTTGCCCGATACTGGTTCGATCGACGATGTCGTCTACGGCAAATGAGGTTTGTAGACACCTCTTACTGGGTGGCGCTCCAGGCCCCATCGACTCGCGGTTGGGTTCCTGGACCGCGTGCTGGCCCTCAGCTCACTGGTGGTCGATCACGTCGACGAGCGACTTCAAGCCGAAGCTTGGAACTGGCTTCGCCGTCGGGACGAGCGCGAATATTCGTTCGTCGATGCAACCAGCTTCGCGATCATGCGTCGGCTTCGCGTCCGCGAAGCGCTCGCCTTTGACGGAGACTTCGCGGCCGCCGGCTTTCTAGAGCTGCGCGCTCCATCGCATTGACAGAGCCTCCTCGTGGGCAGGCGGATCAGCCGGGATCCGCAGGCCCCAAGACCACCGTCGTCATCCCCGTCTGGGATGACTACGTCTCGGAGCGGCTGGAGCAGGCACTGCAGAGCGTGCGCGCGCAGAGCACACCGCCGCCGCCGGTCGTCGTGGTCGACAATGCGTCGGCGGTTCCATTGCCGACGCTCCCGGGTGCATGGGTCGTCCGCGCTCCTGCGCGCCTGACCCTCGGCGCCGCACGCAACCTCGGGCTGACGCGAGTGGAGACTCCCTACGTGGTCTTCTGGGACGCGGACGACGTCATGCTCGAGTGCACGCTCCCGTTTCTTGAGGCCGCCATCTCGGACGACACCGGGTTGGTGGCCTTCGCAACGGCGGTCGTCGAAGAGCACTCGGGCAAACGCCACCGGTGGCCCCGCCGGTGGGTAAAACGGCTGTTGCGATCGCCGCGGCGGTTTGCGTTCCTTGACGCGATCTGGTCGCTGTATCCAAGCACCGGATCGACCATCATGCTTGCAGACGCCGTTCGGGCGGCCGGCGGGTACGCAGACGCGGACTCGGGCGAGGACTGGTGCCTCGGCGTCTCGCTGGCCTTTCGGGGCCGGCTGGAGTGGAGCGAGCGTCCCGGGCGTCTCTACCGCGTGCACCCCGGCTCCACCCAGGCGCAGCACATGGCACCGGCCGACATGCTGCGCCACGCGCGGGCGGTCCGCCACCGCATCTGCACCGATCCCGGCATTCCGGAGTGGGCGCGATGGTCGCTACCGCTGCTCTGGCTCGGCCAGCGTGCCGCGATCGCAGCCCATGTGGCACTGGAGCGCCTGCGAAAAGAGCACCAACTTTCGGGGTCGGCCTAGGGCTACGGGTCCTTTTGGTTCAAATACGGACCCTCACGCCCCACCCAATCCACAGACGGCCACGAATGGTGCTTTTGGCCACCGTGTCGGCCTGCTTTGACATGTCTCCCCGGTCGGGCACAGTCATCCCCCGGCGTTTCCGAGGTCGTCAGAGTGTCCGGTCCGTCAACCCGTAGCGTTGGCGATCGTGATCGGGTGCGGGCCGCCCGACGACTTGCGGACGAGCGAGCCGTACCAGGTCGCGCCGAAGCAGTCGACGCGCCCGTTGGAGCGAAGGATGCGGTAACCAGTGGTGGTCGGCGAAGTGGCAATCGAGACCGCACTCACTCCAGACGGCAGCTTCCCGGCGTCGGAGCCGTGGAGTTTCGCGGGACCGTAGCGGTGCACTGCGCCATTAGAGGTCAGGATGAAGTAGCCGCCGCGCCGTCCTGCCGCCAGCGCGACTACTTTCGCTGAGCCGAGCTTCTTCCTCAGCCCGCCGGACCAAGGTGCGTGGAAGCTGTCGACGCCACCGTCTGACCGCAGGATCCAGTAGCCGCCGGTCTTGCGGTCGCGGGCCAGAGCGACCGCGGTCACGCCCGCCGGAAGTTTGCCGGCGTCGCCGCCGTAGCGGCCAATCGGGCCGAACCCCCGCACCCGTCCGTCCGAGGTGAGCACCAGATAGCCGCCGGTGGGCGATCCAGCCAGCGCGACGGGGCGCGCACCGCCCAAGTGGTGGATGCGCGAGCCATGGACGGGCGCGTGAAAGCCAGTCACACGCCCGTCGGATCTGAGGATCCAGTAGCCACCGGTCTCGTCATCCCGCGACAGCGCGACGGCCGTCACACCCCGGTGAAGCTTGCCGGCATCCGAGCCGTGCCCCACGATCGGACCAAACAGGTGTATTCCTCCGTTGGAGGTCAGCAGCATGTAGCCGTTGCGGGCGTTTGCGGTGGCCCCGTTAAAAGCGTCGTCGTCGATGTTGAGCGTGACACCGCCGTAGCTCTCGTTGTGGCCGCCCCTGTACTGGTGCAGGCGCTGGTGATGTGACCACTCGTCGGCTGGGATGTGCGGATCGTGGGTGGTCCTTCGATAGTTCCAGTTGGCCATCCAGATGTCGTTCGGCTCCCGGTAGCCGGTGTGGTACTTGGTGACGAGGTCGTGCTGGGTCGACAGGACCGAGCCGTACACCCCGGATAGATAGCCGTCGGAGTGGAGCCGAGACGTCCACCCCGAGAAAAACGCGAGCACCCCGGACGTGTTGGCACCACCATCTGCGTAACCCTCCATGTCGTAATAGATGGGATTGCCCGGGAGGATGCCGAGCCGTCTCGCGTGGGCCATGGCGTCATTTGCCGCCGCTATCCCCTCGGCGTGCGCAACTCGCGTATTAGTGCTGACCCCCTGGCAGCCGCACTTGTTGAAAGGTGCCTGTAGTCCCACGTACTGCGGGGCCAGGTGCCAGCCCGAAGCGATCTCATGGTTGACCCACGCCCTGGTGACGCTGGGCTGGGCACAGGCCATGTTGACGCCCCCGATATAAACCGCCACGCCCCGGTATGGCGAGGAGTGCCACGCGGACAACTGCGAGGTGGAAGGGGTGGTGCAGGTGTCGAAACCGAGGCCGGTAAAGGTGCTTGCGTGGCTGGAGCGCGCGGGCCGCGTACTCGCGCCGGCCGAGACACCTGCAGCCGCGCTCGTGGAAGCCGGCTGCCCGCTCGTTCGCCGCAGCGACCTGCGGCCCAGTGCGCGCGCGACCACCCCGGGTGAGCGCGACCACGTTGCGGTCACCTCGACCCCGGCCCGGTGCAGGATATAGCTGGAGGCGTCTCCCTCCAAGCCGAGGCCCGCCGTCGCGATCGGGGCACCTGGGCTGGCGTGCAGCGGCGCGATGAGGATCGCGTCGGTGCGCCCCACCGCGTGCGCCGGGCAGCGCTCCTCGCGGCCGGGGGTACCGAGGTAAAGAGCGTGGCGATCAAAGCGCACACACGCCTGTGGGTCCCGAGCCAGGTCGAGGACCGGCCAGGACCGGGGAACGCGCACCGAGACGCCGTGGTAGCGCACGACGCGCGGCGCATTCGCTGGACGCGCGGCCGTCACGCCGGCAAACCCAAGGAGCGCGCAAAGGCAGACGGAAATGAGCCCCGCCGCAGCGAGCGCGCGAACCCGGGAGATCCCACTCATCGCTTGCGGTTAAACACCGGTGCGGGTCGTAAAGAGCGCTCCAAAGCGTCCGTTCACGACTAGCTGCCCTCGTCGACGATCATGAGCGGGGTTGAGCGACCGTGCAACTTGCCGGCAAGTGAGCCGTATGACGCCGCGCCGAAGCAGTTGACGCCGCCGTCCGAGCGCAGGATGCGATAACCAGCGGTGGTTGGCGAGGTGGCAATCGAGACCGCAGTTACTCCAGACTGCAGTTTCCCGGCGTCGGAACCGTGCTGCTTCGCGGGTCCGAAGCGGTGCACCGCGCCGTTGGAGGTGAGGATCAGGTAGCCGCCGCGCTGTCCTGCCGCCAGCGCGATCGCTTTCGCGCCGTGGAGCTTGTTCTTGAGCCCGCCGTACGAGGGGGCGTGAAAGGCGTCCACCCCGCCGTCCGACCTGAGAACCCAGTAGCCGCTCGTCTTGCGATCCCGGACCAGCGCGACCGCGGACACGCCCGGCCCGATCTTGCTGGTGTCCGATCCGTACCAGCTGGCGTAGAACGAGTGCACCCTTCCATCCGACGTCAGGATCTGGTAGCCGCCCCGAGGCGACCCCACCATCGCAACCGGCAGCGCGCCGTGCAGCTTGTTTCGCAGCGAACCACGCAAGGGCGCATGAAAGCCCTTCACGCCGCCGTCTGACCTCAGGATCCAGTAGCCGCCCGTCTTGGGATCCTGGGCCAGCGCAGCTGCGGTCACGCCGTGACGAAGCTTGCCGGCGTCCGAGCCGTGCCCCACGATTGATCCAAACAGGTGAATCCCTCCATTCGACGTCAGGACCATGTACCCGCTGCGGGCGGTTGCGGTGGGCCCGTTCAGAAAGTCGCTGTCCACGTTGATCGAGACCCCGCCGTAGCTTTCGGTGCGGGGGCCGAGGTACTGGTGCAAGCGCTGGTGATGCGACCATTCGGCGGCGGGAACGTATGGATCGTGGGTGGTCCTTTCTCCGTTCCAGTCGGCGATCCAGATGTCGTCCGGCTCGCGGTACTTCGTGTGGTACTTGGGAACCAGGTCGCTAATGGTCGTCGAGGCGCTGCCGTACACCCCGGAGACATAACCGTCGGCGTGGATCCTCAAAGTCCAGCCGGAGAAGAAGGCGAGCACCGCGGCGGTGTTGGACCCCCCGGTCGAGTGCCCCTCCATGTCGTAGTAGATCGGGTTGCCGGGGGAGATGCCTATCCGTTTGGCCTGAGTCACTGCATCGCTGGCCGCCGCCAGGCCCTCGGAGCGCGCCTGAGCGGTGTTCAGGCTCAGCGTGCGGCAGCCGCAGCCACTCCCTGCCGCTTGCAGCCCTACGTAGAGCGGGACCGGATGCCACCGCGAGGTGATCTCGTGGTCGATCCAAGCCCTGGTGAGGTTGGGCTGGGCACAGGCCATGTTGACCCCGCCGATGTAGATCCCGATCGCGTGATACGGCGAGTGGGACCAGGCGGCCATTTGGGAGCGAGAAGGCGCGGCACAGGCGTCGAAGCCAAGGCCCGTGAAGGTGCTGGCTCCGGTAGAGGAGCCCGCGGTTTGCGCACCGGCGCGGGCCGGCACAGCTGCTGCTGCGCCGGCCGAACTAGTGGTCGCAGACGCATTCGCCATCGCCCGGGAGTTGCGGCCGAGTGCCCGCGCGACTATCTGTGGTGAGCGCGACCACGTCGCGGTCACCTCGACCGCGGCGCGGCGCAGGCTATAGCTGGACACGTCGCCCTCCAGAGCGAGGGCACTCGCCGTCGCACTCAGAGCGCCTTGGTTTGAGTGCAGCGGCGAGATAAGAATCGCGTCGGTGCGCCCCACCGCGTGCTCCGGGCAGCGCTCCTGGCGTCCCGGGGTACCGAGGTAGAGCGCATGGCGGTCAAACCGCACGCATGTCTGCGGGTCCCGCGCCAGGTCAAAAACCGGCCAGGACCGGGGAACGCGCACCGAGACGCCGCGGTAGCGCACGAGCCGCAGCGCGCTGGCTCGACGCGCCAACCCCGCGCCGGTAAACCCAAAAAGCGCACAAAGGCAGGCAAGAATCAACCCAGCGGCCCTCACCGGGCGAAAGCGAGCGGTGCCCCCCATCGCGTGCAGTTAACACGACCGCTCGCTAGAGAGTGCGCTTGAAAGTTCTCGACCACCAAACGCCCGGACTAGCGTCCCGCGGCGATTGCTGGCACGATTTGCCGCCAGTCCGAAAAGGAGAGTGCTCCCACGTTGTCGCGCGCGACGCCGCACGCGCTTGGACAGCCCCGCGGAAAACGGCCCACAGCGGTCGACCTGATACGCAGATGAGACGGACCATCCCCATTCTCCGCTGGAACCGGGCCGGCAGAGCGGTCCTGCTGGCGCTGGCGTGGGCCGGGATCCTCTCGATTCCCATCACGGCGGCTGCCCTGCCGGCCGCCGCCGCGTCACGGTCGGAGGCCGTCCCCAAGCCCCCGTCGCAGACCAAGACGCCAACGACCACTCCAACCACTCCCACGACCACCACCACGACGCCGACGACTCCCACCACGCCGACGACGCCGACGACACTGACGACGCCCACCACTCCCTACACCCAGCCGACCACCGTTCCCTACACGCCGCCGGCCAGCACACCGACGACCACCGCGCCCGCCGCGCCCCTCACCACCCCGACACCGACTCCCCCGCCGGTCGTGCACAAGCCCAAGCCGGCGTTCCATTTCGATCCACCCCGCGTGCGGCTCAGCGACCGCGGCGTGGCTCAGCAAGGGGCCGTCGTGCCGCTGCGTCGGACCAGCGCCCTCAACGACCCCAGCTCGACCCCCCACCGCGTCAGGATGATCGTGTTGATCGCGGTGGGCTTGGGCCTGCTGTTGGCGCTCGCCGCAGCTTTGAGAGTGCTTATGCGGCACCGACGGCTGGCGGGAGTGGAACCGCGCCGTGTCAACGTCGCCAGCGGGCACCTTCCCGCCCGGCGCGAGTTCTTCCGGGTCTACGGCGACCGTATGCGAGTGGCCTTCGATGAGCGCGGAGCCGACGTTCTGATCGTGGGTTTGGGGCTCGCCGCGGCGGTTGCGCTTGTCGCCCTCATCGTCGGCTGACGATGATTTTCCGGTCTCGCTCCGGTCTGTGGTGCGAGCGCCTTGCGGCACCGGAAGACGATCACGATTGCGATCCAGGGTCCCATCCTGCGCTCTGACCTGCCGGGGCTCTACGAACGGGTATGCCACCTGGCGGCCCGCCGCGAAGCACCGATCCTGGTCTGCGACCTCCTCGCCGTCGAGGCCGACGCGGTATCGGTGGACGCGCTAGCGCGGCTCGCGCTCGCCGCTCGTAGGTACGACTGTCAGTTGCGGCTGCGGGGCGCTTCGAAGGAGTTGCGCGAGCTGGTCTCGTTCATGGGGCTCGAGGAGGTGCTGTCCGCGGCGGCCCCGGGCTCGAGTTGAAGCGGCAGCCCGAAGAGCGGGAACAGCCGCGCGGTGTCGAGGAAAAAGGTCAGCTCGGCGAGCCCGCCGTCCGCGAGCTCGAGCACCTGTAGCGCCCACGGGTCGTAGCCGCTACCGCTCTCGCTCGGCTTGTATTGGCCGAAGGCGACCGTCCCGTTGGCTGAGGGCGCGGGCAACAGCCGTGAGCCGCGGCAACCGATCCCCGGTCCCAGCCACCAGGCGAAGATGTCCTCGCGACCGCTCAGCCACAGATCGTAAGGCGGCATGGATTGGATCGCGTCCTCGCGGATCAAGGCGGTGAGCGCGTCCATGTCGTAGCGCTCGAATGCCTCCACGTAGCGCCCGAGAAGCTCACGCTTGTCGCGGTCGAGAGTTCCGCTTGCGTCCGTGGCGGTGAGCTGGCTGGCCTCGATCGTGGCCCGCGCGCGCTGCAGCGCACTGTTGACCGACGCGACGCTTGTCTGGAGCAGTTCGGCCACCTCGCTCGCTCTCCACTTCAGGACCTCGCAGAGAATGAGGACGGCGCGCTGGCGCGCCGGCAAGTGCTGGAGTGCGGCGACGAACGCCAGCTTGATCGTCTCGCTGCGCTCAGCCACCTGGGCGGGGTCGGCCTCCGCGCGCAGCATGGCGTCGGGCATGGGCTCGATCCAGGTGACTTCACCCAGCACGTTGGCGTTCGCTAGTTCCGGCGCGCCGGCCGGCCCAAGGTCCATTGGCATCGCGCGGCGCTTGCGGCCCCCCAGCATGTCCAGGCAGACGTTCGTCGCGATGCGGTAGAGCCAGGAACGTAGCGCGGCGCGCCGTTCGAAGCGCTCAAAGCCCCGCCATGCCCGAAGCATGGTCTCTTGGACCGCATCCTCGGCCTCGAACGGCGACCCAAGCATCCGGTAGCAGTAGCCCGTCAGCTGCGGTCGGTAGCCCTCGAGCTCGCGTTCCGGCGCGGTGGTACCAAGCGATTGCGCCACGAGAGGCATGGTAGAAAGGACGCCGGATCGCCGCGCTCAGCTATCCGCCAAAGCCGCCTGGGCGGCGGCGACGCGAGCGATAGGCACGCGAAACGGCGAACAGGAGACGTAGTCGAGCCCGGCCTTATGGAAGAGGGCGATCGACTCCGGGTCTCCGCCATGCTCCCCGCAGATCCCCAGCTTGAGGTCGGGTCGCTGCTCACGGCCCACCCAGGCCGCGAGCCGCACGAGCCACCCCACGCCCGGGGCGTCGATCGTCTCGAAGGGCGACCGGTCGACGATCTTGCGCTCGATGTAGGTCGGCATGAACTTGGATTCGGCGTCGTCGCGCGAGAGCCCGATCGCGGTCTGCGTGAGGTCGTTGGTGCCAAAGGAGAAGAAGTCGGCGTGGCGGGCGATCAGGTTCGCGATGAAGCACGCCCGCGGTAGCTCGATCATGGTGCCGACGGTGTAATCACGCCGCTCGACCAGCCCGTGCTCGGAGGCCACACGCACCACCAGGGCGCGCATCAGTTCGATCTCATGCTCGTAGGCGACCAGCGGGATCATGATCTCTGGATGGGGCGGCTGCTCGACGGCCTGGGCGGCCCGCATGATCGCGTGCACCTGCATCTCGTAGATCTCCGGGTAGAGCACGCCCAGACGGCAGCCGCGAGTCCCAAGCATGGGGTTGCCCTCGTGGATCTCCTCGACGCGGGCGAGCAGCTGCTCCTGCTGCGCGAGGTCGTCGTGCTGTTCGAGCCGCGCCCGCTCGACTTGGGCTCGAAGCTCGGGCAGGTCGGGCAGGAACTCGTGCAGCGGCGGGTCGAGCAGACGGATGGTCACCGGCAGGCCCTGCATGGCTTCGAAGATCCCGGCGAAGTCCTGTTGCTGGAGCGGCAGGAGCTCGCCTAGCGCCTCCCGGCGACCCTCGCTGTCTTTGGCCATGATCATGGCCCGCATCTTGGCCTGCCGGTCCTCGGCGATGAACATGTGCTCGGTTCGGCATAGACCAATGCCCTCGGCGCCGAGCTGGCGTCCCCGCGCGGCGTCGTGCGGCGTGTCGGCGTTGGCGCGGACCCCGAGCCGACGCAGCTCGTCAGCCCAGCCCAGGACCTGACCAAAGCGCTCGTCGACGGTCGGCTCGACCAGCCGCGCGCCCGGCTCGACGACATTCCCGTCGGTCCCATCGATGCCGATCTCATCGCCCGCGCGGAATACCCGACCGTCGATCCGTAGCTCTTCCGCCTCGCTGTCGATCGCGACCTGGGCACCCGTCACGGCCGGCACCCCCATCCCGCGGGCGACGAGCGCGGCGTGAGAGGCCTTGCCTCCCTCCGAGGTGAGGATTCCCTTGGCCGCGTGGAAGCCCGCCACATCATCGGCCTGGGTAAACGGGCGCACCAGGATCACGGCCCGACCGTCGGCGGCGGCCGCCACCGCCTCCGGCGCGCTGAACACGATCGTTCCAGCCGCGGCCCCCGGCGAGGCCGCCACCCCGCGGGCGAGCACCTCGTAGCCCACGCCACGGTCGAAGGTTGGATGCAGCAGCGCGTCCAGAGAGTCGGCATCAATCGTGCGCAGCGCCGCCTCGCGAGTCAAGAGGCCCTCCTGGACGGCGTCGACCGCGAAGCGCACCGCCGCCTGCGCGGGGCGCTTGGCGTTGCGCGTCTGGAGCATGTATAGGTGCCCCTCCTCGACGGTGAACTCGACATCCTGCATGTCCTTGTAGTGACCCTCGAGCGTGCGCAGGATCCCCATCAGCTCCGCGTAGGCGTGGGGCATCGCCGCCTGCAGTTCAGAAATTTCGCGCGGGGTGCGCACGCCCGCGACAACGTCCTCGCCCTGGGCGTTGACCAGGAAGTCGCCTGACGGCTGGGGCGCGCCGGTGACCTCGTCGCGGCTGAAGGCCACCCCGGTGGCCGACGTCTCGCCCTTGTTGCCGAAGACCATCTGCTGCACGTTGACGGCGGTCCCCCAGTCGTCGGGGATGCGGTTGATGCGGCGGTACTGAACCGCTCGCTCGCCGGTCCAGGACTGAAACACCGCGCGGATCGCCTGTGCCAGCTGGTCCTGAGGATCCTGGGGGAACTCGTAGAGCTCCTTGAAGCGGTCCACCAGCGCGCGCAGCGCTTCGGTGGTGAGCTCGGTATCGCTCTGGACGCCGGCGCCGCGCTTGGCCTCCGCGATCAGCTCTTCGAACTTCTCACCCCGGACACCATGAACGACGTTGCCGAACATCTGGATGAGGCGGCGGTAGGAGTCCCAGGCAAAGCGCTCGTTCTCGGTCGACTTCGCCAGCCCGCCCACCGTACGGTCGTTCAGACCCACGTTGAGGATCGTGTCAAGCATGCCCGGCATCGATTCGCGAGCGCCGCTGCGGACAGAGACCAGTAGAGGGTCCTGCTCGTCGGCGAAGAGCTTGCCCGCCGTCTGCTCGAGCCGAGCCATAGCCTCCGCCACCTGGCCCTCCAGGCCTGCCGGCTCGTACCCTTCGCGCATGAACGCAACGCAGGCCTCCGTCGTCACGGTGAAGCCCGGAGGAACCCTGTCCCGCCCGAGCACCCGTGTCATCTCGGCCACGTTTGCGCCCTTGCCGCCGAGCAGATCGCGCATCTCCTTGGACCCCTCGGAGAAGTCGTAGACCCATCTCTGTTCGGACTCAGCCACCCTTACCACTTGCGACGTCGCGGGGAGGCTATCCGGTTCCGAGCACCGCATAGAGCTGCCAGCGACCGGGAACTCCCTTCAGCTCCTGGGCGCCCCGGGGCTCGAACCGCATCCCGGAGCCTTGGACGACGTCGGCGACCGTCTGAGAGACGATCACCTCGGAAGCGCCTGCCTGTGCCGCCACGCGGGCCCCGATATGGACCGCGATTCCCCCGATGTCCTTGCCGCGCAGTTCGATCTCACCGGTGTGAACCCCGCAGCGGATCTCGATTCCCAGGGACTTGACCGCGTCGCGCAGCCGTTGGGCGCAATTGATCGCGCGGGCCGGGCCATCGAAGGTACTCAGCGTGCCATCGCCGATGATCTGGACGACGACTCCGCCGTGCCGCCCAACCTCGCGGCGCACGGTGGCGTCGTGTCTGTCGAGCAACTCCCGCCAACTCCGGTCGCCCAGTTCGGCCGCACGCGCGGTGGAGCCGACGATGTCGGTGAACATCACCGTTGCGAGCAACCGCTCCGGCCGGGGACCTCGCCGGCTTCCGGTTAAGAGCTCTGCGACATCCTCGGCGCCAGCGCTCGGCCGGTCGGCGGAGCGGTGGTCGAGGCCAAACGGTGCGTCAGCATCGCGGGCGAACGCCTCCACCTGTTCCTGAAAGGGTCGCGCTTCGATCTCGACCGCGGTCGTATGCGCGGCGCGGAGCGCCCCAGTGATGTCGTCCACGTCCGCGTCGGTGAGCGCCAGCGCCTCGGCCGTGCGGAAATCGGCATATGCCGCCCTATAGCGCTCGTCGAGCGCGCGGAAGCGATCGCCGGCCGCTCGCCACAGCGTAGTGTCAGGCTCACCGATGAGCCGCGTGAACTCAGCCGCCGCAAGCTCCCGGAACGCCAGCGCCTCGGGCGGCGCGCCGTCGCCGCCATACGTTGCGATTGCCTCGTCCATGGCCGCGAGGACCTCGACCGCGCGTGCTTTTGCCGGCCCGCGCGCGTCGGCCTCCGCCTCCACCCGTACCGCTAGCCAATAGAGCTCGGCGTTATAGATGAGATCGGGCTCGTTCGCGGCGATGCGCGAAAGCCCGTCCTCGACGCGCTCACGAGCGTGGTCGATTTGTCCTCTCCAAAGATGCATGGAGACCGTCCAAGCGATGGTGGGACCGATCAACTGAAAGCCGCCAGTGCGTTGCATCAGCAACCAGGCCTCATCCAGCAAGCGCGCTGCGGGCTCGAACCTTCCACGTTCCGCCGCGAGATGGCCAGAGATTGACTTGGTCGCTGCGACACTGAACGGAGTGGTTGCAGCTTCACGCGCCGGCTCGACCACGCGTTCGGCCTCCGCAAAGCGGCCCATGCGGGCCAGCCGCCATCCGGCTTGCACCCGGAGCTGGTCGCCAGAGTGGCGATCCAGCCCTAGCCGCCGTGCTGTCTCGATTCCGTCCAAGCCCAACCGAAGCGCCTCCTGAATGCGGCCGGAGTCGTCCATTGCCTGACTCGTATTGACATGGGCGCGCATGACCTCATCGCTGAGATCGAAGTCGAGAGCGATCCGCAGGCCTCTGCGTCCGCTCTCAATCGCCTGGCCGTACTCGCCGGCCGCGCAGTAGACGATCGCGAGCGAGTTGAGCGCACTCGCCTCGATGGGCGCGCAGTCGAGTGCCGTCCCCATCGTGAGCGCCGCTTCGAGACGGTCACGCGCGTCGGAGAATCGGCCGAGAAGCATCAGCATCCTGCCCTCGGCCGCGAGGGCCTCGGCCCACGCGATCGAAGGTGGATCCTGCGGCACGAGCTGCCGAGCGGCGGCGAAGTGCTCGATCGCGTCGTCCCCCCGCCCCGCGGTCCACAGTGCGCGACCGATCCGCATCTCAGCGTTGGCGGCGCGGAGGGGGGCGACCCGCTCGTCCACAGTACGACGCGCCTCCTCGCCGAGCAATAGCGCGCGCCGGGCGTCGCCGGCCAATTCGGCGATCTTGGTCCCGCGCACCAGCAGGTCGAACCGGTCACGCCCCGCGAGCAGCTCCGGGTCTACCACACGATCCCAGAGCGAGAGCGCCCGGTCGACATGTCTGGTGGACTCCTCGTAGGCGTACATGCGCTCAGCCTCTGCGGCCGCCTCTACGGAGGCTTTGAGCGCGGCAGACAAATCGCCGGCGGCATACCAGTGGTATGCAAGCTCCGCGGCGGCGCCCGTGGTCGCGAGCTCGGGGTTCGCGCTCAGGGCTTCTGCGATCGCGCCGTGGAGTCGCAGGCGCTCGCCCGGTAGGGCGTCGTCGTACATCGCCTCCCGGAGCAGCGCGTGGCGGAACGCATGGGCCATTCCATGGCCGACCGGAACGAGAACGTGATTCTCGGTCGCCTCGCGCAGTGCTTCGGCCAGCCCTGCTTCGTCAAGACTTGAGACCTGACCGAGAAGACGGTCGTCGGCCGAGCGTCCAATGACGGCTGCGGTCCTGAGCGTCTGTTGTGTCGCCGGCGACAGGCGCTCTATTCGAAGGAGAAGCGCCTCACTCAGTGAACGCGGCAGTTCACCGCCACCATCGGGACCGACCCGAGCCAGCAGTTCTTCGGCGAAGAACGGATTTCCCTCGCTGCGCGCCAGGATGTCGTCAACGACCTCCCCAGCAGGTCTCTCTCCGGCGATCGCAGCCAGCTGGTCCGTGAGCTCGGCGCGTCCGAGCGCCTCCAGCTCGAGTCGCTCCGCCCTCCCCGACCTTTCGAGTTCCGCCAGAAACGGCCTCAACGGATGGCGCCGGTGAAGCTCATCCGATCGATAGGTCGCGACCGCGAGCAACCGATCACGGCGCGCGGTGCGCACGAGAAACGCGAGAAGATCACGCGAGGAGCGATCGACCCAGTGGAGATCCTCGACGATGAGCACAACCGGGCGGTCTGCGGCTTGCCTTGCGAGTACGCGATAGACCGCCTCGAAGAGTTGCTCGCGACTTGACGTCACGGCCTCCCCGAGAGACGGCCAGAGCCCGGCCAGTGTGGAGCGGAGCGGACCCTCGAGGGCGGCCATCTGCGGCCCATCGATAACCGGTCGCAGAGCGGAGACGATCGGCGCGAAGGCCAGCTCCCCCTCGGCGAGATCAATACATTCGCCGGCCAGCACCAGCGCGTCCGTTCGCACCGCTCGCGCCTCCACCTCAGCCACGAAGCGGCTCTTGCCAATCCCCGCTTCGCCGGCTACGAGGAGCGCGCTGCCCGACCCTGTCGCCGCTCGCTCCAGCAGACGGTCAAAGACCGCCAGCTCGGCGGCGCGGCCGACAAACAGCGGAGAGGAGATACGAAGTGCCATTCCGACTACCTCGCGAACGCGAGCCCGGTCCGCTGCCCCATCTTTCCGCATCGGCCAGGTGGGCGGCGAGCGAACCCGCGCCCACCTGGCACAGCGGGCCTTGGACTACTTGATGACCCTCTTGGTGGAGGGCACACACAGCCAATGGGTGGCTCTGATGGTCAGCTTGGAGGTACCGAACTGGTTTTCGTCCCACACAGTGGGAACCACCGGAGTCTTCGTCACCGGGAAGCAGAGCAAATGCATTGTTGGGTTGATGATCTTGAAAGTGTTTTTCCCGACGATCTTCTCCGTCGGGAGGCACAAGTCCGCCGGGGTCCGGTTCACGGTCGCGGTCACCGGCTTTTTGGTGAACTCGTCCTTCAGCATGACCTTCGGTGGCGTGTAGGCCCCCTTCGCGACTTTCACCGAATAGCAGGTGAAGTGGTTGAGGCCGGGCGGGGTCGTGGGCTGCTTCTTAGGCGTGCCGGTCAGGCTCTTCCACGACGGGACGCACAGCAGGTTGGGCTGGCCGGGAGCGAGGGTCGCGCTCCCGAATTGGTTGGTCACCACGACATTGGGGTTCCGCTGCGGTTTGGGCGGCGTGATCGTGAAACACGCCAGGTGGGCATTGGGGTTGGTGATCGGGAAGGCCTTGCCGGTCGGCAGGATCTTCTCCACCGGGTTGCAATGCAACAGCACGTTGGAATCGATTTTCGGCACAAAGCCGTTCGGGCTGAACTGGTTTATCAACCTAATCGCCCGAGGGGATCTTGAACGGCGCGCCAGAGGCGCTGTAGCACAGCTGATGATCAACAGTGGGCGGCGAGGTAGCGCGGGCACCTGCCGAGGACGCCATGGCGACCCCGGCTGCCAAACCCCCACCAACCAAGACAACGAGCACCACCTTCCACGCGGTGGCACGCAGCGACGTAAACATAATGCACTCTCCTTTCCCGGTCCCCGCCTAGCCTGGTGCCCGCAGCCGACCTGGCTTCCACCGCCGGCATCCAGCCCGGGTGCCCCGAGTGCACAGGGCACTCTCAGTGCGGCTTGGTATTAACAGCGATCATCTCCGGTGGTGATCAAAATGTCAACAGCTTCGCGCGACCGACCGAGTCGTCACGAATGGCCTTCGATGGCGGATTGGCGCGCTGGTCAGCGCGCTCGGTCGATCACAGCCCGCATCTCGTCGGCGCTGAAAGCGCGCATGGTCGTCGTGCGGAAGTTGCCGAGCGACGCGTTGCGCAGCAGCGCCGCGCTGAGCGTCTCGTCGTCCGGCGCCTCGACGACGCTGACCATGTCGTGGCTACCGAGCGTCCAGTAGATATCTCTGAAGTTGACGCCCGCTTCTTGCAGGATGCCCCGTCCCTCTTCGTAGCGATCGACGCTGTCTTTGAACTTCGTGATGCCCTGCTCGGTCCAATCGACGAGCAAGATGTAAGTAGGCATTCGCCCCTCCTAGGTTGACGGGGCGATCGTAGGCCACTCTCTAGGCGGCATCAAACGAGCGCCGGCTACACACCTCCGCAGTGTTTGCGTCTCCGCGAAGTTTGCGCAGCGAGCGTCCCGCCGAAGTCAGCGCCCAGCGCACCGGGGCGCCGTCTTTCGAGTTCGGCCTCGCGCACACATAACCGCGGCGCCGCAGCAGTCGCAGCAACGTTCGCGCTTTCCGCGATGCATCCGCGGATCGAATCCGCCGAGAGACCACGTCGGTAGGCGCGTAGTCGATGCGTTCGACCGCGCACGCCTCCGCGACTGCATCTAGGACGGCGAGCCAGCTCACGGGCACCTCGCCATCCGTGTCAGCGCCACTCCACACCGCATCGGCACCTTACCCCAGAAAACCCGGTCGCAAGCAGCTATTGCAACAAGGTGTTGGGAAGCAACAGGGATCGCCGCTATTCAGTTGTAGGCCGCGCTTCGCTAGCGGCTCACGAATGCTTGAACGTCGTCCCGAACGCCTGCATGCTCGGACCGTACCCTCCGGTCTGGATCTGGAGCGTGGTCTTGCTCGAGTTGTAGCGGTTGAACCGCACTTGAGGTGTGAGCGATCCAAACGGGGTTCCGTTGAGCGTCGCGGTCCTGAAGTGGATCTTGCCGAAGTCGGGCACTCCCTGCGCGCCGCTCTTCGTCCTCCACACCACGTCCCCGACCCAGGGGTTGGCCACGAAGCTGCTGTACCCCGCGCTGGTCTTGCTCTTACTGAATGAGTGCGTCA
>DASYAP010000130.1:0-22774 GCA_036501265.1 Solirubrobacteraceae bacterium | reverse complement strand
CGTCCCAACTCTCGAGTGCAACGACGGCAACCGCATTCCGCAACTGGGGTTCGGGGTCTTCGAGGTCCCCCCGGAAGACACCACCGATGCCGTCCTTCATGCACTCCAGGGCGGCTACCGGATGATCGACACGGCCGCGATCTATGGCAACGAAGCCGAGGTGGCAGCCGCTATCGCCCGCAGCGGCCTCGAACGCAGCGAGGTCTTCATCACCACCAAGGTCTGGAATGACGATCACGGCCGCGACCGCACGAGACGCGCCTTCGAGCGCAGCCTCGAGCGCCTGGCATCCGAGTGGCTGGACCTCTACCTGATCCATTGGCCGGCCCCCGCTCAGGGCAGGTATGTGGAGACTTGGCAGGCCATGTGCGAGTTCCGTGAGGAGGGCCGCGCGCGCTCGATTGGGGTCTCAAACTTCCTGCCCGAGCACATCGAGCAGATCATCGACGCGACAGGAGTTGCGCCGGCCGTCAACCAGGTCGAACTCCATCCGCGCCTGCAGCAACGTGAGCTGCGCGCTTTCCACAAAGAGAACCGCATCTTGACCGAGTCGTGGAGCCCGCTCGGGCGCGGAGCGCTCCTAGATGACCCGGTGATCAAGGACGTCGCGGCGCAGACCAGCCGGACGCCGGCGCAGGTGCTGCTGCGCTGGAACGTTCAGCTTGGGTGCGTGGTGATCCCGCGGTCGGTACGCGCGCAGCGCATCGAGGAGAACGCGCAGATATTCGACTTTGAGCTCGACCAGGAGCAGATGGAGGCGATCGCGCCGCTCGATCGCGAGCAGCGGATCGGTCCCGACCCGGGCCGCTTCGGCTAGCGGCCCGGTCTGAGAGGTACCCGGCTTCGGATAGCCTCCTGGACCGAGAAACGAGCAGGAGCGTCAGTTGCCCGTAGTCGAAGCGCATATCACCGGAACGGTTTGGAAGATCGAGGTCGAGATCGGCGACCACGTGGAGGAGGGCGACACCGTGGTAATCCTGGAATCGATGAAGATGGAAATGCCGGTCGAGGCGGAGGACCCTGGCGTCGTCAAGGAGATCCAGTGCGAGGAGGGACAGTCGGTCTCGGAAGGCGACGCGCTAGTTGTCCTCGAATAGCCCTTCCCGCGGCGAGTCGACGGTGGGTCGTTTGCTGGTCGACGAGCCCGCGTCCGGGGTCGCACGCCTGACGATCTCCAATCCCGCTAAGCGTGGGGCGCTCGACCACGCGATCCTCGACGCCATCGCGACCACCCTGTCCGGGCTGGACGCGCGCTGCGTGATCGTGACCGGTGAGGGGTCGATCTTCTCCGCCGGCTACGACATCGGCCACCTGCCCACGGATGTCCTCGCCGACGAGGCAGAGCGGCTGGTCGCCCATCCCTTTGCGGCCGCGATCGATGCGCTCGAGGGCTACCCGTATCCCACGCTGGCCTCGATTAACGGCCCGGCCATCGGGGGCGGGCTGGAGCTCGCGCTCGCTTGCGATCTGCGCATCGCATCCTCCACGATCGCCTTCGTCATGCCGCCGGCCAGGCTCGGCCTCGTCTACTCCCACACCGGCCTGCGCAAGTTTATCGAGATCATCGGGGCGGCGCGAACGCGCGAGTTGTTCCTGCTCGGAGGGCGGATCGACGCAGCTACGGCGCGCGAGTGGGGCCTGGTCAACGATTTGACGGACCCGGCTGAGCTGACCGAGAGCGCGCTTGCGCTGGCCGCGCAACTCGCCGCAGGCGCGCCGCTTGCCCAGCGCGGCAATAAGCGCGTGATCAGTGCAGTGCTCGAGGCGCAGGGCCAGCTCGAGCCCGACGTGGAGCGGGAGCTGATCGAGCTGCGACGCGCTTGCTTTCAGTCCGAGGACTTTCGCGAGGGGGTTCGCGCGTTCGCCGAGAAACGCAAACCGAATTGGCAGGGACGGTGACCGTTCCTATGGACTGAACGCGCGACCGGTGCCGTCCGGGCTGCCACCTACAGTGCGGCGTCGATGCCGCCGCTGATCTCCCGCGAAGAGGCGCTCCGGCTGGGCGAACTCGAGGATCGCACCGCCATCGAGGAGCTCGTCGAGCGGGCATGGCGGGCACGCGTGGCGCGTTTTAAAGATTCCACCGACATGTGCTCGCTGGTCAACGCCAAGTCGGGCGGGTGTGCAGAGGACTGTGGGTTCTGTGCCCAGTCGCGACACGCCGAGGCGGACACGCCGATGCACGCCATGATGGAGCCCGAGCAGATTCTCGAGCACGCGCGCGCGGCTCAGGCTGCCGGCGCGCACCGGTTCTGCATGGTCACCCAGGGGCAAGGTCTCTCGCGGCGCGATTTCGAAAAGGTGCTCGAAGGTGCTCGCCTCGTGGCCGAGCACACGAACCTCAAGCGCTGCGTCTCGGTCGGGCACCTATCGGCGGACCGGGCACGGGCGCTCAAGGCGGCCGGGGTACAGCGCGTCCATCACAACGTCGAAACGGCGCATTCGTACTACCCAGAGGTAACTACCACGGTGCGCTATGACGGCAGACTAAGGACAATCGAGGCGGTACGCGAGGCAGGGCTGGAGACCTGCGTGGGCGGCATCCTGAACTTGGGAGAGTCGCGCGAGCAGCGGGTGGAGATGGCCTTTGAGCTCGCCCGCATCGATCCGACCAGCGTCCCCATCAACCTGCTCAATCCCCGCCACGGCACGAAGTTCGGCGAGCGAGAGCTGCTGGACCCGTGGGAGGCGGTCAAGTGGATTGCGATCTTTCGCCTCATCCTCCCCGATGCCTTATTCCGGTTGTGCGGCGGACGGGTGGAGAACCTCCGCGAGCTCCAGGCGCTGGCAGTCAAGGCGGGACTCAACGGCGTAATGATGGGCAACTTCCTGACTACGCTGGGCAACGCTCCGGAGGACGACCGGGCGATGTTCGAGGAGCTTGGGCTCAACGTGAGCCGCCACGACGACAACGGAAGTAACCCGCGGCCGGACAACCGCTCGGGCTGGCTGGAAGGCGAGACGCCGGATGTGGTCTCGCAGACCATGGCCGGCGCACCGCCCAGCGATCTCGACGTGCGGCTGTGGGATCCGTCAACGCAGCTGCGCTACGCGCGCAGGCGAGTCCGCGCCGGCAGGCCATGATTGAGATCGAGGCACGCCTGTTGGAGCTCGAAAGGCTCGGCCTGCAGCGCGCTACCCGGCACGTTTCCGGTCCCCAGGGCCCGCGCGTGGTTCTGGACGGCAAGCCGGTGCTGCTGTTGTGCTCAAACAACTACCTGGGGCTAGCGGACCATCCTCGCCTTCGTACGGCGGCAGCCGAGGCCGCCATGAGATGGGGTGCCGGCGCCGGCGCTTCGCGGCTGGTGAGCGGGACCATGACCCCCCACAGGCGGCTGGAGGAGCGGCTTGCCGCGTTCAAGGGTCGCGAGTCGGCGCTGCTGTTCGGGTCCGGCTATTTGGCAAACACAGGCGTGATCGCAGCGCTGGCGCGCCCGGGCGACGTGGTCTTCTCCGACGAGCTCAACCACGCATCGATCATCGACGGCTGCCGTATGTCGCGCGCCGAGACGTTCGTCTACGACCACGGTGACCTCGATCACCTGGAGTGGGGCATCGAGCAGGCCGGGGGCCGGGGCGCCCTGATCGTCACCGATTCCGTCTTCTCAATGGACGGCGACATCGCCCCGCTCGAGGGACTGGTTGACGTCGCGGCGCATCACGGAGTGAGGTTGGTCGTCGACGAGGCGCACGCCACCGGGACGATCGGGCCCGGTGGTCGCGGGGCATTGGCGCTCGGGGGACTCGAGGACCAGGTGGATGTGACGGTCGGGACGCTCGGCAAGGCGCTCGGCTCCTATGGTGCATTCGTGGTGTGCGAGCGGGCCATGGCGCGCTATCTCATCAACGCCGCGCGCACGTTCATCTTCTCGACGGCGCCGTCGCCGCCTTCGGTCGCCGCTGCGCTGGCCGCGCTCGAGTTGCTCGAGGAGCGGCCCTACCGCGTCACAAAGCTCCAGGCCAACGCCGCAGCGCTGCGCTCCGAGCTCGAGCTTCTGGGCTTCGACGTCGGTGGCTCGCGCACCCACATCGTGCCGCTGATCGTCGGCGACGCGGAGCCCGCGGTCCAGCTGTGCGAGGCAGCGCTGCAGCGCGGCGTTTTCGCTCAGGCGATCCGGCCGCCCACGGTCCCGCCGCAGACTTCACGCCTGCGCTTAAGCACGATGGCTTCTCACAGCCAGGCCGAGCTGCGGGAGGCAGCGCGCACCCTGGCCGAAGCGGCGCGTGACTGCGGCCTGGAACCGTCCCGGTTGGGCCTCCGTCCGCTTCACCGCGAAGACGAACTCGACTCGGACGAGTCGCTGGCTCGCGCGGCGTGAGCAGACACGCCTCGAGCGGCTAGCGGCGATGCTCCGCGGCTGCTTCGTCACGGGCACTGACACCGGCGTGGGTAAGACCGTTCTCGCGGGCGCGGTGGTGGCCGGAGCGAAGTCGCGTGGGGTGGGCGTCGTCGCGCGTAAGCCGGTGATCACAGGTCTCGACGAGCCAAGCCCTCCAGCATGGCCGCCAGATCATGAGCTGCTCGCTCGCGCGGCCGGGTGCTCCGCCGAGGACGTCGCGATGGTCTCCTACGGCCCCGCGGTATCGCCTCACCTCGCCGCGCAGCTCGCAAACCGCCCGATTGATGCCGCCGAGCTGGAGCGCAAGCTCTTGGCCGCCGGCGCTCACGCCAAGCTGATCGTGATCGAAGGAGTGGGTGGGCTGCTAGTGCCGTTGAGCGACGGATATGACGTGCGCCGACTCGCCGGCTCGCTGCGGCTACCGCTCCTGATCGCGGCGCGGCCCGGGCTTGGAACCATCAACCACACCTTGCTTACGGTCGAGGCGGCCCGGGCTAAAGGACTCGACGTCACCGCGGTCGTGCTCACCCCGTGGTCCCATCCCGGGGTGATCGAGACTTCAAACCGGGACACAATTGCCGCCCTGGCGGGTGTCGCCGTCGAGGTGCTGCCGCCGGTTGCGCGCGCCGAGCCCGATCTCCTAGCCGAAGCGGCCGAGAGCTTGCCGCTCGAGCAGTGGCTCTCGCGCTGGCTGGCTTCCGACCGGGCCGGGTAATAGGTTCTTGCCCGTGCGCAGTACCGCCGAGCTGCAGGCCGCCGACCGCCGACATCTCTGGCATCCCTTCACCCAGCAGCGCGCGTGGTGCGAGGACGAGGAACCTCTGATCATCGAGCAGGCCGAAGGGGTCAATCTCTACGACACCGATGGGAACGCCTACATCGACGGCGTGGCTTCGCTGTGGTGCAACGTTCATGGCCATCGTCACCCGGCATTGGATCAGGCAGTCGCCGAGCAACTCGGCCGGATGGCGCACTCGACGATGCTCGGGGCGTCGCATCCAGCGGCCATTGAGCTCGCTGAGCGGCTGCTCGAGTTAGTGCCCGCCGGGCTGAGCCGGGTGTTCTACTCAGACAGCGGCTCGACGGCTGTCGAGGTCGCGCTCAAGATGGCGTTCCAGTGGTGGCTGCAGCGCGGCGAGCGGCGGACCACTTTCATCTGCTTGGAGGATGCGTACCACGGGGACACGCTCGGCGCCGTCTCGGTCGGCGGCATAGACCTTTTTCACTCCCGCTACGGCCCGCTTCTGTTCGACACGGCGCAGGCCCGCAGCGGCGACGCCCGGCAACTGGAAGAGCTGCTCGAACGAAATGAGGGCCAGGTGGCCGCCGTGATCGTGGAGCCGCTGGTGCAGGGGGCTGCCGGAATGCTCATGCAGCCGTACGGGTACCTCCAGCGCGTGCGGCAGCTGTGCGACGAGCACGGGGTGCTATTGATCTGCGACGAGGTCGCGACCGGGTTCGGCCGCACCGGCGCGATGTTCGCGTGCGACCACGAAGCCGTCGCACCCGATCTTATGTGCGTCGGCAAGGGACTGACAGGCGGGTACCTGCCACTGGCCGCCACTCTGACCACCGAGCAGGTCTACGAGGGATTCCTTGGAGCGCCGGAGGATGCTCGCACCTTCTTTCACGGCCACACATACACGGGTAATCCGCTCGCCTGTGCCGCTGGAATAGCGACGCTTGAGACCTTCAAACGCGAGCGCACATTGGAGGCACTCGTACCAAAGATCGAACTCCTCGAGCGGCTGCTGGCGCAGCGCATCGCCGTGCTACCGGGGGTGGTGGAAGTGCGCCAGCGAGGATTCATGGTGGGCATCGAGCTGACCGGCCGGCCCCCCGGAGAGCGGCTCGGACACGCCGTCGCCATGGCGGCCCGCCGTCGGGGAGCGGTGATCCGGCCGCTCGGCGACGTGATCGTGCTGATGCCGCCGCTGACGATTTCCGAGGCCGACCTAAGGCGCCTCGTCGCGATCACGGCCGCCTCGGTCGCCGAGACGACCGTCGGGCGGTTGAGGGCGGCGGCTTAGCTGCCGCCTTCCCGCACACCTGGGAGCGGAACTGCCTCGACAGCGGTATCGGCCTCATCGCGGTTCCCACCCGGCCCCTCAGGCCCGGTGGGAACGCTCGGTGCGATCCGGTTGACCCACAGTTCCTCGACCAGGATCTTGAACGTCACGATGATCGGCACCGCCACGATCAGGCCGACGAACCCGAACAACCGCTCGACCGCCAGCACCCCAATCGCGACGACCGCGGGATGCAGTTTCACGGCCCGCGCGATAACCAGCGGCTCGATCATGTTGCTCTCGACCTGGTGGGCGATGATGTAGACGATCGCGACCAGAATCGCCTTCCCGGTCGAGAAGGTGACTGCGTACAGGATCGGCACGATCGAGCTCAAGAGCGCGCCGAAGTAGGGGATGATCATCGCGACCGCCGTGAAGACGGCAAAGAACGCGGCGAAGTCCAGCCCCACGAGCGTCAGGCCCAGATATGTGAGTCCGCCGAGGATCACCATCCCCACGATCAGCCCCACCAGCCAGCCGAGGTACGCGGAGCGGAGCCGGCCCAGGACGTAGCGAGCATGCTGGCGGTTTGGGCCCGGAAAGAGCCGGACGATCCCGCTCACGAGTGGATCGGGATGGATCGCGGTATAGAGCGCGGTGATCAGGATCACGATGATCACCACGACCACACCCGCGGCGGTCTTACCGACTGACGCAGCGGGCCCGAGCAGCTTTGACGGATGGCTCTTGTAGTTGTCGACGAAGTGCTGGATCTGGTGGCTGATATGGCTCGCCGAGGTGCCCGTTAGGCGTGCGATCCGGTGCAGGAAGTCGCTCGAGATAGTCGGCAGCTGCGCGATAAACCTGTTGATCTCATGGCTGAACACCGGGACGATCAACGCGATCAGCCCGCCCAGCACACCCAGCGCCAGCGCCAGTCCCAGCAGCCCACCGATGACTCTTGGGACATGCCACCGCTTCAAAAAGTCGGCAAAGGCCGCCAGTGGAATCGCGACGATCACCATGATCAGGACCGCGAGGATGAGTGAGGCAAGGGTCGGGAAGACGAGGATCACGACCACGAGGCCGAAGGCGAGCAGGATCGCCCGGTAGATCACTCCGGGGGTGATGTGGTCAAACATCGTTTCTCCTGGACCCGGTCACAGCACCATGATGCTCTCTGCGTCGGCCGGGGTGCGGCAGAGAATCCAGTCCGCCTGGGATCATTCGCGGGGCCGTGCCACAACGAACGGCGTCCCGGGTCGTACTAGACCACTTGCCAGGCGCAGAAGAACGCCGGGCTGCGTCGAGCACCGATCGGCCGCGCAGGGCGCCGTTCAAGCGCGCGGCCACGATCACAAAGGGCGCGCTCCTCGCGTTCTGGCGCGACCAGGGGACCCACCACGCGGGGGCGCTCACGTACTACGCCTTGATGTCGCTGTTCCCATTGCTGCTGCTCACCGTCTCGCTGCTCGGCCTGATAGGGGAATACCCGTCTACGTACAACGCGATCATTCATCACCTCCGAACAGTCGTCCCGGTCAATGCCCTATCGACGGTCAACGCCGGGCTCAAGGCAGCGCTCAAGGATCGTGGGACCGCCCTAGCCGCCCTGCTGCTGGGGGTCTTCAGCGCGTTTTACGGGGCAACGGGCTATCTCGAGGCGGCGCGGCGGGCCTTCAACGTAGTCTTCTCGGTGCGTCACGGCCGTTCGTTCGTGCGCCGCAAGCTGACGGACATCGCTTCGACGATTGTTCTCCTCGTGCTGGTCATAAGCACTGTGGTGCTGATGTTCGGAAGCGTTCACGTCGTGCACGGCCTGGTCGGCTCGGACGCTGCCTCGGTGTGGTCAGTGGGCCGGTGGCCGCTGGCGGTGGCGATCGCGCTACTCGTATTCTCGTTTCTGTATCTCATCACGCCGGACACCCCGAGGCGCGGATTCCGCTCGATCGCCCCGGGCGCCGCCGTCGGAGTTACGATCTGGCTGGTTGCCTCGGCCGGGTTCTCGGAGTTCTTGGCCCGCGTCTCGAGTCTCGACGCCACGTACGGCTCCTTCGCCGCGGTGGTCGTCCTGCTTGTGTGGCTGTGGCTGACGAACGTCGCGCTGATCTTGGGAGCCGAAGTAAATGCCGAGATCCTGCGGTGCAAGCTGGCGTCCGACACGAGTTCCGACGCGCCCTAGAGATCGTCGACTATTCCTCGTAGGGCTCGAAGTCTTGCTTTCGCGCCCCGCACACAGGACAGAACCACGTATCGGGGATCTCCTCGAAAGGAGTCCCCGGGGGGATCCCTCCGTCGGGGTCGCCGTCAGCTGGGTCATAGATGAATCCGCAGGATTGGCACTCGTACTTCACGGGCGGCAAGCGTAGCGGCGTTAGGGTCCGCCAATGGAGGGAGACCGGCCAGCCCCAGACGAGGAGCGCAATCCCGGGCCCGCGGTCACGCCTCGCCCTGCGGCCACGGTCATTCTCCTGCGCGGTGCCGCCGAGCGACTCGAGATTCTGTTGGTCAAGCGCAACCCCCGGGCACGGTTCATGGGCGGAGCCTGGGTATTTCCCGGAGGAGCCGTCGACCAGCATGAAGGGCGCGGTGAGTCAGCGCTGCGCGCGGCCGCGCTGCGAGAACTCCGAGAAGAAGCCGGAATCCAGCTGAGCGACCCACACGCGCTGATTGGATTTTCGCGGTGGATCACTCCTGAGGAGATCAAGATCAGGTTCGACACGTGGTTCTACCTCGCGGCGGCCCCCCCGGACGCGGAGGCCCGCGTCGACGGGCACGAGGTGGTTGAGGCTCGATGGTACGAGCCTGCGAACGCCCTGGAAGCCGCGCACGCCGGAAAGATCACGCTGGTCTTCCCGACGATCAAGCACCTCGAGCAGTTGGCCGGCTTTCGCAGCTCCTCTGAGCTCGTCGCGTATGCGCGGCAAAAGAAGATCCAGCCCGTATTGCCACGTGTCCTTGTCTCCGGCGAGATCGCCCGCATAGTCCTCCCAGAGGAGCCGGGCTACGACCGGTGACGACAGGCTGATCGGGCCGCTATGCGCCGCCGTAGGTCACGATCAGGTCGGTGAGGACTCCGACCAGAAAGCCAGCGCTCACCATCAGCAGCCCCAGCTCGCGGTACCCGTAGCGTCGCACACCCGTCCACACCTCTCCGATCACGTAGAGGATCGCGCCTCCGGCAACAGCGTAGAACGCAAGCTCGAGCGGGTGGCTGGTGACGCCAAACCCCACCACCGAGCCCAGGAATGTGGGTCCTCCGCCGATCAAACCTGCCAACGCGAGCCACCGCCAGGACGGCTTGACGTCGCCGAGCGGGCCGACGATTCCAAATCCCTCAGTCGCGTTGTGCAGCGCAAAACCGATGATTAGCACCGTCGCCAGGCTGATAGCTCCTGCTCGCGCCGACACCCCGATCGCGAGCCCTTCGGCGAAGTTGTGAATGCCGATTGCCGCCGCGATCGTCAACCCGGTGCGCAGGGCACGGCGGCGAGCTGCGTCACGTTCGGTCGCAAGTGAGGCGGCCTCCTCACCGGTTAGAGCATCGGTCGCAGCACCGCCGGCGATCGGCGGCTTGCGGGCGCCCAGCGGCCGCATGGTTCGCTCGATAATCGCCAGTCCGGCACTCCCCGCGGCAAACCCGGCCGCAAGCAGCATGACCAGCAGCACGAGGTGACCGACCGACCCCTGGTGATGCTTGACGGCACTCAGCGCCGAATTAACGATGCCGAGGCCGTTGGAGAGGACGTCCACAAAAATGAACGCGAGCACGCCAACCGAGAACATCGCCAGCGCGACGCGGGCGCGGTTGGAGAGCAGCGCCAGTCGGCCGACCGGCAACCCCAGGTAGATGGTGAACCCGGCGAGCGCTCCGAGAATGACCGTATGAGTAAGAGACACGTGCTCGCTAGTCGATGACCTTAGGCGACCCTAATCGCGAACCCTATCACGTTAGGCCGCCCTAAGTCCCACTGAGCGGCTCGGAGTTGTACGCACTCAAACAACGGCTCCTGCTGTAGTCAGCACGGGAACGCACCCTGCTGCTGTAGTCAGACGGGCCGCACCGTTAGCCATCGGCCCAGCTCAATCCGTCCACCCGCGGGCGCTCGACGTCCTCTGGCAGCCGCCCCTCCTCCTCGAGCTTGTCGAGATGGGCGGCGAGTGTGACGGCAGCGGCGAACCTGAGCTCTGCCGCAGCGTCGGCCCAGACCTCGTCAAGGACCTCATCGACGCTTCGCCTACCCGCCGCGAGCGCAGCCACGAGCCGCTCTTCGCGCTCAAGACGGTGAGCGACGTACTGATCCAATTTCGCGATGGGATCCGACACAAGCGGCCCGTGGCCAGGACAGAGCACCTCGAGCTCGTGCCGACGAAGCCGCGCGATGCCATCAAGGTAGGCCCGCATCGCTCCCTGGTACGGAGCGACGAAGACGCTCCCTTCGCCGAGAACAGCATCGCCGGTGAAGGCGGCGCCTCCGGTGATGAAGGCGAGGTGATCTCGGGCATGGCCTGGCGTGAAGACCACCTCCAGCGGACCAACGACGCTGCCCCCAGCAAGCAACACGTCGACCTCGCCGCGCGCTGCCGCCACCGGCGCCTGGGGGTGGCGCTCGCGAAGGGTTGCGAGCGCTCCGGCGTGGTCCGAGTGGTCGTGCGTGAGCGCTATCCCACCCAGACCTCCACGCTCGTCAATTTCCTCGTCGATCGCCGCCACATGCTCGGCGAGAGCGGGCCCGGGGTCCACCAGCCAGGTGGGCCCTCGGCCTATCAGCCAAGAGTTCGTGCCTGACAGCGTGAAGGGGCCTGGATTGGCAGCGCGGATCCCCACAACGTCGTGCTGGGGAACCGCAATGCGGGTCGGAGACTCCGGATGGTCAGGTATACGCGGCAACGAGCCCGCGCTCAAAAAGCCAACGGGGATCCCGCGCAGCACCGCATGGCGAGCGAACCGTATACGACTGGGCCAAGGCGGCGTGCCCCAGCGCCTCGAGGCATCATCGTCCTTCGGCACTGACGCATCTCAGTGCCCCCTGTGCAAGACTCCGCGTCGCCGGGGTCGTTCGGGAATGGAGAGGAGCAGGTATCTATGAGACGTATGTTGTCTGCTGCCGCTGTGGTGGCCGTTATTGCCGGAGCTTTGTCGGTCACTGCCTCAGCCGGTGCCGCCGCAAACCGCTCGACGAAAACGTCGGCACGAGCGGCACACACGATCACGTGGGGAACGTGCTCTGACCCCAATTTGAAGGGGTTGCACGCTCAGTGCGGGTACTTGTCCGTGCCACTCGACTACAGCAACCCCTCGGGTGCACACATCCAGCTCGCGGTCTCGCGCATCCGTCATACCTCGAGGCACTATCAGGGCATCCTCTTGACCAATCCGGGCGGTCCGGGCGGCTCGGGGCTCAACCTGAATGCGTTCCTCATTCCCGTCCTCAAGCAGGAGGGGTTCAACCAGGCGGCCGGCGACTACGACTGGATCGGCTTCGACCCCCGAGGCGTTGGCTCGAGCAAGCCCGCGATCACCTGCGTCCCGAGTTATTTCCACCCCAAGCGCCCTAACTACGTTCCCATCAGCCAATGGCTGCTCAACTACTGGCGCTCGAGCTCGGAGTCGTACGCCAACGCCTGTGCCACCAAGAGCCACCTCCAGCGCCAGCTGCTTCACAACATGACCACCCGGGATGCGGCCAGAGACATGAACAGCATCCGTGAGGCGCTGGGCCAGAAGCAGATGACCTACTACGGGTTCTCGTACGGCACTTATCTCGGCCAGGAGTACTCGACGATGTTTCCGTCGCACGTCCGGCGGCTGATCATGGACAGCAACGTCGACCCGCGCCACGTCTGGTACAAGGCCAATCTGGAGCAGGACCTGGCGTTCAATCGCAACGAGAACATCTGGTTCGGCTGGTTGGCGAAGTACAACAACGTCTACCACCTTGGTTCGACCGAGAAGGCCGTCCAACACCTGTTCTACGGGACCGAGCAGCGCCTCAAGAAGCATCCGGCCGGCGGACAAGTGGGGCCCGATGAGTGGGTCGACGCCCTACTGCCGGCGGGCTACTACGAGCAGACGTGGCTCCAGCTGGGGCAGGTTTTCTCCGACTGGATAAACCACCACAACGCCAAGCCGCTAATCGCCGCCTACCGCTCATCCGACGCGCCCGGCAACGACAACGGCTTCGCCGTCTACAACGCCGTGCAGTGCACGGATGTGCAGTGGCCCACTTCTTGGGACAAGTGGAGCAGCGACAACTGGAAGATCTACAGCAAGGCGCCGTTCGAGACGTGGGCGAATGCCTGGTACAACGCACCCTGCCTCCACTGGCCGGCGCCTGCGTCGCATCCCACCAAGGTCAACGGCAGCGGGGTCAAGAGCGCGCTCCTAATCGATGAGACGCTCGATGCGGCGACTCCGTTCGAAGGCAGCGAGTACGTGCGCAAGATCTTCCCGCACTCCGTGCTCCTCGCCGAGCCGGGCGGAACGACCCACGCGGACTCGCTGTTCGGAGACCTTTGCGTCGACGGCACGATCGCCCGGTACCTGACCACCGGCGCCCTGCCCTCGCGTAAGCCGGGTGCGAATTGGGACAAGACCTGCGCGCCACTGCCCCGGCCGGTCCCCTCAGGCGCTACGCCAATGCGGCCGGCGACCCCACGGTTTGCGCCGCGCCAGATGGCACACCTGGGGCTACCGGCGGTCTTCGCGCGCTGAGCCCAGCCTGACCCGCCTTGCCCTGGCCGGTCTCGGCCGGGGCAAGGCCGCGTGTTCTATTCAGCGACGGTGCGCGCGCTCCTTGGAGGGTCGCGCTCCTTGGTGCGTCCTACCCAGCGACGGTGCGCGCGCTCCGGCCGCCGTGCTCGAGCCCCCAGCTGATGACGCGCTCGGGGTGAATTCGTATGAGCGGCGTTGGAAGCGTGATCGCCTCGGCCCGCCCGCGCACCTCGATGGCCCGCGGGCGCCAAGGGTCGGTGCTCTCGAGGTCGTCGATTACGATCGCGGCTCGTCGGCTTCGAGCGACGTCACGAAACTTCTTGGAACGCTCCAAGTCGTGGCCGCCGACGTCGATCGTGTCTCGCGCAGCGTTATAGATCCACCCGACCGGAACCACGTGCGGCGTGCCGTCCGCTCCCACTGTCGCGATGCGTCCGAGCTGTCGACCGCCGGTCAGGTAGCGAAGCTCGGCTTCGGTGAAGACACTCATCGGTTCATTGCCATTTCGAGTGGGGTCCGCATAGCCAGTCTGAACCAAAGGTCAAGCCAAACACCTCCGGAAATCGCTCCGGCCCGGGACCCGCTTTGCGCAGCGGCGAGTCCGGGGGAGCCATTTGCGATCATCGTCGCCGTGTCTTTAGTCGACAAGCAGCCCGTGTGATGATGGCGACCGCCACAAGGCGGCTAGTGGTGATCCGCCTGATCGTGCTCTCAGTCGTTTCGGCCGCGCTGCTCGGCGCTTGCGGCGGGAGCAATTCGAGCCACTCTTCGAACTCGGGTTCAGGAGGAAAATCGACCTCTTCGGCCGTCACAGCCGCGTCGGCTACCCCCGTAAAGAGGCACATGGCCCCCACGCACACGTCGTGTCGCTCCGTGGAATACATCGGAGACTCGACTTCGGACGGCGAGGCGTCCGCCGAGTACGTCCCCAACGCGAAGCTCCGTGCACCTGCCCAGCTGTCCAAAGTTGGAGTAAAGAAGACCCGTATGGACGTCTCGGGGGCCCGATCAATCCACGAGATCTACAACGGCATCCCCAACGCGGCCATGGTCGCCCGGCGGGAGGTCGCAGACGGCTATCACGGATGCTGGATCCTCGCGCTGGGGACGAACGAGGCCGCCGACGTCGCGGCGGGCTCCACCGTCGGCCTCAGGACTCGTATAGCCACGATGATGTCGATCATCGGCAACCGACCGGTGATGTGGGTCAACACGATCACCCTCCCGGGTACACCGCAGTACTACGGCGAAGCCGGGATGCGTCAATGGGACAACGACCTGATTGCGACGTGCCCCAAGTACCCGACGATGCGCGTGTTCGACTGGGCGGCACACGCAAAGCCCAGCTGGTTCATCCCGGACCATATTCACTACACCCCGGAGGGATACATCGAGCGCACCCGGGCGATCGCCCACGGGCTGGTCAAAGCCTTCCCGGCCAGTCAGCCACTGAGCGCGACCGGCTCTCCTATCGCTCGTACGTTCGTCGAAGCCTTTTCGAGCAACGGGCCGCCGAACACGCACTGCCTCGTGCAGTGACGGCGTAGGCCCAGTGGGGTGCAATTGAGCAGCGCGCCGGGCTACGCTGGGACCAATCCGTTAGCGTGGCGGGCGTGACCAACCCGCGAAGCGTGGAAGGGCCGGTGGGCCTGGTCGGCGCGGGATATATCGGCCATCTCTTCGCGCAGCACTTCGCGCTTGCCGGCTACGAAGTGCGGGCATGGTCGCCCGGCCGGTCGGCAGGCACATTGCACGAGCGCCTACGCCGGAGCTTGGCGGCGCTGGCCGAGATCGGCGCAGTGGAGCGCACCGCTGTCGACGGCGTAGTGACCCGCGTCTCCACTCACGACGATCTCGCCCAGGCGCTGGCGCCCTGCGCCGCGGTCATGGAGTCGATCGTCGAGGATGCGGAGGTCAAGGCATCGTGCTATCGCGGTATCGAGGCGGCGATCGGTCACGACGTGCTGCTGTGGAGCTCGACCTCGAATTTCCCAATGACGCGACTCGCCGCGGGCATGGACCACCCCGAACGGGCCATCGTCGTCCATCCAGTTCAGACCCAGCTGATCATTTTCGTGGAGGTCGTTGCGGGGGAGCGGACGAGCGACAAGACGGTCGCATCCACAATGGGCTTTTGCCGCGACGTTGGCCTTCGAGCAGTTCGCCTGCGTAAGGAGATTCCGGGCTTCCTTTGGAACCGGGTGTGGTTTGCCTTACTGCGCGAGATGCTTCATCTCGTCGACGTCGGCGCTGCCGATCCCCTCGAGCTCGACTCGATCGTGCAGACCACGCTGCGGGCCTTCGTCCCCGCGTTCGGTCCACTGCAGATGACTGATCTCATCGGGCACGACACACTGCGAGACATCTCCAACGCGCTTTACCCGGAGCTCGCGACCGATCGAACGGCATCGAAGACCATCGAGCAGCATGTCCAGGAGGGGCACCTCGGCGTCAAGACGGGCCGTGGCTTCTACGACGACAACGACCAGCGAGTCGCTGCGCTCTCGAGCAAGCTTTATGAGATCGCCCGAGAGCTCGCGGATCCCACGCTAGCCGAACAACCGAGCCGCAAGCGAGCTCCGTCCAGCACGGTTACTCGGGGACCAGTGTGACGGGTGGTATGTCACGTGGGCGCCTGGTCGTGGAGTTGTCGGCTTCTGCGGTTCTCTCCATTGAGGCGACCGCGGTAGCGACGTCGCAGGGATAGCTTCGGCGCGCCCACAGGAGGCTGAGGCCAGCGATCGCGAGCGGCGCGAGCATGATCAGAAACGTGTCGGCCAGCGCGGTGCCGTTGGCGCCGGCGCCTCCATTGGTACCCCCGCCGCCGTGGTGGCCTGCGAGCAGCTGCGAGACGGTGCCGAAGATCAGCGGCCCCAACGCGAACGCGAGCATCTGCAGGAATGTGCGCACTCCCTCGGCCCGACCCCACAGGCGCGGGTGCATGATGTCCAGGCGAGCGGCGTTCAGCGGCGCGCCTGGAGCGGTGAGCAGGCCACCGCTGACGACTAACAGGGGCACGGACACGATCAGCCAAGGGCTGAGCACCGCCGGACCGAAGACCAAAGGGACCGCGAGATAGCAGACTGCGCCCACCACGACGCGGGCGCTCGGCCTGCCGTTTCGCATCAGCCGGTCCGCCAGCCGCCCCGCCGTGACGACTCCGACGAACGCTCCGACGCCGGCCAACACCAGAATCGCGCTGGCCGTGGGCTGGCCGAGGTGGTAGCGGCTGCGGATCAGCTCGACCGCAAAGGTCTGTAGACCGGCTAAGAACAGGTACGCGAGCGAGGACGCGATCACGATGACCACGTTCGTGCGGATGCTGAGCACGTACTTGATGGCTCTCCAAGCCGGCATTCGCACCGGATCCTCGGTCAAGACCAGCCGCTCGTGCGCCCGGTGCCCTTGGTTTGACACGACGGCGTGTGCGAGCTCCTGCTCCTGTCCCGCTTCCCCATCAGGACGCTGCGGCGCGCGCGACGCCTCGCGCTCCGCGTCCTTTGCACCGAGCTGCTGCTGGGCGCCAGGCTGGAGGCGGCTCTGACCGCCCCGCGCAGGCTCGACCAGCAGCTTCCAAATCGCCGCCGCCAAGACGAAGCCCGGGAGTGCCAGCCACCCGAAGGCATACCGCCATGACAAGACGCTCGCGAGATTCCCGCTGACGCCCACGCCGATGCCCTGCCCCACCAGCTCCCCGGTCAGGATCATGCCCCAGACCTTCGCTCGCTCTCCGGCGGGGAAAAAGTCGCCCGTCAGCGAGGCCAGCGTCGGCCCGCCGGTTGCGGTCACCGCACCCAGGGCGACTCTGGTGAGGACCAGGACCAAGAACGAGGGGGCAAAGGCACTTGCCAGCATCGCCGCGCTCCAGAGCACGATGCTCCCCGCCAGGAGGTGGACGCGATGGACGCGGTCGGTGAGCACGCCGACCGGGAATGTCGCGAGCGCACCAGCCAACGCGGCGACGCCCGCGATCAGTCCGAGCTCTGTGTTTGAGATGTGAAGCGAGCGCTCCAGCTCGGGGGCGACCGCACCCACCGTGCCCGCATCGGCCGAGTTCAACATGAGCACGCATGCGAACAGCGCGATCACCCGCAGCCTGACCGCGCCGCCGACGTCGCGATCTACCGCGCGGAAGGCACCTGCGGCCGCCGCGCGCGTAGCTTGCACGGGGGACGGCCGCGCCGTCGGGCTGGAAAGGGCCATCGCCTGTTGTGTCTTTCGGCCGCGCCGCCCGCTAGCTCGCTACGCCATCGCGGCCGCGAGCGCCAGAGTCGGCCATACACGTCTGGCTGCTGAGGGGCGAACTCTCAGAGGTATCTGGCGATTCGGACATGCGCTGGGACTCCTGACGATCTTCTGGCTACCGAACGCGGAAGCCCTGACCGGCCGTCGCGACTCATGGCTCGGAGTCCCGCGGTCATGTTTCTCGGGATGGTTGGGCCTAGCCGCCGCCAGTGGCGACTAAACACCCCCTGATTGGTCGGTCGACGCTAGAGCGCTTGGACGTTCGCGGCCGCCGGACCCTTGGGGCCCCGCTCGGCGTTGTAGCTCACCTTCGCGCCTTCGGCCAGCGACTTGAAGCCGTTGCCTTGGATCGCGCTGTGGTGCACGAACAGATCCTTGTCGGAGTCATCGGGTGTGATGAATCCATAGCCCTTCTCGTCGCTGAACCATTTCACGGTTCCGGTTGCCATCTTGTTGCCTCCTGGATATGTGCACTGGCGAGACGCGGAGGATGCAACGAGGCAACGACTGCGAAAACGCGAAGCACCGCTTTCGGTCGAACACATGCTCGACCCGTACGAGCAGTCTAGCGACCGTCGATCAGCCGTGCGAACTCTATGATCGGCCCGCGCGGAGCTCGCCGGCTAGGGCGTCGCGCGTGCTACCGTTGAAGCGCGGGTGGCGTTGTCGCCTGTGGTTCTCCCGGGTCGACGCAGCGAATCTCTCTTTGATTAGCCTGAACGCGCCGGCCGCAGAAAGGAGACGGATGTCGACCTACGACCGCGGCGTGGCGGTGCTTTTGGGACGATGCTGGCGATCGATGGCGTGTGGACGGCGTCGGCGTCGCTCCTGGTCGGCCGCGGATCCCGGAGCTGGGCCGCTCTCGTGAAGACGACGCGTCAGAAAACCGACGAGAAGCGCCAGGCGAAGCTTGACCTCGTTCGCGAGCAGGTGGACAGCGGCTCGTTGGTGATCCGCCAGATGTCCGACGAGGAGCGCCGCAGATATCCGCCCCGGCCCACTCAACCGAAACGACGCCGAACGCGATGACGATGCCGGAGCGTGAGGGGCTGATCGCACGGATCCGCCAGATCCGCCGAGTGGGCCCCGCTGCGGATACAGCGCGCAGGGGGGCCGCTGGCGATCTAGAAGATGGTCGGCTGCGCGCGCTCGAAGCGCGGGTTGCGCACACGGAGCAGCTGCTCGAGGGGCTACAGGACTCCGTGCACCGGGAATCGGAGCGACAAGGCAAGCTGATCGCCGAGCTTCAGGCACAGATCCAGCCCGGAACGATGGGTGCGGCCCTTGCCAAGGACGCTCGCAACCGCGGGCTGTAATCCGACCGCGACGACGTTCTCAGCAGCCTCTTCAAAGACGCCGAAATCCCGTCCCAAGAGCAAACCACGGGCCGTAAGTCGTCACAGAAGTCAAAAATCCATCGATACTCACGTGGCTGGGCATCGACTCGTCGGGGTGCTAGGTGAGATATGTTTCTCGCGCTGCTCCGCCTCGGCGTCGCCGTCATGAACTCGATCACGGAAATCACCGTCCTCGGCGGCGCGCGCTATCGCATCGAGGGCGACGTCAAGCAGATTGAGCAGGTGATCCTCGGCGCGGCCCGTGGGTCGATCATGGAGTTCGCTTGGCTCACCGAAGCTGAAACCGGGGAGTCGCTGGTCGTTAACCCCGAGTGTGTCGTGATGCTCCGGGCTGTTGATTCCTAGACGGCGACCGCGCCACGGATCACATTGGCCGCGGCCGGCGTTCTGCGCCCTCCCCGCTCATTGACCGTGTCGCGGGGGGGGTACGACGAGGTAGAGTCGAATAGGTCGCCTGGCGTGGGCGCCCGAAGGGGTCAGGTTTTAGCGAAGGTCCGCTTCGCGACGCGTCCGCAGCTGTTCCTGCACGCGCACTGCACGAAGCTTGCGTGCCGCCTTCTGTGCCTGCTCGTTCCGCCGCGCTATCTCCTTCTTGAGTTCGGCAAACGCTGCGTCCGATGTCGATCTTCCGGGTCCGGGTTCGTGAGTCTGCTTCGTCATTCGACGTGCACTCCTCGGCGCTCCCTAACGGAGACTGAGCCACACGACGAATGCGAGAGCGAGACACCGGCCGGTGGAGACGGCTCCTTCACTCTAGCGGCCTGGTGGCTCGGCCAGCGCATCCAGTGGTAACCCACGCTGGTCTGGCGGAGAGCTGGGGGTAACACGAAGTTGCACCACGAGCTGTAGGCACGCCCTACCCGGCGAGGCTGGTGGCGTTTGGCGGTTGACGCAGGCCGGGGTGGCCGGCGCTGTTCGCCGCCGAGAAGGTGACCAGTCGTCCCCGTTGCTCGTCGTAGAGCTTGAGGCGCAGCGTGCGGATGCCGTCCCACATGTTCAGGGTTGGGACGTCGTGGAAGACCGGGTTGTCGTCGTGGGCGCGCTGGAGGTTGTAATTGGGGACACGTGGGCTGAGGTGGTGGACGTGGTGCAGCCCGATGTTGCCCGTGAAGAACTGAAGGACCTTTGGCAGCTTCAGGTACGAACTGCCCCGAAGAGCAGACGCCGGGTAGGTCCAGGAGTCGTGGCGCTGCCAGTAAACGTCTTCGAACTGGTGTTGCACGTAGAACAGCCAGATGCCAGTGGCGCCCGCGAGCATCGCGGGCGGGAGTTGCACGAGCAAAACCGCCTTCCAGCCAATGAGCGCGCACAGCGCGCCGATCAGCGCGACGAGCGCGACATCGGTGGCCACGATCTCGCGCCAAAACCTCCGACGCGCCCATCGGGGCACGAGCCGGGGTTCGAGCATCATCGCCCACAGCGGTCCGAGGACGAGCATCACGAACGGATTGCGCATCAGCCGATACTCAAGCCGGCGCGGCCTGGAGCGCGCGATGTACTCCCCGACCGTGAGCGTTTCGATGTCTCCCATGCCGCGATGGTCTAGATCGCCAGCTGTGGCGTGGTGGATTTTGTGCTCATGCCGCCAGATGTGAAACGGCGTGAACACGATCACCCCGCACACGACACCGACCCACTTGTTGGCGGTGCGGCTGCGGAAGAACGAGCCGTGCGTGCAGTCGTGAAAGACGATGAAGGTGCGCACCAGGAAGCCGGCCGCCAGCACCGCGAACGCCAGCGCAAACAGATAGGAGACCTGTAGCAGCGCGTACGCCGCCGCGGTCAGCATGAGGTACGGAACGACTGAGGTAGCGAGATCCAGCACGCCGCGCCCGACGCGGGGCTCGGTGTACGGCGCCAAGCGTTCTCGCCAGAACGACGGCCCCAACGCTTCAATTGAACTTTGATCGACGCACGATGCCTTTGGCACGGCCACTCCTAGAAGGGATACGTTGCCTGTGCAACGCCCCCGAGTGCCGCCCATTGGGCCGCAGCGGACGCGCGCCATGTCCGTCTGGATATCTGAGCCCCGTCCGCGCAAGCGCAACAACACAATCGCGGTCGGCGACCAGCCACAACGACTATATACCCCCTTTCAGGGCCCAGCACACCAGACGGCTGGGCCGATAGGATCAGCAGACCGGTAAAGAGCGCTCGGTTTTCGGGATCGGGTGACGGGCGCAGGCTCCAAGCAACAAACCATCTGCAGCACGAGTGAGGAACAAACAGGGCCAACGACCCAGGAGCAGACCCTGAGCGCAGGCGGCCAACAACCACAGGAAGCCTCCTCGCTGGCCGGCGGCAGGCTACTGGCGGAGATCACCAATCGGATCGTCGCCCTGATGCGCGAGCACTACGGGCGCGGACCCATCAAAGCCAAGACCTACGTGCTCGACAACCTGATCGTATGCGTGCTGAGCGACGGGTTCACAGCGATTGAGCGCACAATGATGGAAGGCGGCGAACCAGACCGGGTACTAGAGATGCGCCGCGGGTTCCAGCGACTGATGAAAGAACGCTACACCGAGATGATCGAGACGCTCACGGGACGCAAGGTGCTGGCCTTTCTCAGCCAGGCCCACGTAGAGCCCGATCTAACAATCGAGATGTTCCTCATGGACGGACCAGTCCCCGGCTTCGGCGCGCTCGAACTGGTCGACCCCCCATCCCCCCACACCACCGAGCGGGGCCCCTGAGCACACGGTAGGAGTCCTCGCTACCGGTCACGCCGTCGTCGCCCAGACCTTCGCTGCCTTCGAGCGGCGTCAGTTCGTTCTCGCTGCTCCTTGCGTAGCACGTGGGACAGTCTTAGCGATTCAGCAGCGCGCTCACGGACAGTTTTGGCCCCGCGGATGATGCGCCCGTAGAACGCACTCTCGTTCCTACCGGCTTCCATGGGTTCCATCATGGCGCTTCTCAGCCGTTTCGCAAGACCTGCTAGTCGGCCCGGAGATCGAGTCCCTGGCAGAACCCCGCCTTCGGTCACTGCAGCCAATGGATAAAGCTCTCGTACGGCGGGCCGGCGGCGATCAGCCGGTCTAGGGACGTGACCAGCGGGCCGATCGACACCGGGCCCTGCGGGAACCGGCGCGGGTTGAGGATGACGATCCCGCAGTGCCGCCGGTTCTCGCTGCGGTATCGCCGGTCGAGCTCGAGGAAGTCATCACGGTTATACGTCACCAACGAGCGCTCGGCGCCCTGCGCGTAGTCGAACAGGTCTCGATCCGTAAGTCCCCGAAGCTCACGACGGCCGATGACCGCCTCGACGTCGTGGTGACGGCCGCGTAGCTGCTCGGCCACGACGGCTGGGATCATCTCGTCGAACAGCAGCTTCACCGCGTGAGGCTCTGCTCACGCCAGCGCCGCTCGGCCGCGTCCGCGTCCTCCTCGTTGAGCCGGATCCTCTCATCGACCTCGGCGGGATACTCGCTGTAGTAGCCGATCGCGTCGCGTACTTGGCGGACATTCAGGCCCGACCACTTGGCCGTCGCCTGAATCGCCTCGTCCCCCTCCAGACCGCTCGAGAGCAGTGCGCCGATCACTTCCCACACGTCTGGGCCGCCGGCCAGACCGGCTCGCCGGCCGGTGGGTCCATCACGGAACACGATCCCGGGGTGGTCGTCCATCCGCACCCCCTCATCGATGTAGCGTTCAGCGAGCCGCGACTTGTTCAGCCCCGAGCGAGCACCGCGGCGCTCGAGGCGATCGACAACGCCGGCGTCCAGCCGTGCGGAGAACTGACGAGTCGTAGCAATGTCATACAATGTAACGCATCGCGTGACAGGCGTTGTGGAGACGAACAGTCTGACTTCCCGGGACGGGCCGCGAGGCGCAGCAAGCGCGAGATAAGACTGGGGGTCTCACCAGATGCGGTTGCCGTGGGTGAGTTCCCAGTCGCCGTTACTGATCCGCGCCAAGCGGACAGCTCCCGCCACCGTCGAGATGCCCGGCGCAAACGAAGCAGGTCTCGGCCGACGCTAAGTGCCGCCTCGCGCCGCAGCTGTTCGCGCCCACCCGGCGTATCGGGGTGGCGCTCTCCGTGGGCCTGGCGGACTCGTTGAATCCCAGCACCGTCGGGCCTGCGCTGTACCTGGCCACGGGCCCCGG
>DASYAP010000129.1:0-20880 GCA_036501265.1 Solirubrobacteraceae bacterium | reverse complement strand
GTTGGTCGCGCTCGCTTACTACCTCGCCTTCCGGCTGAGGTTCGAAAACGGTTTCTCTGGTAGCGCTCACCGCTACGGTGACCTGCTGTGGGCGACGATGCCCTGGGTCGTGCCCTTGACGCTCGTGGTGCTCGCTGCGTTCGGCCAATACCAGCGGCTCTGGACCTTCGTCAGCCAGCGTGACTACGAGGGCGTAGTCAAGGGAATGATCCTGGCCACACTCGTGGCGGTGGGGGCGATCGCGCTGTTCCATCCGGTCGCGCAGAGCTCGCAGGTCACCATCCAACACAGGCTCGTCCCCCAGTCGGCCACGGTCAACCTACCCCCGAGCGTGATCGCGCTGTTCTTCCTGCTCGCGCTGGCGCTTCTGCTCGGTGTGCGCTTTGTGGTCCACGTGGTAGCGCAGGGACGGGTGCGGAGCTTCCGCGTCGCCAAGGGCGCTCGCGATGTGCTGATCGTCGGCGGCGGCGAGGGCGGCCGGCTGGTGGTACGGGAGCTGGCGCGCAACCCCGGGTTGGATCTGCGCCCGGTCGGCTTCATCGACGACGATCCCCGCAAGCTGGGGCTCAAGGACGAGTACGGACTGCGCGTGCTTGGGACAACCGCCGGCGAGGATCTGGCGAAGGTGCTCGACGAAGCGGAGCCTGACGAGGTCGTGATTGCGATCCCGTCGGCGCCGGGCACGCTGCGGGCAAGGGTCGTCGCCGCCTGTCGCGATCGCGGAATTCCGGTCCGTACCATGCCCACCGTCTTCCAGCTGTTGCGAGACGGCTCCGGCCATCTCGCGGTAACCAGGCAGCTGCGCGAGGTTCAGGTCGAGGACGTGCTTGGTCGTGAGCCGGTGCGGATGGAGCTCGAGCGCGTTGGGGCGTATCTCGCCGGCCAGGTCGTGCTCGTCACGGGAGCGGGCGGGTCGATCGGTGCGGAGCTGTGTCGGCAGATCGCGCGTGTGGGGCCGCGGCGGCTGGTGCTCGTCGACCACGCCGAGGACAACCTGTTCGAGATTCTGCGCGAGCTCGAGGAAGATCGTCACGTGCGCACCGCGCTCCCGGTCCTGGCCGACTGCAAGGAGGAGGAGCGTATGCGAGAGGTTCTCGCGACCTATCGCCCTGCCGTCGTCTTCCACGCCGCCGCTTACAAGCACGTGTCCATGACCGAGGCAAACCCGGTCGAAGCGGTGCGTAACAACGCCCTGGCGACCCGCGTGATGGCCCGCGTGGCGGGCGAGCTCGAGGTCCAGCGCTTCGTGTTGATCTCAACGGACAAGGCCGTCAACCCAGCAACGGTGATGGGTACGTCGAAGGCACTCGCCGAGTGGGCCGTCGAGTCGGCGGCGACCAAGTACGCGGGAACGGTTTACGCAACCGTCCGCTTCGGCAACGTGCTGGGTTCCTCTGGCTCCGTTGTGCCCATCTTCCGCCGTCAGATCGCCGCCGGCGGCCCGGTGACGGTCACCGATCCACGGATGAGGCGCTACTTCATGACAATTCCCGAAGCGGTCCAGCTGGTGATCCGCGCGGGCTCGCTCGGGGAGGAAAGCGGGCAGATCTTCGTGCTGGAGATGGGAGAGCCGGTGAGGATCATCGATCTGGCCGAAGCGATGATCCGGCTGTCCGGGCTCGAGCCGGAGCGCGACATCGCTGTCGAGATCATCGGTGCGCGTCCCGGGGAGAAATTCGCCGAGGATCTGTTCAACCCCTACGAGCGGCCCCAGCCGACGCCGGTACAAAGGATTCTGCGCGCCCGACGCGAGCGGTTCGACCCCGCATGGGTCGAGAGGGCGTTCGCCGAAATCAATCTGCTCGTGCTTGAGGGTGACTCCGCCGCCGTCGCGGACCGGGTGGCCAAGCTCGCCCATGTACGCAGTTCTGAACCGCTTTCCACTGACGCCATGCCGAGCAATTCTGCGACTTCAACGATCCCCGGGGGCCCCGCTTTAGGCGCGGGTTGGGCCGAGGATGGCCTCCGGGGCGCCACGTAGACTCACGCGAGCCGAAAGTGCACCTCTCCTTCGCTCTTTCGATCACCCACTTCTTCACGTCCGCCGGCGCAGACGCGGGCTTCGCCGCGCTCATCGGCCTGGCGATCCTCGTCCTGCTCTACTTCGCGCACGCTCGCGAAACATCCACGCTTCGCGACCAGCTCGAGGCGGCGACGCGGCGAATCGAGCAACTCGAACACAGGGCCGGAGGCGGCGCCGCTCCGTCAATTGGCGCAAAGCAGCCCTTAGCCGCCGACGCGTCGTCGACGGCGCCCGTCGCAGCTCCCCCGACGGCAGCGACCGGTTCCTCGCCCGCACCCGCGGGCGCTCCTGCTCAGCCGGCCGCTGCGCCTTCTCCGCCGACCGCGCCGCCGGTCGCGCCCAGACCGTTGTCCGCGCCGCCGGTCGCGGCCCGGCCGCTGTCCGCGCCGCCCGTCGTCGCCCCCGCTGGAGTGGGGGCACCGCCGCTCAGCGACGCGACCCGGGTTGTCCCTCTCGCTGAACCGGCGGGCGGCCCCGAAGATCCCGAGCCTGTCCCCGGGGAGCACGCGGCCCTGGCGGGTGATGGGCTCGGCGCAACGTCCTCCCCCATGGCCGGGACAACGCCGTCTCCCGTGACCGCCGCCGGCGGCAACGGCTTCGCCGGGGCATCGGCGACGGATGGGGCGCGGGGTGGTTCCCGCTCGTTGCTGGAACACGGGCTTCCGGGCCAGGGGAAGATTCCGCGCTGGGTCGTCGCTGTGCTTGGGGTCGTTTTGGTCGCGGTGATCGCCGTAGTCCTAGTGCTCGTACTGCATCCCGGCAGCTCACAGCACAACACGGCCAAGGTCGTCCACCATCACCATGCGGTGGCCATCGCCGCCGCGCCTTCCGGCGTCACGCCCAGTCTGGTGACTGTCGCTGTCGTCAACGCCACCAACATCAACGAACTCGCCCATCATGTCTCCACGCATCTGACCGCGCTGCATTTCCAGCCGGGGACGCTTGCCACCGCCACCAATCCATCGCACACCAAGACCACGGTCGTCGGCTATCTCCCCGGTCACCGCAACGACGCATTGGCGGTGGCGCACGCCCTGAAGCTGCCGGCCACCGCGGTGCGCCCGGTCACCCAAAGCAGCGAAGGACTGGTTTGTCCGAGCCCTTCCGACTGCGCGGCCGATGTGATCGTGGTGGCGGGCGCCAATCTCGCGCCCAAGCGCTAACGGTCGCCAGAGGTGGCCGGATTCCTCGAGCTCCCCACGCGGAGCGACAAGCCACGAGACGAGGGGATCACGCATGTGCTCGACCGTGGTCTGTCGGTGGCGGACATAGACAGCATGGTCGAGGTTGCGGGCCAGGCGATCGACATCGTCAAGCTGGGCTGGGGAACCGCGATCGCCACCGGCAACCTCGAGCGCAAGCTCGAGCGTTACCGCCATCACGAACTCCCGGTGGTGCTCGGAGGGACCTTGACCGAGGTGGCCATATCCCAAGCCAGACTTGATCGGCTAATCGGTTGGGTGCGCGAGCTGGGCCTGGGCCACATCGAGATCTCAGACGGCACGATCGCGCTCGAGCACCGTCGCAAGCTTGAGCTGATCGAGCAGCTGGCGCGCGAGTTCACGGTCCTCTCGGAAGTGGGGTCAAAAGACGACACAGGTGCGATAACCCCGCCGTACAGATGGGTTGAGATGATGCGCGCCGAACTCGCCGCGGGGGCATGGAAGGTGATCGCCGAAGGACGCGAGGCGGGGACCGCCGGCATCTTTCGGCCCACCGGCGAAGTGCGCGAGGGACTGATAGGCGAGATCGTGCACGAGATCGATCCCCGCAGCATCATGTTCGATGCCCCCCGTAAGCATCAGCAGGTCTGGTTTCTGCGCCGCTTCGGGCCCGACGTCAACTTGAGCAACATCGCGGCCGACGACGTACTCGGGGTGGAGACGCTCCGCCTCGGGCTGCGCTCGGACACGCTCGGCATCGGACGGTGACGGCTCGGCCGTGAGTCACCCTCTCTACCTTGCCCGCCATGGCGAGACCGACGACAACCGCGAGCCGATCCGGGTGCAGGGGTTCACCGACACTCCCCTCAATGACAAAGGGCGCCGCCAGGCCGCCGAACTGGCCGAGCGGGTCGAATCGCTCGGGCTTCGATCGCTGTGGTCGTCGGATCTCATGCGCGCCCGGGTGACCGCGGAGATCGTCGCGTCGCGGGTCGGCCTCGAGGTGCACCTGGACCCCCGCCTTCGCGAAGCGAACCGTGGCCGCTGGGAAGGACGGCGGTTCATCGACATCGAACGCGAGTGCCCGGACTTGTACGCCGCCTGGAGACGCGCAGGTTCCTCTTTTCGATTTCCGGGCGGTGAGTCTCTACTCGAGCAGTCAGAGCGCGTCCTGGCGTCGCTGCACGCGATCCGTGCGTCGAGCGATCTGCCGGCGCTGGTGATGTGCCACGGCGGCTCGATCAGGGTCGTGCTCTGCCAGAGCGACCCGCGCGGTCTCGACGCCTTCCACGATTTTGCAATCCCGAACGTCGCGGTTGTGCCGCTATGACTCTCAGTCGCGCGTCCGGAGGCGAGGCAAGCCGTGTCGAAGGCCGCACCAGAAGGGCAAACTCGCGGCTGATCGGGAGGGCCATATTTGCGGCACTGATCGTCGCCACGATCGCTGCCTTCTTCATCAGCCAGCATCTCAAGGTGACAACCCCCTTCATCTCTGGCATCAGTGGCCCCACACCCCCCGCCATCAACCCCATCAGCGGTCCCGCCGCATGCCGCGATCCCGCTACCGGCCGGAGGGTCAGTGAGCGATCGACGACAGTGTCCTTCTACGTCGTGCACCACGCCGATGACATCAACGTGTACGTCGTTGACCAGTCTGGGGGAATGGTGCGCACGATCGCCAGGGGCGTCTCGATGCACGAGTCCAAGGCGCCGACCCCTGACGCGTTTCGGGTGGTCACCAAATACTTCAGCTGGAACGGCCGAAACGACGCCGGCCGGCTGGTCGCCCCGGGGACCTACTTCTTTCGCGTATACCTGGTCCACCAGCGGCGGACGATCGAGCTCCAGCAGTCGGTGCGGGTCGAAAGCGCGACGCACTGCGTCTGGAGCGGCTAGTACCCGCGCAACGATGTCGTTTGAGTTCCACCGCTCGGGACCAGGTCGCCAACGTTGGGCTCGGGAGGTGGCCTTACCGTTTGCGGGCGTGCAGCGCATGGCGACCTACCGCCGAGCGTGACTTCCTACCTGAAACGGCTGGTCAGCTCGCTGGGCGCTTACCAGGTCGCGGACGTCGTCGCGAAGTTCATGGCGGTGTTGCTGCTGCCGGTCTACACGCGCTACATCTCGCCGTCTGGCTATGGCGAGGTGCAGCTGCTCGCCAACAGCGTGATCTTCATCAGCATCGTGGTCCGCTTCGGGATCATCGAGGCGTTCCTGCGCTACTACTTCAGCGACTCAGACCAGGAGCGCCGAGACGCGCTGGCGCGGCGCGCGATCGCGTTCTTGCTGGTGACCACTACCGTGGCCTGTGGCGCGCTGGCCGCCGCGGCGGGTCCGCTTTCGCAGCTGGTGCTAAGTCACCGCGATCCCCTCACCTTCCTGGTCGCAGTGCTGGGCTTGTGGGCGTTCACGAACCTCGAGCTGGCGTACGCGCTTCTGCGCGTGGACGAGCGGCTGAAGGCGTATGCGACGGCTTCGCTGCTGAACGTGGGGCTGACCATCGCCGCCTCGGTAGTGCTGGTGGTGGGGCTCGGCGACGGCGCGCGGGGGCTGCTCCTGGGCAACTACGGCGCCTCTACGGTCATCCTGCTGGGGCTGTGGTGGACGATGCGGGCGCGTCTGCGGCCGCGCAGCGCAAGGGTCGAGCCGTTCGGGGTGTTGATGCGCTTCGGGCTGCCCACGGTCCCCGCCGAGGCGTCGGTGTACGCGCTCAGCATCATTGACCGCTTCTACATCTACCACGACCGCAGCCAGGCCCTGGCCGGGCTCTACGCGATTGCCGTCAGCCTCGCCGGAGCGGTGGCGTTCATCGTGCGCGCCTTCCAGTACGCCTGGCCGCCACTCGCCTATTCGGTCAGTGACGATCGCGAGGCATCGCGGCTGTATAGCCTGGTGACCACCTATTACGCGCTCGTAGCCGGCTTCGTGGTCGCAGGCCTTGCGTTGATGGGGAGATGGGTGGTGCGCCTACTGGCGGCGCATAGCTTCTTCGGCGCCTACCGCGCTCTCCCCTGGGTCGCCCTCGGCTGGGCCCTGTACGGTCTCTGGGTCGTGTTCCTGGTGATCGCCGGTCGGGCGAAGGTGACCACTCGCAACTTTCCAGCCTCGCTTGCCGGGTTGGCCGCCAACGTCGTGCTGATCGTCGTGCTGGTGCCGCCCCTCGGAATCGCCGGCGCTGGCATCGCCCTCTGCGGCGCCTACGCGGTGATGCTCACCGTCATGCACCTCCTGACGCGCCGCGCCTTCAAGGTGGCTTTCGAATGGCGTCGGCTGTCGCAGCTTTGCCTGGTCATGGGCGCCGTCGCCGCCGCGGGCGATTTGCTGCTCCCGACCCACGGAGTCGTGGGCTTTATCACACGGATTGCGGCGCTATGCGCGATCCCGCTTCTGCTCGGCGCCACTGGCTTCGCGCATCCCGAGGAACTGAGGCAGCTGCGAGCGCTCCTGGCGCGGCTGCGGCGGCTCTCCGCCACCCCGGCCGAGGGGAGCTGAGGTGGACCCCTCCGAGCTCGCGGGTCCGGCAAGGAGAGAAGCAGCCCCGCCCGTGAAGCGGCCAGCGGTCACCGTGGTGATGCCGTTTGGCGGCGAGCGGGGCGAGGCCTCCGAGGCCGCCGCGACGCTCCGCTCGCTCGAGCGCGGTCGTGACGACGAGCTGATCCTGGTCGACAACTGGGGCGACGCCGGCGGCCTTGCCGGGGTGACGATTGTCGACGCAACGGGCGAGCGCTCAGCGGCTCATGCGCGCAACGCCGGTGCGGCCGCCGCCATCGGCGATTGGATCCTCTTCATCGACGCCGACTGTCGGCCCCGCCCTGAGTTGATCGAGCAGTACTTCGCCGAGCCGATCGGCGAGGACGTAGGGGCGCTGGCGGGGGAGGTGTTGGGCATCGCGCAACCCGCGGAGGCCGATGGTCCGAGCCAGCCGCCGCTGGCCGCGCGCTATGGGGCGGCCAGGAGCTTCCTCTCTCAACGACAGCACCTCGCTCACCCGTACCTGCCGCGCGCGGTCGCCGCCAACCTGCTCGTCCGACGCGCCGCCTTCGAGCAGGTGGGCGGCTTTTACGAGGGACTCCGCGCCGCGGAGGACACGGACTTCAGCTGGCGCCTCCAGCGGGCTGGTTGGAAGATCGAGCTACGGCCTCAAGCGTGGGTGGAGCACCGGTACCGCACCAGCCTGTCCGAACTGCGGCGGCAGTGGAGGGGGTATGCGGCGGGTCGGGCCTGGCTTGCTCGGCGCTACGAGGGGTTCGCGCCCCAGACCTCGGTGTCGCGCGGCCTCGGGCGCGCGCGCCGCAGGGGCACGGCCAGACGGGCACCCGACGGGCCCTTGCGGCCTTCGCCGTTGGGCCGGACGGAACGAGAATTGAGCCGGACGGAACGGGGCAAGTACCTGGCGATCGACGCGTTCCTCGCACTCGAGGAACTCGCCGGCCTGATGCTCTCCAATCGCCCTGCGGTCGCGGAGCGAGAAGCGCCGCGGGAAGATGGCGTACTTGGCGTATCTCAGGTGGAGGGTGGCGTCCGAATCCGGACCGCGAAAGGCGCGCCCGTGGTGTTCGTCGCCGACCGCTTTCCGAGCCCGGACGATCCCTTGGTCGAGCTCCCGAGCACCTTGGGAGCGAGGGTCGAGGCGGCGGCGCGCCCGCAAGTGTTACCGCTCGACAGCCACAACCTCCGGATCCACTATCGCGAGGACGACGGGCTGGCCGAGCGACTGACGGCATTCATGCGGCTGTGCGCCATCCACCCGCTGCGATGTCTGCGCGACGAGCGCGGGCGGCCTGCCGGCGCTGTCTCCTTGATGGCCCTGGCGCCGGCCGTGACCCGGCTACAGCGCGAGCCCGAGGCCCGCGTCCAGCCGCTTGGTGGCGGCGGGGCTCCGGAGGTGGCGCGGCGGCTGCAGGCATTCGCCGGACGCCGTGTTCGCTGATGCGGGTGCAGATCGTCGATCCATCCGCGTACACGCGCCCGTACGACCACGCGCTGTGCTCGGCGCTCGGGCGCCTCGGCGTCCAGGTTGAGCTCATCACCAGCCGCTTCGTACACGGCGATCTCGCGGCCCCAGACGGCTATCGCGTGCGCGAGCTCTTCTACCGTCGCGCCTTCGGCGCGCCGGGATCGGCGATCCGGTCCCTGAGTAAGCTCGCCGCCCATCCAGCGGGGATGGCACGACTGCGTCATGTCGCGCGCGAGACGGACCTTGTCCACTTCCAGTGGCTGCCCGTGCAGTGGCTCGATGTTCACATGCTGCCTCGAGTCCCACGCGTGCTTACGGCGCACGACCTCTTACCGCGAGAGGCGCGACTGGGACAGGCGCGCGCTCAGCGCCGCCTGTATGACGCGGTGGATGCGGTGATCGTCCACTCCGAATACGGTCGCCGCACACTGGCGCGGCTCGGCGTCGACGTCGCGAAGGTCCATGTCATCCACCATGGAGCCTTCGAGCACCTCGCCGTCCGGGCCGCCGAGCCGCTGCGGTTGCCCGCGGAGCTGGAGCCTCACGAAGGTCCGGTGGTGCTGTTCTTTGGGCTCCTTCGCCCGTACAAGGGCGTGGAGGTTCTGCTCGAGGCATGGCGGCCGCTCGAGCGCTCCGGAGCAGTCGACGACGGCGAACTGTGGATCGTCGGGCAGCCGCGCATGCCGCTTGAGCCGCTACTCCGCGAGGCCGGCCCAAGCGTCCGCTTCGTGGCGCGCTTCGTCTCCGAGGACGAGTTGCGTGCGCTGTTTGGCCGCGCCGACGTCGTGGTCTTGCCGTACGTCCGCACCGAGAGGCTTGACTACTCCGGCGTATTGGCGACGGCGCTTGCCTTCGGCAAGGCGATCGTCCTCGCCGAGGTTGGAAGCTTTCCCGAGGTGGCCGCCGAGGGCGCGGCCTGGCTCGTTCCGCCCGGGGACCCGGCCGCGCTGGCGGACGCGCTGCGCACCCTGATGGCGGACCCGGATGCGCGTGAGCGGCTCGGACGCCACGCAAAAGCGGCAGCCAGGCGCTCCTACTCGTGGGACCAGGCGGCCGTCAGCACCCTGCGCGTATACGAACAGGTGACAGGCGTCAGGCAGGAGTCGCTGGGCGATCCGCCACAATCCCGACCGCTATGAGCGCTCTGAAGATCGCCTTCTGGCTGCCGGCCGGACTGCTCTGCTACAGCCATCTGGGATACCCCGCGATCCTAGCCTTGCTTGCCAAGTCCCGCCGCAGCTCGCGGTCCGCCTGGCCGCCCCGCCGCTACGACTCGCGCGCAACCGAGGCCGAATCTTCAGCGGGCCACGGCCGTGAGCTCCCCACCGTCTCGGTGATCGTCCCTGCATACGCCGAGGAGGCGGTGATCTCAGACCGCGTTTCAAACCTGCGGTCGCTCTCCTACCCCCGGCACCTGCTGGAGATCGTCGTCGCCTGCGACGGGTCGCCAGACATGACTCCGCAGCGGGCTCGCGAAGCGGGCGCCGACGTGGTGCTGGAGCTGCCGCGCGGAGGAAAGATCCATGCCCAGGACGCCGCTGTCGCCAGAGCCAAGGGGGAGATCGTCGCCTTCTCGGACGCCAACGTGCGCTGGGAGGCCGAGGCGCTCAGCGCACTAGTGGAACCGTTCGCCGACCCCCGGGTTGGATACGTGTGCGGCGAGGTTCGCCTGGTCAACGAGCGCGGAACGAACCAGGAGGGTCTCTACTGGCGCTACGAGATGCTGGTGCGCGCTCTGGAGTCCCGCTTGCGGTCGGTGACCGGAGGCAACGGGGCGATCTACGCCACCAGACGCGAGTCCTACCTGGTGGTGGAGCCCATCATGGGACACGACCTGTCCTTTCCTTTCAACATGGTCAAGCGTGGCTGGCTCGCCGTCTATGCCCCCGATGCCCGCGCAACGGAGAAGATGGTCCCGACGATCGAGGGTGAGTTTCAGCGTAAGCGCCGGATGATGAGCCACACCTGGCCGATAGTGGTGCGCGGTGGGCTGCTCTCTCCGCGCGGCTACGACCCCGGCTACGCGCTCATGATCCTCTCGCACCGAGTGTTGCGCTACGCCTCGCCGTTCCTCCACCTGGTGGCGCTTGGAGCCAGCCTGAGCCTCGCGTTGGCCGGAGCAGGCCCCATCTACCTGACTGCTGTGGGTGTCCAGGCCGGACTCCTCCTTGCCGCGGTCGCCGCCCGCGTGCTACCCATCCGGCCCCTGCTGGTCGCGCGCTACTACGTGCTGACTTCAGCTTCGCTGGTCGCCGGCCTCTGGGATTGGATGCGGCACGGGACTCCCGCGGGCTGGGAGCCGGCCGAGGGAACGCGCTGATCGATGCTCAAGCGGATTCTCGATCTCCTGATCGCGGTCCCCGGCGCGCTCCTGTCAGCGCCCCTGATCGGGCTTATCGCGCTCGCCATCCGGCTGGAGAGCCGCGGGTACCCGATCTACACGCAGACCCGTGTCGGCAAGGATGGACGCGAGTTCTCGATCTACAAGCTGCGCACGATGGTCAGCGGCGCGGAGTTCCTAGGGGCGGGGCTTGCAATCCAGGAAAGCGATGAGCGCATAACGCGCGTCGGTGAGTTGCTGCGGCGCTACTCGCTGGATGAGATGCCCAACCTTTGGAACGTGGTGCGCGGAGAGATGTCGATCGTGGGGCCGCGACCGACCATTCCCATCCAGGTCAGCCAGTACACCGAGCGGCAGTTCGGACGGCTCAGGGTCAAGCCCGGCATCACGGGCTGGGCGCAGGTCAACGGCCGCGCGGCGCTGCCGTGGACCGAGCGGATCGAACTCGATCTCTGGTACGTCGAGCACCGGTCGCTGGCGCTCGATCTGCGCATCCTCGCGCGAACCGTGCGGCTGGTGAGCACCGGTCACGGGCTGTACAAGGGGGACACCGGCGGGTGGCGTGAACCGCTCGAGCCGCCGGCGCAGGACGCACAGCGGACGTGAGCCGGCGCGGCGGCTGGCGAGGTAACTGGCGGTGAGCGATGCGGCGATCCTGCTCACGGGCGTGGGTAAGCGCTACGACATCGTCGCGGCTTTCGCCCAGCACGCCGTGGTGGTCGCCGCTGACCCCAACCCGCTTGCTCCCGCTCAGTACGCCGCTCACCACCGGCGCGCAGTGCCGCCCATCCACGACCCGGCCTACGTGCCCGCGCTCCGCGAGCTGTGCGAGGAATTTGGCGCGGCTTTGGTCGTGCCGCTCACGGATCTCGACATCGAGGTGCTCGCGCACGCGCGCGTCGCAGGCGAACTCCCCGCGCTGGTTCCGGATCCTGACGTGGCCGGCGCGATGTATGACAAATACGCGGCGCACCTCCTGCTCACCCGCGAGAGCCTCCCGTCGCCGCCGACGGTGCTCCCCGGTGAGCCCGTCGATGCCTATCCCGTGATGGTGAAGCCTCGACGAGGTTCGGGCGCCCGCTCGATTCACCGTGCCGACGACCCGGGCGCGGCCCGGTTCTTCGTCGATTACGTGCGCGAGGACACCATGATCCAGCGCTTTATGGAGGGTCCTGAGTTTTCCATCGACACGCTGTCGGACCCGGAAGGCCGCTGTTTGAACGCGATACCGCGCACGATGATCGAGTCGCGGGGAGGAGAGTCCATCAAGGGGACGGTGATCCCCGACCCGGAGTTGGTGGAGCTCGGGCGTCACGTGGTGGAAGCTCTTGGCCTCCGTGGCCCGAGCACCGTCCAGGTCTTCCGCGATCGCGAGATCGGACTTGGCATAACCGATGTCAATCCCCGTTTCGGTGGCGCCTTTCCCGCCCCCATGTACGCCGCACTAGCGGGGCGCACCTACCCCGAGTTGATCGTGCGCATGGCGCGCGGCGAGGAGATCGACCCGCATGTGGGCGAGTTCCGCGCGGGCATGACGTTCACGCGCTACTTCTGGCAGCTCGAGCTCGACGAGCGCACGCAGCCGACCGGTCGCGACATCGTCTCTCCGCCTGGGCCGCCGGAGCCGCGGTAGCCGGCGCCGATCGGCCTGGACGCGCTAATTGCGGGTTCGAGCCGCGCTAATTGCGCGCGGCGCGCGGGTTCGAGCGCACCGCGGCTGGGCTCCAGCAGTCGGCCACAAACTCGGCGATCTGACCCGTGAGTCGAGCGGGGCGGGTTCGCAGCTCGATGATCGAGTTGGCCGCGATCAGACGCGCGTTGCGCAGTTCGCCAGCGAGCATGTCAGCGTCCGAGAACGGGTGGACGGGGTCGCGGGGATGGCCGATGATGAGTCCAGGCGCGTCGAACGTGCGACGGACGCTGCGCTGGGGTGCGGTGCGCCCGAAGATGATTCCCTGCAGGAGGGCCGCGGTGGGCCCGGGATCCTGTGCGATCGCGTCGAGCGTCAGCTCCAAAAGGAGCGGCAACCGCCTCTGGTGGACGCGACGCACCAGGCGGGCGAGCGCCGCCGCCACCGGCTCTCCAAACGTGAGCGCGAAGAGCAGCGGCGTGAAGACGGCGGCGCAGGCCGGAATCGCGTTGTCCAGCACCGGCATCTCCAGCAGCATGCCGCGCAGCCGCTCGGGGGCCGACGCGGCCACCTCGAGCGTGATGTTCGCACCCAGCGAGGTGCCGCCGACGACTGCCTGATCGAGCTCCAGGTGATCCAGCAGAGCCACGGTCTGCGCCGAGAACGCCGGCATCGAGTAGCGCCACATGTCCCGCGGACGGTCGGAGGCGCCGTGGCCCAGAGGATCGAATGTGACAACCCGGTTGCCGCGACGCGCGAGCTCGCGGGCGAGCGGAGCCTGCATCTTCTGCGAGAGCAGCAGCCCCGGCATCAGCACCGTGGTACGCGTCCCCTCGCCCCGGATCGTGTACGCCAGGCGCTGGCCGTCGTGGCGGAAGTACTGCATTGAAGTAAAAACATATCCTGACCCGCACCCGCGGTCGTCCGCGCACCATGTCCGGGCGCTCGCTACCGTCTGCACCACCGCACTACCAGGAGGACTGTTACATGGCGAAAGCTCCACGGTCGCTCGTCGGCACGGTCGTCGCAATCACCGGCGGCGCGCGCGGAATCGGGCGAGCGACCGCAGCAGCACTGATTGCCCAAGGAGCGAAAGTTGCGATCGGCGATCTCGACGCGGCGCTGGCCGCACGGACGGCTGACGACCTCGGTCACGGAACGGTGGGCCTCGCGCTTGACGTCACCAATCCGGTCACCTTCGAGAGCTTCCTCGACCTGGTCGAGGCGCAGCTCGGCCCCCTCGACGTGCTGATCAATAACGCGGGCATCATGCCCATTGGGCCCTTCACTGACGAGAGCGACGAGACCGCTCGGGCGCTAGTCGACATCAACCTCAACGGCGTGATCGTCGGCTCGAAGCTGGCGCTGCGCCGCTTTTTGCCCCGGGGCCGTGGCCACCTGGTGAATATCGCCTCCGCGGCCGGAAAAGCGGGATTCCCGGGCGGTGCGACGTACTGCGCAACCAAGCACGCGGTCGTGGGGCTCAGCGAGGCGATCCGCGCCGAGGTGCGAGATCGCGGCATCGGCGTCAGCGTCGTGATGCCGACCGTGGTTCATACGGAGCTCGGTTCCGGGCTGGCCGAGACGCGCAGCTTCAAGGCCGTCGAGCCCGAGGACGTGGCGGCGGCGATCGTAGATGCGCTCCAGCGAAACCGCTACGAGGTGTTCGTGCCCAAGTCGATGGGCCCCATCCTGCGACCCAAGGGGATGCTGCCGATTCGGGCCGTAGACGCCATTGGGCGGTTGTTCAAGAGCGATCAGGTGCTGACGCGGCCCGACCGTGTCCAGCGGGCCGCCTACGAGGCGCGCGTAGCCGCCGACGTGCGGCGGGTGCCGAGCGCGGGCGCGGGCAACAGCGCCCGCCAGCCCCTTGAGCCTCACGCGTCGGACGAAGCCATCCCGCCCGCGAGCGAAGCCGCAACGAGGACGGCTGGAATCAGGTAGGGGAAGGCCCGCGGTGCTCACCGGTGCCGCTCGGTAACACGATGACAACGTTTCACTAACGAGCGTCCTGGTTGCTGCTTAGAATGGGCGGCGTTCTCGCGTGAGTTCGGTTCGGCATCGGGTATCCTCGTGCGCTTCGGAGGTCAGCGATCCGTTTCGGAAGTTGGCCGCCCAAGGCTGGCTGGCCGCGGTGCTGAGCCGAAAACGTCCTGAGCACTAACGACTTCAAGTAACGGAGCGACGCATGCGAATCTTGGTTCTGGGTGGAGACGGGTACCTGGGATGGCCGACGGCCGTCCACCTCTCGGGCGCCGGTCACGACGTGGCAGTGGCCGACAACTTTGCGCGCCGCAGCTACGACGAGGAGCTTGGCGTAGAGAGCCTCGTCCCGATCCTCACGCTGGAGGAGCGCATCGCGGCGTGGAAGGAGGTGAGCGGCAAGGCGATCAAGAGTTACATCGGCGACCTCTGCGACCCGGCTTTCGTGCACCAGATGGTGGGCGAGTTTCATCCCGAGAGCATCGTCCACTACGCCGAGCAGCGCGCCGCGCCGTACTCGATGATCGATCAGGCGCACGCGGTCTACACCCAGACCAACAACGTCGTCGGAAACCTCAACGTGATGTACGCGATCGGCGATATCGACCGCGACATTCATCTCGTCAAGCTCGGCACGATGGGCGAGTACGGGACCCCGAACATCGACATCGAGGAGGGCTGGCTCGACGTCGAGCACAACGGGCGCCGTGATCGCATGATCTATCCCAAGCGGCCTGGGTCCTTCTATCACTGCTCAAAGGTCCACGACTCGACGAACATCGAGTTCGGCTGTCGTATCTGGGGCATGCGCGCAACCGATCTCAACCAGGGTGTCGTCTACGGCGCCGACGTTGAGCACACCAAGGGCGATCCGCGTCTGGCGACGCGTTTCGACTACGACGGTGTCTTCGGCACCGTGCTCAACCGCATGGTGATCCAGGCCGTGCTCGGCCATCCCCTCACCGTCTACGGCAACGGTAGCCAGACCCGTGGGCTAATCAACATCGTCGACACCGTCGAGTGCATCCGCCTCGCCTGTGAGAACCCGGCCGAACGCGGCGAGTTCCGCGTCTTCAACCAGATGACCGAGTCGATGTCGATTCGGCAGATCGCGGAGACCGTCGCCAAGGAATATCCCGGCGAGGTCACCATCGAACACCTGCAGAACCCGCGCGTGGAGCAGGAAGGCCATTACTACAACGTCAAGCATTCGGCGCTCGAGGGGTTGGGACTCAAGCCCACGCTGCTCTCGACCACGCTGATCGATCATCTCTTCGACGTGGTGGAGCGGTACAAGGAGCGGGTCGACGTTCACGCGATCATGCCGACCGTCAACTGGCAGGCGACTTCGAGCGAGCTGCCTGCGACCGCCCGCGCGCTGACGCCGATGAAGTGAGCGACGCAGACCGCGGCGAACTTCGCGGTCGCCGCGTGCTCGTCACCGGCGGCTCTGGCTTCGTCGGGCGCCAAGTCGTAGCGCAGCTAACACGTCATGGCGCCCAGGTCCGGGTTGTCGACCTCAATACGCACCCCGACCCGTCGGTCGATCTCGTTCAGGGCGACATCGGGGATCGGGCCGTGCTCGAGCGCGCGTTTGAGGGCGGCGTCGACGCGGTCGTGCACCTCGCCGCCGTCACCTCAGTGCTGCGCTCGCTCGAGCATCCGCAATTCACCTACGCCACAAATGTCGCCGGTACCCACCAGGTGCTCGACGCCGCGCGGGGGGCCGGCGTCCGTGCGCTCGCGTTCGCTTCGACCAACGCGGTCACCGGACCGATGGAGGGGCCCGCGATCTCGGAGAGGGCGACGCTGCGTCCGCTGACTCCCTACGGTGCGACAAAGGCCGCTGCCGAGATGCTGATGTCGGCTTACACGAGCTCCTACGGGATACGGTGTGCATCGCTACGCCTGACAAACGTCTACGGCCCGGGGATGCAAGCGAAGGACAGCATCGTCGCTCGCTTGATGCGCGCCATCCGATTGGGAAAGACCTTCGAGATCTACGGCGACGGCCGCCAGGTGCGGGACTACGTGCACGTCGCGGACGTTGCCGCCGCGATGGAGCTGGCACTCATGCACGAGGAGTGGCAGGGGCCGATGGTTATCGGCACGGGCCAGTCCCTCTCGGTGCTCGAGGTTGTGGAGGAGGTGCGGCGCGTCTCCGGGGCGCAGCTCGATGTGCGTCACGGTCCGGCCAAGCCGGGCGAGATGCCGGCGGTGATCGTGGATCCGAGCCGGGCGTTGGCCGCAGGGTGGACGCCGCGCTACGACTTCCGCGAGGGGCTCCGCGGCGTGTGGGAGGAATGGTCAGCGGCGGACGTCGAGGACATGACCGGGCCGCTCTCTGTTCCCGGGATCGTGCCGGCCGGAGGGCCCTCGTCGGCGGCCTCCTCCGGACGGCGCGCGTGACATCGGTGGCGTCCTCCAGACGACGCACGTGACGACGACCCCCGGTCAGTTCGAATTACAGGCCGAGCTGGAGCGGCTCGAGCCCTCCGAACGATCGGCGGCAGCTCGCTTTCTCGCGGATCATCCCCCGCGTATGGGCGCGCCGCTCGCGGTTGTGATCCCCGCGTATAACGAGGAACCGACGGTCGCTGCCGTGATCGGAGAGGTTCCGGAGATGAGCGCAGCGCTGCGCTCGGAGGTCATCGTCGTCGTTGACGGTGCACGCGACCGGACCGCCGAGCGGGCCCGGACGGCCGGCGCTTTGGTGTGCGACGTTCCTGTCAACCGTGGCCAAGGCGCGGCGTTGCGGCTCGGCTATTGGCTCGCACGGGCACGGGGCGCGCAGGTGATCGCGACGATCGATGCCGACGGCCAGTACGACCCGCGCGAGCTCGCGAGCGTGGTGCAACCCGTTGTGTCGGGCGGCGCCGACTTCGTATCGGGTTCTCGGCGTCTGGGCGATGAGCTCACCACCGATCGCATGCGTCACCTTGGCGTGATCGTCTTCGGAGTGTTGATCAGCGTGTTGGTGCGCACCCGCATCACCGACCCCGCCTGCGGTATCCGGGCCATGCGCGCGGAAGTCACGGAAGCCGTCACGCTCGAACAGCTGCAGTATCAGGCCTCGGAGCTGATGATCTCAGCGGCCCTGCACGGGTTCACACTCGCCGAGGTCCCAACGACGATGAGGGACCGCGCGGTCCACGCCACTCAAACCAAGAAGGGTGGGAACCTCGGTTACGGGGTGCGGTTCGCCCGTGCGGCGTTGAGTACTTGGATGCGGGACCGCACGGCGCTGCGCACGCGACTGCGGCCAGAGAAGATCCACAACTCGTAGATCACGAAGCGGATGGCGAACAGGATCGCGAACACCGCGAGGTACGAGGCGGTCACGAGCGTCGCGCGGATGCCGTAGTGGGGGGGAAGCTTCATCACCTGGTGCGAGGTCCAAGCGGTCGCCTCAGCGGATGCGAGCAGCGTAAGGGCCGAAACGACGACGTAGGCGACGATCTCGCGACCGAAAGCGATCCGGCCCTTGACCTGCCAGGCCCAGCGGCGGTTCAGCGTCCAGTTCGGAATCGCGCCGGCCACGAACGCGATCACCGAGCAGGCAACGGTACTGAGGCCGATGACATAGAGCACGGCAAAGACCACCGCGCTGGTTGTGGCCGCAATGATCGAGCCGATCGTATAGCGCGTGATGCGTACACCCAGGGCAGAACGACGCATCCGCGTGAATCGTTCGGCGAACACGGGATAGGTAATCCTAGCGGGTGGGCTGTAGTCGTAGTGAGCGAAGGCGTGAATCGCCGCACCAAACGGTAGGTTCTGCAGCCGGCATGCGGATCTGCGCCGCGGACGACGACCTCCGGCTCGAGGACGAGGATCTCCTGATTGCCGGGGACAACGGCCCGGCGCTCGCAAACCTGCCCGAGGGCGTCTTCGATCTCGTGTACATGGATCCACCCTTCAACACGGGTCGGCCGCGGAGGCGTGACACTGTCGCGGTGCAGGCAGACTTGCACAGTCAGCGCGTCGGGTTCGGCGGCCGCACCTATAGCTCGCGCCTGCTGCGCACACTGAGTTACGAGGACAGTTTCGCGGACTACCTTGACTTTCTGGGGTCTCGTCTGGAGCGCGTGCGCGCCCTGCTGGCGCCCCACGGCACTCTCTACTTTCACATCGACTACCGCGAGGCTCACTACTGCAAGCTGCTCCTCGACGAGGTCTTTGGACGGGAAGCCTTTTTGAACGAGATCATCTGGAGCTACGACTACGGTGCTAAACCGCGCCGTCGCTGGCCCGCTAAGCACGACACGATCCTGGTCTACGTCCGGACTCCGGGCGCCCACTATTTCGACGCGGACGCGGTCGACCGGGAGCCCTACATGGCTCCCGGTCTGGTGAGTGCGGAGAAGGCGCGTCGCGGCAAGCGGCCCACGGATGTCTGGTTCCATACGATCGTTCCCACCAACGGGCGGGAGAAGACGGGTTACCCAACCCAAAAGCCGGAAGGAGTCGTTAGACGCTGCGTCGCTGCCTCCTCGCGCCCCGGTGGGTGGTGTCTTGACCCGTTCGCAGGCTCGGGCACGCTCGGCGCCGTTTGCAGGGCACTGGCGCGACACTTCGTAATAATCGACTCGAGCCCGGCGGCGCTTGCGGTCATGCGCGAGCGCCTGGGCGCTGCCGCGTGACAGGGACCTATGTCACCCGCATGCCCCCTCGAGGCACCGGTCTGGGCACCGGCGGGGGCTCGCGCAACGGCCGCCGCCGCCGCCGTAACCGTCGCTCCCGCCGCAGGCGCCAGCTGCGCCTACTCATTCCGCTCGCGCTGATCGCAGTTGCGGTCGTTGTGTTGCTCTCCAGCGGCGGCACGGCGCGGCACCGAACCTCACCCGCGACCGTGTTTCCGACGCGGGTGAGCGTGTTTCCGATCCCCGGTGGCCACGTGGCCTCGCGCGAGACCCAGATCGCCTTCCGCGGTATTTCGCCTCGAAAGCTCTCCCACATCGTGGTCCGGGGTTCAAAAAGCGGTCTTCATAAGGGGCGCGTCGAGGCGGACTCCGACCACCAAGGGGGAAGCTTCTTGCCGTCCAAGCCGTTCCTCCCTGGTGAACGGGTCACAGTCAGCACGCCCCTTGCAATCAGCGGCGTTCCGCACGGCACTTTCCACTTCACCGTGGCCGATCCGGCCACGGCGCTACCACCGGGAGGAATCGCCCAGACAGCACGGGTGCCCGGTGACGCGCTGCACTTCTACTCGAGCCCCGACCTCTCGCCGCCGGCCGTCGAGCTCGCGCGCGATGTGCGTCATGCTCCGGGAGGGGATCTGTTCATCACGCCGCAACGCGGACCTCTCCAGGTCGGTCCGATGATCATCAGCCCGAGCGGCCAGCTGGTCTGGTTCAGCCTGGCGCCCCGGGACGATGTCGCCACCGATTTCCGCGTGCAGCGCTATCAGAACAGTCCTGTGCTCACCTGGTGGCAGGGTCAGGTGCGGGGAGGCGTCGGCTACGGCGAGGACGTCGTCATGAATCGGTCCTACCAGCGACTGTTCACCATCCGCAAAGCCAACGGTCTGCAGCCCGACCTGCATGACTTCGAGCTGAACCCCAACGGGACGGCCCTCATTACCTCCTACTTCCCGGTCTGGTGGAACGCCTCCTCGGTCCACGGAGCGGCGCGCCAGGTGGTCATGGATTCGGTCGTGCAAGAGGTCGAGCTCCGGACCGGTCTGGTGCGCTTTCAGTGGGACAGCCTCGACCACGTACCGCTGCGCGACTCCTATGCTCAGGTGCCGACGTCCGGCAACAGCGCCTACGACTACTTCCACGTCAATTCGGTGGCCCAGCAGCCCCATGGCCGCTTGCTGATTTCAGCTAGGACCACCTGGTCGGTCTACGAGCTCGACCAGCACACCGGCCGCGTGCTGTGGACCCTGGGCGGCAAGCACTCCAGTTTTCACCTCGGCCACGGCGCCGGTTTCGCGTTCCAGCATGACGCACGCTTTTTGCCCAGCTCGTCCACGCTGCTGAGCGTGTTCGACGACGGCGCAGGGCCTCCGGACGTCCACAAACAGTCACGCGCGATCACAATTCGCCTGAACTACCGCCACATGACCGCATCACTCGTGCGAGCGGACTACCACGTTCCCAGCGTCCTTGTTCCGTTCGAGGGCAATGTCCAGGACCTGCCGGGCGGCAACCAGTTCGTCGGCTGGGGTGGGTCGCCCTACTTCAGCGAGTTCGATCCGAGCGGGCACCTGCTCTACGACGGCCGGTTTGTTGGCGATGACTCGACGTACCGCGCCTTTGTCTTCCCCTGGCGGGGCACGCCGCGAACCGTGCCGGCGCTCGCCACCTCGACCGACGGCTCCAACGAGACCGTGTATGTGAGCTGGAACGGCGCAACCGATGTCGCGCGCTGGCGCGTGCTCGGCGGCAGCACCGCAAAGACGCTTCTACCGCTAGCGGTGGCGCCGAGCGAGGGGTTCGAGACCCCTGTTTCGATCGTTCCGACCCCATACGTCGCGGTGCAAGCGCTCGCTTCCAGCGGCCGCGTGCTGGCGACCTCCGAGACCGTTCACTCGCAGTAGGGCACCCGCCGCAGGAGGGACGCCCGCAGACAAAGCGCTATTCGCCCTGCTCCGTCCCGCGGACCAGCGGCACGAAGCGCACCCCCTCCAGCGTGGCCTCGGTGATGCCCGACTCGGTGCGGCGGATGAGCGTGAGGTGCTGAGAAGCTCGACCCACCGGCGCAACCAGCCGCGCACCAGGGGCGAGCTGCTCGACCAGCGGAGGCGGAGGCCCCGGACCCGTGGCCGCTGCGACGTTG
>DASYAP010000128.1:0-3397 GCA_036501265.1 Solirubrobacteraceae bacterium | reverse complement strand
CGATGCAGCGGTATTCGTATGGGTGACACCGATCGCCGACGTGCAGCCGAGGATGGCTAAAGCCGACCTCCCCGACTTCACGGTCTGACCGACGCGGACCTCGGATCCCCAAGCGCTGGCATGGAACGAAAACTCCTGCGTGGAAGCAGATGCTGTCGAGAACCCGAACGCCAGCGCGGCCAGCGCGACACCGCTGAACAGCAGGGCAGTTCGGGTTAGAAACAGCACTGAACAGCGATGCCGTCTCGTTACGAGGCGAAGCTCCCTTCGAGTAGCTCCGGTCATCCTCAATCCCCCTTGTCCTCGGACTTTTTGTCTCTAGCGCGAGCTCGTGGGGCGGTTTCGCCGCCCCCCTCGCATCGGGCATGCGCTAGGTGGGGGAGAAATATAACCCAGCATGCAGCACTTAGCAAGTTGCCGGTGCAATATCAAACCGGTTTTCTGGTGCCGGACTGCAACGCCCTGCCGGTTCGGGCCTGATCGCCCCACCTACACGGCCGAGAGGGCGCCGGGCCGGCGGCGAATCTGCCCGACAGCTGACGACGTGTTGCGACTCCTAGGTTCAAGAGCCAGGTCTAGACGGGCACGTCTACTCGCTCGAGGTGCCGGGCCGCGTGGGGTTGCAGCCGCGGGAGAAGCTTCGTCTCCTCGAGTACCGCCGACAATCGTCGCCGCGAGCGCACTGGGCGGGGAGCAGAGCACGAGTTGACGAAGCGGGTAGTTCAGCGGAGTGAAGCAATGCGAGTCGAGGCACAGCAGAAGCAGATCGGCGCCGCGGCCCTAAGCGATCAAACCGAGCGTGCCCTCCTGTCGTGCCGACCGAGCGCTTCCGAGCGTCGCCATTCGCCACGCCTGCTCGGCGCTGGGAGGAGATCGCGCGCCGCCATGAGCCGGAGATCCTGTACGTGCACTGCATGGCCAACGAGACTGGGCTGGGCCGACCTGCGGCTAAAGCCGTGGCCGTTACGGTGTGATCCAGGCGGAGGTAGCGGATGATCTTCGCAGTGGCCTGCCCAGATCGCTGATCGCCAGCGCGATCACTACTTGTGTCGGCAGTACGTATCCAGAGGCTCTCGGCGCCAGTCTCGCGTCGCGCAGCATGCAACTGGCGTGGCGTCTCGGGGCCGGCCGCGGTGGTGCACATGAGCGAGACCGCCACCGAGGGCTGCCCCGTTCGAAAGGCTGTCGCGGCCGGGGCGCGCGCAGCGCGCCGGCGGCCGCCTTGATTCAGTACAGAAAATTAGAACCAAGGGCAGGCTGCGTCGGCTCTGCTGCCTCCCCGCGAGGGCCAGTCGGGACACTTGAGGCCTCCGAGCGTCCCCGAAGTGTCCCCTATCTGTGGTTGCGACGTCTCGGCGAAGCATGTTCGATGAGCTGTATGTCGACTGTGCGGAGCACCATGACGGCATCGACCGCGGCGTCGGATCAAGCGCTGCCCGCAAGCGAGGGTCTCCTGACCGCGAGAGCCGGTGTGGGGGCGAAGCGCAAGGCGAGCAGCACCCGGGACATGCTCTCCCCGCGCGAGATCGCCGAGCGAGTTGGCCTCTCCTACCATGCCGTGCTGCGCGCGATCCACCGGGGTGATCTGCGCGCCAGCGAGCCGGTACCCGGCCGGCTGCGCGTCGACCTGCAGGATTACGAGGAGTGGCGGCACAGACCTGCGCGGGATCGCCCGCAAACAGCGGCGATGCCTGACCGTCGATCTGGACCGCTGCGCGCCGATGGGCAAGGCTTCGCCGCGGAGCTCAAAGCGATCGAGGAGGCCGCGTGATGGACCTGCGTAAGAAGGCGAACGGCCGGTGGGAGCTTCGGTGGCGAGAGGCCGGCCGGTACCGCAGCCGCACGTTTGACCGCAAAGGCGACGCGCAGACCTTCGACGCTGACCGACGCCGGCGGAAGCAGCTCGGTCACGCGGCGGTGCCCGAGGATGTCGCGTTCCGCGAGTTCACAAAGACGTACTGGCGGCTGCACGCGCTCCCGAATCTTGCCCGTCCCACCCGCGACTTCTACGCCCGCGCGTTGGCGAACCACATCGTCCCGCGCCTCGGGGACTACGGCGTACGGGAGCTGTCCCCGCGACGCTTGGCACGGTTCCGGGAGGACCTCGAGCGGGCTGGCGTTGGCGTCGCGACGGTACGGAAGTGCATGGCGATCGTGCAAGGCATCCTGTCGTTCGCTGTGGCGGAGGAGCTGGTGGAGTTCAATGCGGCGGCCTCGGTACGCAAGCCGCGCTACAGGCGCGCTCGAGAGCCTCAGATCTTCCTGCCGGCCGATGTTGAGGACATCCGTCGGCGGCTGTCGAGCCTGCGTGACCGGACACTCGTCTCCGTGCTCGCCTACAGCGGACCCCGGCCCGAGGAGGTCGTGTTCCGCCTGGCCTGGGGCGACGTGCAGCAGCGCACTATCCGCTATGTCGACACCAAGCGACGCAAAACCCGGTTCACGCCGCTGCTCGTGCCGCTCGCCGACGACCTCCGCGAATGGTTCTTCGCCTCGGGACGGCCGGGCCCGAGATCCCCAGTGTTCCCCACCCGCGACGGCGTTTCTGGGACCGTGTCGACTGGTCCAACTGGCGCAGGCGCGTGTGGACCGGGGAGCCCGAGCGCAGGTGGGAGCGCACCACCCGGAAGGCCACTGTCGGCTGCGCGCCAGCCGGGACGCGACCACGTGACCTGCGCTCTTCGTACATCACAATGCGCATCTACGAAGGGGTGCCGTTGACTACGGTCGCGCGAGAGGTCGGGACGTCGATCGCGATGCTCGAGCTGCACTATGCCGGCGTCATCTCCGACTGGGACGGTCGGCAGGTGCGCGCCGAGCAACAGATCCGCCAGGCGCGTGGGCTCAGGAGGGCGATATGACTCGGACGTTCACGGCCCATTTGGCCGACCTGCCTGAGGGGAAGCTCCGTGAGATGCTTGCCAACGTGGAGGAGGCCCAGGCCGACCTCCGGAAGAAGCCAAGCGTCTCGTCAAGGAGTTGGAGATCATCGAGGACGCCCTCGACGTCAAGAAAGAGGCGTGATTGTGGCTCGTGCGCGCCGAATGCACGTCACATCGAGTCGCAGGCCACAGCGTTCGGCTGCCTTTTCGCTGCTAATCGGGTGAAGCCGACGCCCGGACTCGAACCGGGGACCCCTTCATTACGAGTGAAGTGCTCTACCAGCTGAGCTACGTCGGCGGCTTGCGGGCCAGTGTAGTTCGCGCGAGGGGGCTCAGTCCGTCAGAGCCGCGGCCGCTGCGCCCGTGGACCCCCGGAGTTACTTCGTGCCGGTACGGGCGCGCCAGTCGTCGGCCAGGATCGCCCAGCGCTCGTGGTCGCGCCAGCGGCCGCCGATCTTCAGATAGCGACGAGAAAAGCCCTCGCGGGCGAAGCCGGCGCCTCGCGCGAGGGCGAT
>DASYAP010000127.1:0-12298 GCA_036501265.1 Solirubrobacteraceae bacterium | reverse complement strand
CTGGGCGAGCGCGACGCCCTCGGAAAGGTGCCGCTCGGCATCGTCGAATCGCCGAGACCACGTCTCCACGATCCCGAGATTCATCAGCGCGACTCCCCGCAGCTCGCTGCCCATCGCAACCGGCTCGCCCGATTCGCCTGCGATCGAAGCGTCAAGCACGTTTAGCTGCTCGATCACCTCCGTGAACTGACCGCTCCGCCGCGCCAGCGCCAACCGCAACGACGCGATTGCCACCGCGAGGCGCCGGCGGCGAGCGGGCGTGGCGCTCCGGACGTGGGACTCGGCCAGCGCCAGCTGAGCAGCGGCCTCCTCCAATCGCCCCTGCGCCAGCGCAACCGCCGCGTGAGCCAAAGCCAGGTCAGGATCATCGACTGACGCCCCCACCGGGAATAACCGCAGCAGCGCCGCGATCGTGCCCTCCTGCCCGTCGAGCGTCAAACCGAACAAGTGGTCCGCGAGCAGCCGCGCCGCGTCCGACCAATCGCCGGCCGCGAGCCTGTGTCGCACGGCCTCCACAGCGTCGCCGTGATCAGCAAACCACCGGGCCGCCCTGCGGTGCAGCTCCGGAACCTCATCGGCCAATCTTCGGCGCAGCTCCAGGCGCAGGAAATCCGCCAAAAGGTGGTGGTAGCGAAACCACGTGCGCGCAGCGTCCAGCGACACGACGAACGCGTTGGCGTCCTCAAGCTCAAGCAGCATCTGCTCCGCGCCCGAACGGCCCCACAGCAGGTCGGCAAGCTCACCGTTTACCCGATCGACCAGCGAGGTTCGCAACAGCATCCCCTGCACCTCGCCCGGCTGGCGCTCGAGCATCTCCGCCATCAAGTATTCGCCAACCGCCCTGTCGGTGCCCGAGAACTCAGCCACGAAACGCTCGGGATCCGCGTGACGGGCGAGCGAGATCACCGCCAAGCGCAAACCAGCCGCCCAACCCTCCGTGCGCTGATACAACGCCGCTGCCCCGGCGTCCGACAAACTGATCCCGGACGCGGCAAGCAGCTCGCGCGTCTCGCGCTCCGTGAACCGAAGATCGGCGGCCCGGATCTCGGCGACCTCGTCGACAAGCCTTAACTGGTGCAGCCTGAGCGGCGGATCGCGGCGAGACGACAGCACCAAGCGTGCCGTGCTCGGCAGAGCCCCGAGCAGATACTCGAGCTGCCTGAGAGCCTCAGCCGACCGGAGCTCGTGGACGTCGTCGACGACAAGCACCACGGGTTCGACCCGCTCCGCGAGCTCCGAAAGGACCCGGTTCATCAGCTCCTCGGCATCGAGTGAAACCGTCGCCGCAGGTCGCGTCTCAGGACCGACCGACGATGTCGGCCTACGGATCGCGTCCAAGACGGCAGACCAGAAACGCTGGGCATCCTGTTCGTCGCGCTCGACGGACACGAACGCGACCCGACGAAGGCCGCTCGACCGACGAGCCCACACACGCAACAGCGAGGTCTTCCCACTCCCCGGCGGCGCCGAGACGACCGTCACCCGCTTGGTCACAGCGCGATCCAACATCCGGACCAGGCCTCCCCGCACGAGTAGGCCGACAGCGACCAAATCGTCTACCGAGATCGCCCGCCGCGCATGCTCTCCACGGTCCATCGTCGCCATCGTCGTAATACGGTCCCTACGGTCGAGTACTCCGACCAGGTTACGCCGTCCAACCAGTACACGCCCTCGGATTTGCCGAGGTAGGCGTGGTAGGGTTCTGCGTCCTAATCTGAAGCCTGCATGCAGCGGGTCGGAGTCATGATTCACCCTACCCGGCCGGTTCGGGATGCGCTGGGGGTCCTCCGGCGATGGGTGGATGCCCGTGGCCTCGAGCTGGTCCAGATTCCGAGCGGCGAGCAGCCTTCGGTGGCGCCCTGGGGCGATGTGTCGGCATGCGACCTCATCGCTGCGCTGGGGGGAGACGGAACCATCCTCAAGGCGCTGCACGTTGCAGCTAGGACCGCGACGCCGGTGATGGGTGTCGCGTACGGCAGCGTGGGGGCTCTAACCAGCGTGCCGCACAGCGAGCTGCGAGCGGGGCTGGATCGCTTTGCGGCTGGCAGCTGGTTTGCGCAAGAGCTGCCGGCGCTTGTGGTGAGCACCGCCGACGGGAACCGTGCTTGGGCGATTAACGATTTCGTCCTCGCCCGGCGAGGGGGCACACAGCTCGGCGTTGACGTCTTCATAGATCAGGACCTGTACGTACGTCTGGCGGGAGATGGGATCGTGGTTGCCACTGCCCTTGGATCGAGTGCGTATTCGATGGCGGCGGGAGGCCCGCTGTTGGCGGCCGGCGCACAAGCTTTCGTCTGTACCCCCTTGGCGATGCACGGAGGATGCGCTCCACCGGTTGTTGTGCCGGACGACCGAGAGGTCACATTTCAAGTCCATCCCGGCCATGGTGGCTTTAACGTTGAAATCGATGGGGTGGAGCTTGCGGCAGCCACGCAGAGGTTCGCCGTCAGCAGCAAACCGGCGTACGCCAGACTCGTCGCGCTCAATGAGTCCGACGGTGGTGTCCCGAGGCTGCGCGAGCGCGGGCTGATCAACGACAGCCCTCGTGTGCTCGCACGCGTCCGTCGTGCGCTGGACGTTGAGCTCGGCGCTCAGTCGACGCCGCGATAGGCATGCGCCCAAGTCGCTACCGGGAGCGTGCCGACCTCGGAGGTTTGACACGTGACCGGCTCGCTGCGAGGCTTGCCGTACGTTTACTCAGGGATTTGGGGCGTTCGCGATAGAGGCGTTTTCGCTTAGTTATGAGGGCTATGACCCCGATTCGGAGGGTCTGCGCGAGGTTCTGACCTCGACCGGAAACGGTCAGTTCTGTTCGCGCGGCGCGGCCGAGTGGGAGGACTCCGATAGCGCGCATTACCCCGGGACGTATGCCCATGGGGTCTACAACCGCGAGACGACGATCTTGGGTGGCGTGCCGGTGGGCAATGAGGACTTGGTCAACCTGCCCAACTGGCCTTTGCTCAAGTTGCGTATTGAGGGCGAGGACGCGATGCGCCTGGCCGACGTGGAGGTACTGGATTATCGCCACGCGCTTGACCTGCGCACTGGCGTGATGACCCGTTCGCTTAGTTTCCGGGACGCCGCGGGGCGCGAGACGACGGTGCGCAGCCGTCGGTTTGTCAGCATGGCCAGCCCGCACAGCGCCGGGATCGAATGGACGCTCATCGCGAACAACTGGTCCGGTCACATTGAGGTCGTGTCGGCGATAGACGGCCGGGTTACCAACCGCGGTGTCGCTCGCTACTTGGAGCTTGAGGGCCGGCATCTGGACCCGGTCTCGCCGCGGACCTTCGGTCCCGACGTGATCGCGCTGAAAGTCCAGACCCGACAGTCGAATGTGTACATCAGCGAGGCGGCGCGAACGCGCGTCTTCGACGGTCGGGGGCCGGTCGCCGTGGAGCGCACCCTGTACCAGACCGACGACTACATCCAGCAGGTGCTCGCGCTCGAGATTACCCAGGACGCCCCCTTGCGGCTCGAGAAGATGGTGGCGCTGGCGACTTCTCGCGACCCCGCCACGAGCGACACGCTGACTAAGGCCGGAACGGCGTCGCTTCGGAGCCCGGACTTCGCGCAGGCGCTGGCGCGCCACAACGGCGCGTGGGAAGAGCTGTGGCGGGTGTGCGACGTGCTGGTGAGGAGCGATGACGAGGTTCAGCGCTTGCTGCGGTTGCACATCTCGCACGTCCTCCAGGTTTGCTCCCGGCATACTGCCGACCTCGACGCCGGCGTCCCAGCCCGCGGACTAAACGGCGAGGCTTACCGCGGACACGTCTTCTGGGATGAGCTCTACATCTATCCGTTTCTCAGCGTGCGCCTGCCCGAGGTCACGCGCGGTTTGCTGATGTACCGCTACCGACGCCTGGACGAAGCCCGGGCGGCGGCGCAGGAAGCGGGATTTGACGGAGCAATGTTTCCGTGGCAGAGCGCCACCGAGGGCACCGAAGAGACCCAGCGCGTGCACCTCAACCCGCTCTCGGGGCGTTGGGAGCCGGATCTGAGCCGTAACCAGCGCCACGTCAACGCCGCGATCTTCTACAACGTTTGGCGCTACCTCCAGGCCACCGGCGACCTGCCGTTTTTGCGCGACCATGGCGCGGAGATGATGCTCGAGATCGCGCGTTTTTGGGGGTCGATCGCACACTTCAACCCCGAGCGCCGGCGCTACGAGATCCATGGCGTGATGGGACCCGACGAGTTCCACGAAAAGTACCCCGACGCCGAGGAGGGCGGGCTTCGCAACAACGCATATACCAATGTGATGGTGGCCTGGCTGTGCGGCCTGGCCTGCGAGGTGCTCTCGTTCCTGCCCGACAGCCGCGCCGACGCGCTGCGCTCGAGGCTTGAGATCTCAGACGAGGAGCTGAGGCTGTGGCAGGACATGAGCCGGCGCATGTTCATCCCCTTCCACGACGACGGGATCATCAGCCAGTTCGAGGGCTACGAGCGGCTCGAGGAGCTCGACTGGGACGGCTACCGCGAGCGCGACGGGAACATTCAGCGCCTCGATCGGATCCTGCGCGCCGAGGGCGATGACCCCAACCGCTACAAGGCCTCCAAGCAGGCCGACGTCGTGATGCTGTTCTATCTCTTCTCCCCCACCGCGCTCCATCTGATGTTCGAGCGTCTCGGCTACGAATACCGCCCCGACACCGCCGCACGCAACATCTCTTACTACGACAAGCGAACCTCGCACGGCTCGACGCTGAGCTTCGTCACATTCGCGGGAGCGCTCGCCGGGCTTGACTCCGAGAGCTCCTGGGAACGATTCCTCGTCGCGCTGCGGAGCGACGTCGATGACATCCAGGGCGGCACGACCCATGAGGGCATCCACATGGGTGTCATGTCTGGCACGCTCGATCTCATGCAGCGCGCCTACCCGGGCAGCGAGATCCGCGACGGCGTCCTTCACTTCGAGCCGAGGCTGCCGGTAGCGGTCGGAGGAGTGTCCTTCTGGATGCAGTTCCGGCGCACGCCGGTGCACGTGTCACTCGACCACCAACGGCTGGAGCTCACGGTTCACCGCGAGGGTGCGCGTGACCCGATCCGGGTCGGGGTCGGGGATGACGTCCGCGAGCTATGCCCCGGCGACACGGAGACGTTCACGTTGTCCGCGGCGGTCGCGGCCGGCCGGCGCGAAAGTCGAGTCTGAAGGGAGACGGTATGCCGCGGTTCAGGGGGGCGATTTTTGACGTCGACGGAGTGCTCGTCGACTCGCCTCACGAGAAAGCCTGGCGCGAGTCGTTGCGCGAGCTGATGGAGTCCGACTGGAGCGACATCCGTGATCGCACCACCTGGTCACCGGAGGGCTTCACGTCGCGCGTCTACGAGGAGCAGATGTCGGGCAAGCCGAGGCTGAGCGGGGCGCGGGCGGCGCTTGAGTATTTCCACGTCCCAGACGACGAAGAGGAGCATCGCCTGCTCGAGTACGCCGAACGAAAGCAGGCGATGGTCGTGCGGCTGATCGAGGCCGGGGACTTCACCGCCTACCCCGACGCGCTGCGGTTCATCATGGCCGTGAAGGACGCCGGGCTGCGCGTGGCCGCCGCATCCTCGTCGAAGAACGCGGAACTGTTCTTGCGCAAGATCCGGCTCGACTCCTTCGCCGCGCAGCACGGCATCTCCTCGGCGACGCTCCGGCCGGGTCTGACGCTGCTCGACTACTTCGACGCGGATGTGTCCGGGCGGGACTTCGCCCACGGGAAGCCCGACCCCGAGATGTTCCTGACCGCGGCCCACGAGCTCGGCGTCGACCCCGAGGCCGCGATCGTAATGGAGGACGCGCCCGCCGGTGTTGAGGCGGCCAAGGCCGGCGCTATGGGAGCCATCGGCATCGCCCGAAGGGATGACGCGGAGTTGTTGGCGGACGCGGGCGCGGACATCGTCGTCAAGACGCTCGATGAGGTCGATCTGGCCGCGCTGTCGCAGGGGCGGCTGGCGATCCGCCCCGCCGTCGGGTAACGGCTGATCCTCCCGCCGCGCTCGCTTTACGACTGCTCTTTAGCTCTCAGCGTCATCCGAACTGACGGCCGAGCGCTGCTGCGGGTTGAGGACAGCCAGGAGCGGAGCGGCGTCTTGTCGCAGTTGCCCGATTCCGTCACTGAGCCGCGCCTCGGCCTGCTCGCGGTGTTCGTCCCCGGTGGCCCGAAGAGCGCGGGACAGCTGGCCGGCGACTCGCTGAGCGAGCTCCAAAAAGGTCCGTGGAACCTTGGCATCGATGGCCTCCCCACGGCAGCCACCCGCTCGACCATGCCATCCACCGCTTGAGCATCGGGAATCTCCTATGCGAAAGCGAGTGCAGTGTCAAGTAGCAGCCCGGAAGCGCTGGCATGAAATCGCAGGCTGACGAGGCTGGCCCGCGGACACTTATCGACACGCGTAGCAACCACCTCGTGGACCCAAAGCGTCCAATTTCGCACGCCGAAGCGGAACAGACATTGCGCAGGGCGGGTTATTCCCCGGAGCAGATCGAGGACGTGCTACGCGAGACTCCGGATCCAATCGACCCTGAGCGCGACAGGGAAACGCTCTTCAAGCACGGAATCACGGAGGGCATACTCATGGATCGGATGGGCGGCAGCCCCTAACGCCCCTGCGCAGTAGTCGGTGACCGTTAGAAGACGCCGAGCCTCAGCGCTCGTATGACGCCGGGGCCAACCGAAGCGGTGCAAGCCGTCATCTATGGTGTCGGCATGAGGCATGCCCTTCCTGACACCGCAGCCCGCCTGACCTAGAACCGGACGATGCCGCAGCCTCCCGTTCTAGCCGCACCACCACCGGCCGTGATGTTGTCGCAGTCGCAGATGGCGTCGCTGGCAAGAGTCGGAGAGGAGCGCACCGCCGATATTGGCGGCGTGCTCTACGGCATCGGCGATCAAAGCTATCCGTTCATCGCGATCCTCGATGGCGAGGTCGCCATCCTCGACGGCGACGGCAACGAGATCGTCCGTCACTCGACGTCCGCGTTCCTTGGCGAGCTAAACCTGCTCTCCGGGCAGACGGTGTTTGTCACGGCCGTCGTCACCCAGCCCTTGCGCTACATCGCCGTCGACCGCGAGGTGCTGCGATCGCTTCTCTACGAGGACGAATCGTTCAGCGAGCTGGTGCTTTCCACGTTTATCTCGCGCCGCGAAGCGCTCCAGCAAGTCCAGGGTCTCGGCGTCGAGATCGTCGGCCCGCATTCGTCCAACGCCACCGTGCAGATGCTCGAATTCGCGCGCAGCAACCGGTTGCCCTTCACCTGGCGCGACCCCGAGCGCGGCAACGATCCTTCGGTGGCAGTGCTCGTCGCCGGACTGGATGCAGCCAGTCTGCCGCTGGTGCGACTGCCGGGTGGCACCGAGCTTCGCGGCCCGTCGATCGGCCAGGTGTCACGCGCCCTGGGGATCGGCCGTGAGCTGTCACAGCGCGAGGAGGTCGACCTGCTCGTCGTCGGCGCTGGGCCCGCGGGACTCGGGGCCGCCGTCTACGGCGCCTCCGAGGGCCTTGACACGCTGGTCGTCGAGAGCACGGGACTCGGCGGCCAGGCCGGGGCGTCGCGCAGGATCGAGAACTATCTCGGGTTCCCGGCGGGGATCACCGGGAACGAGCTGACCAGTCGCGCCGTAGTCCAGGCCAGGAAATTCGACGCCAAGCTGGCGACCCCGTACCGCGCAGTCTCACTCGAGCCCGGAGATCAACGTCACGTCGTGCGGCTGGAAGAGGGTCACGAGATCGCCGCTCGCGCCGTGCTGATCGCTACCGGCGCTCAGTACCGAAGATTGCCAGTCGACGACCTCGACCGCTACGAGGGTATTAGCGTCTTCTACGCCGCCGGACCGCCCGAGAAGCAGCTCTGTAGCGCCCAGCGCGTGGGCGTGGTCGGCGGCGGTAACTCGGCCGGACAGGCGGCCGTCTGGCTCGCACGCGGCGGCGCGCTCGTAACCCTGCTCCACCGTCGAGCGGACCTGCGCGAGACGATGTCGGACTACCTCGTGCGCGAGCTCGAGCGCTACGGAGTCGCGGTACGCGACCGCAGCGAGATCGCCGCGCTGCATGGCACAGACGGACAGCTCCAGGCGGTCACGCTCAAAGATGGCCAGCGCGTGCCATTCTCGTTCCTGTTCCTGTTCCTCGGCGCACTGCCGTGCACCGACTGGCTCGGTAACGTGGTAGCTCGCGGCGATGACGGCTTCATCCTCACCGGCGCCGCCAGCGACGCCCGAAACATGCTCGAGACCACCGTCCCCGGGATCTTCGCGGCCGGAGACGTGCGCTCTGGGTCAACCAAGCGATGCGCCACCGCCGTCGGTGAAGGCGCGTGGGCGGTGCAGCTCGTCCACGCCCACCTCGTGCAGGGCGCCAATGAGCGCCGCCAACCCGTCGCCCCTCGGTAGGACCACCCGATAAGCACACGGTTCCCCCGCCGGAGATCGCGAGCGAGCACCAACGGCGGGGCCTGTGGTGCGATGGTTGTCGCCGGTTGCGCACACGATCGAAGGAGGCCGCTGACATGGAGACGATTGGATTCATTGGGCTAGGAAAGATGGGCGGCAACATGGCCGCGCGGTACCTCGCCGCCGGCTACACCGTCCACGGCGAGGCCCCCAACCGGAAGCATGCCCAGTGGCTCATAGACCAGGGCCTGAAGTGGGTGGATACGCCACGCGAAGTCGCGGAGAAGGTCGAGATCGTCATGACGTCGCTTCCGAACGACGACATTGTCCGCTCGGTCGCCTCAGGCTCTGATGGAATTCTCGCCGGTCTCAGTGAAGGCAAGGTTTGGGCTGAGCTGAGCACGATCAGCCCGAGCGCGAGCCGCGAGGTCGCCGCGCGCGTGCGCGACGAGTGTCGCGGGGCACAGATGCTCGATGCGCCCGTCTCGGGGAGTGTCCCGCAGGTCCAGACCGGAACGCTCACGATCATGGTCGGCGGCGACGAGGACGCCTTCCGGCGCGTCGAGCCAGTCCTGCGGGTCCTGGGAAGTCCGGAATACGTCGGTCAGAACGGCCACGGACTTGTCCTCAAGCTCGCCATCAACATCAGCCTGGCGGTGCAGATGCTCGCTTTCTCCGAGGGCCTCCTGCTTGCCGAACGCGACGGGATCGATCCTCACCGCGCTGCCGAGATCATGACCGAGAGCGCGATCGGGTCGCCAATGCTCAAGGCTCGCGTGCCGCTCGTGCTCGACCGGACGAGCGAGACGTGGTTCGACGTCGACCTTATGCACAAGGACATTCGCCTCGCCCGTCAGGCCGGCGGTCAGTTCCAAACACCGCTCCCGACGGCCGCGGTCGCCGACACGATTCTCACTCAGGCAGACCAACTTGGATACGGCCACCGAGACATCGCGGCCGTACACGAGGTTCTCGCGCAACTCTCCCCCGGCGGTTAAGCACCGGGGGAGCGAAGCCGGTTCATGGTCTCACCCCGCGCCCGCCCGACGGCACTGGTTTGTCTGTGCGCTCGAGGTGGATCTCGCTCGACGCGCGGCCGTTCACGGCGCGTTCGGTAGGTCCACTGCGGCCGATGCTGACCCGGCCGGCCTCGATGGTGGCGATTCGCTGCGCGCGTTGCGCGATGGCGCTGTCGTGCGTGACAACGACCATGGTGAGGCCGCGGTTTCGCCATAGGCCTTCCAGGAGGCCGAATATTTCATCCCGGGTCTGCTCGTCGAGGTTGCCGGTGGGCTCGTCGGCGAGTAGCACGCGCGGGTCCTTCACCAACGCGCGTGCGATTGCCACCCGCTGCTGTTGGCCGCCGGACAACTCGTGCGGGAGGTGATGGCCGCGGTCGGCGAGACCGAGGTGGCCCAGCATCTCCGCGGCCCGCTTTCGCCGGTCCTGAGGCGCGACGGCGAACGGGACGAGCGCGGTCTCCACATTCTCTTGCGCGGTGAGGGTCGGGATCAGGTTGAACGTCTGAAAGACGAACCCGAAGGCATGGGCTCGCAGGTGCGCCATTTCGGCTTCGCCCACAGTCTGCAACGGCTGACCGTCGAAGACGACCTCGCCGCTGCTAGGTCGGTCGAGCCCTCCCAACAACGTGAGCAGCGTGGATTTCCCCTGGCCGGTGGGGCCTTGGATAGCCAGGAACTCGCCCTCGGCAACGGTCAGCTCGACACCGTCGAGGGCCGGCACAAGCGAGGTGCCGCTGCCGAAGTGTTTGTGGACGTCGCGGAGAACGTAGATGCTGCCGGGACCGCTCTGGGCTGTGGCGTTCATTAAGCTCTCTCCTTCGTGGAGTAGTTCGTGTCTGTTCATCTCAGGCAATCTTTCGCAGCGCCGCGGCGGGTCGGAGGTGTCCAGCGCGCCAGGCGCCGAACGCTCCGGCCACCAGACCACCGGCGATCGCAAGCGCCACGGCCAGCGCGACGGTGTTGCCCTGTAGCGGGGCGCTGAGGTGCACCATGACCGTGTGGGCGGCCGCCAAGGCACGGCCGCCGGGGGCAGGGGCGGCTCCAGCGCCGCCCGAGGCGGCGGCCGAGCCGACCGTCGCGCTCAGCGACGGCGACGCGGCAGTGACGACCTCCGCGGCTATGACTCCAAGGATCAGGCCGCCCAGGCCCCCGGCCAGGCCGACCACTAGTCCTTCTCCCATCACCTGCCCGACGATCCGCCGCGTCTGCCACCCGATCGCCTTGAGCGTGCCGAACTCTCGCACCCGCCGGGACACAGCCGCCATCGTCATCAAACCCGCGATCAAAAAGGCGAATACGAGCGCCGCGTACGACAGCCACGTCCCGAGGTTCGTGGCCAGGCTCGAGGCGCTCGAAAGCGAGCCGCTTACCTGGCTGGCCAGCGACGACGAAGTGGATACCGTCGCACCCGGAAGCGCGCTGTGGATCTCCCCGGCAAGCGAGGAGACCGAGGAGGCGCTCGAGGCACGGACGTAGATATTGCTGACGTCTCCCTTCAGACCCGAGAGCGTCTGCGCCGTACCTAGCGGGATGTACACGTTCGCAGCGCCGCTGGAAACGTTCGCGAGGCCGATAACAAGCATCTTCTTGCCGGCCAGCGTCACGTGCGTCCCGACCGTCAACCCATGCTGCGCAGCGTAGGACGAGCTCACGATGGCCACGTCAGCGTTGTTGTCGCCAACGCTGAAGTACTTACCCTTCGCGACCCGCGAGGCCGTCAGCGGCCCCACGCTCGCGTGCGTGATCTGCACGCCGTCCACAGTGAACGAGTTGAGATTGAACGACGAGCGGCCGCTGGAGGCGCCACCGCCCCCGCCCAAGCCGCCCCCGCTCGAGGAGCTGGGCACGGTGCCCGAGAACGACGTGTCGGTCAGTTGCAGCCCGCCGACGGCCGACGACGTGCCTTTCAGCGAAGACACCTTCGCGACGTCAGACGCAAAGAGCGTTGCCTGGCCCGGGCTGGGATGCAGCACATTGCGTGAAAGATGCGCGGCCGACGCTCCCCCCGGTGGACCGCCACCGAAGCGGAAGCGCTGCGGTCCACCGCTCCCGGCCTTGGCCGTCTTCGTGACCGTGATATCGGTGCCGATCCCGTAGAGAGAGTGCAACACCTTTCCCTGCGCCGTCTTGACCCCGGCTGACGTCGCCGAAACGGTCACCACGAGACCGATCCCGATCGCCAGGCCGAGCGCTATGACAATTCCCTGCTTCTTGCGGCGCCGGATCTCCCGGCGTAGATAAGTGAAAAACATGGGCCCCAAGGAAAGGGGCAGCCCAGAAGAAAGAACGAAGAGCGGGCTGAGAAGACGGTGTGACCTTGCGCGACCGGCGGTTGACGCTGGTCATGCTACTCATGGGTGAGCGAGTTCGATCCCCACGGCGGTCGTCATAGTGCGTGGCCCGAACGGCCCGGGAACCGCGTCTACGTCATCGTGGCGCTACAAGCGGGATGGGTGACGCACGTCGTAGCCCGCGGCTTGATCGACGCGCTTGGTAGACCACCGGTCTCCATGCCCATATGAACCCCACTGCTGGTCGCCGGTGTCGAACCAGAGGCCGTCGAGGCGCATGTACGCGTGGGCCGAGTTGGTGTAGATCGTCATCCATTTGCCCAGGCCGGCGGAGCCGTATGAGTAAAACAGGGCCAACGGCGACCACAGCAGCCCACCTCCATGCAGCGCGTAGCTCACCGAACCAGAACAGTCATAGCACGGCGAGGACCAGCTGCCATGACCGCCGGCATAGCAGTAAGGCTTAAAGGCGATGCGGTTTGCAGCGGCGATCGCCCGCTTGACCACCGCGGGAGCGTTACGCGGCGCGACCGCGAGACCCTTCGAATTCAGGTGCGCCGGCCGATACTTCATGCGCTGCTCGCTCTGCACCTGATTCACGAGCGCATGC
>DASYAP010000126.1:0-23689 GCA_036501265.1 Solirubrobacteraceae bacterium | reverse complement strand
TGGCGGTGACAGATCTCTGTGACGGTCTCCCAGTACTCCCTGGGCGGAACGATCACACCTCCTACCGTCAGGACGGGCTCGCCGATGAACGCGGCGATTCGTCCGGGTCCGAGCTGGGAGATGGTCCGTTCTAGCTCGCTCACGCAGAACTCGAATGGGTCCTCACCGCCGAACAGTTCGTCGCGGTAGGGGTAGGGCGTCGTGAGGTGAAAGAAGCCGCCGGGCAGCTCCCCAAACCCGTTCTTGACGCCTTCCAGCCCCGTCGCCGCGAGCGCCCCGTAGGTCATCCCGTGGTAGGAATGACCCAGCGAGAGGATCATCGTGCGGTCGGGCTCACCGCGGAGATAGTGGTAGAGACGCGCCATCTTGATGGCGCTCTCGCAGCTCTCCGAACCGCCGTTGGTGAAAAACACGTAGTCGATGCCGGCGGGCGCCAAGTCGACCAGTCGCCGGGCGAGGCGGGCGGACGGCTCGTTGCCGAAGTTCCAGAACAGCGGCGAGTACTCGATCTCGTCCATCTGGCGGGCGGCCACCTCTCCCAACTCGCGCCGGCCGTGGCCGATCTCACACAGCTGGATCCCGCCCAAAGCGTCCAGGTACTCGCGGCCATCGGCGTCCCAGTAGCTCGAGCCCTCGCCACGGACGATCATCAGCGAGGGGCCGGGAAAGCTCCAGGGATGGATCACATGGTCGAGATCCGATTGGGCGAGCTCGGCGTGCGTCGCTGTCATCGCGATCATCCTCCGTAGCGGCGGTCGATCTCTTGCAGCCCTGCGTCGAACGCCTCGAGCGTGAGGTCGATCTCGTCCGCGGTAATCGTCAGCGGCGGCGCCGCCTTGATCGTGTTTGGCACGAAGCCCGTGAGCCACACACCGTGCTTTGCCGCCTCCTCGCGGATGATCGCGGTGGGCGTGCCTGAAAGGTCACCGGTGAAGTCAAACGCGCGGTCCTCAGGGACGATCGGCGAGCCGTCGGCACCTACGAGATCGACCGCGTGGTAGAGCCCTCGACCGCCGATGTGCCCGATCGAGGGATGGCGGTCGCGCAGCTCTTCCAGGCCGGCTCGCAGGCGAATCCCCATCTCCGCACCATGCTCCACGACTCCCTCGTCGATCATCGCCTCGATATTCGCGGCAATGGTCGCCGCCACCAGAGGATGGCCGTCCCATGTGCTTCCCGAGAACCAACGATCGCGCTCGAAGCGCTCGGCGATCTCGCTGCTTGCTACGACTCCGCCGACCGGGAGGATGCAGCCGTTCATGCCCTTGCCGATCGTCATCAGGTCCGGCCGCAGCCCGTCGTAGAGCTGATAGCTGAACCACTTGCCCAACCGTCCGAAGCCGCAGATGACCTCGTCGTCGATCCACAGGATCCCGTGCTTGCGCGTGAGTCGACGGACCGCCGGAAGATACTCGTCGTGACCCATGATCCCCGCCACCCCGAGCATCGTCTCGGTGATGACGGCGGCGATCCTGTCTGGTCCCACCTCCTCGATCACTTCTTCGAGGGCTGCGATCGACGGGAGACCTCCGGTCGCGTCAAAGTCCTCGTTCTCAGGCGCGGGGATCGTCCGGAAGGTGGGGAGCTCTCCCCCGGGGACGTCCCGTACACGGTGGGGCTCATCGGGGGAGGAGAGTTGGCTGTTGTAGCCGCGAACCCGTGTCCCGTCGCTCGCGGTCAACCCGTGGAACGAGTGCTGCTGGGTCAAGATGACGGGCCGGCCGGTGTGCACCCGCGCCATGGTCAGCGCGACGTCGACCGCGTCGGAGCCGCTGGGAAGGATCCGGACTCGCCCTGCCCAGCCGTCGGCCTCGAGCAGGTCCTGCACGATCAGCTTCGCGGCCTTCGCCCGGTAGTCGGTCGCCATCCCGAAATAGACATGCCCATAGCGATCGAGCGCTTTTCGGAGCCCCTCCACCACCCGCGGATGACGGTGGCCCATGTTGTCGGAGATCAGCTGGCTCTGGCAGTCGAGCAGGCGCGTGCCGTCGACCATGTAGAGGTAGTTGCCGTCCTGGTAGGCGACGCCGTTCCATTGATGCTCGTCCTGTCCCTGCACGTTGTGCAGGTAGTACCGCCGGTCCCAGGACTCCATCAGGTCCCAATCAACGGCAGCCGCGGCGGCGGCGCCAGGTCCCGCTTCGCTGAGCGTGGTCGTTTGGCTAGTCATCTCAATCCCTCCTTAGGACGTAAGTCAAGTCAACTGGTTGGTCAGCGGCCGAAGGCGCGGCCGTCGCTGGGCACGCTGACGCCCGCGCGGACGACCGGCGCGGGCGCCACCTCTACACGCGAGACTATGAATCGTCGGGCGCGGCTCCCGCCATCACCGGGGCCGGAGGTTTCACCTTCCCCTCGGCAACCGATGCGATGTCAACGACCTCGCGGCTCGGCATCGGCGTATCTTGGACCACCTTCGAGAAGCCGAGCAGCTCCTTGAGCGCCTTGGTGTGCGGTACGGCCATCTTCGTGATCCAGACGAACACGATGTACAGCCCAACGGCTATGACCCACGTTATGAGCGGTGCGGGGCCCCAGTAGCGGTTGGGGTTCTCGCCCGGGAAGATGCCGGTGGCCCACGCCCCGAAGACCACCGAGATGCCCAGCGCCACGATCGCAGGCCAGTTGCCGATCGACACCTCCGACCACTTGGGGATCTTGAGCAGCGGTCGGGAGATCCCAAAGAGGCGCGGCAACACGAAATGGTCGGCGGCCAGAATCAAGGTCGCGTTCGGTGCGGTCACGGCCAGGAACGCGGCGACCTTGAAGAACCCGTTCTGAATCACGTAGTTGACGAGATAACCGGAGAGCGCGCCGAGGGCGGCGCAGACCAGGCACGAGTACACGCGCTTCCAAAATTTCAAGTTGCCGAAGATGTTCTGGAAGGCGTTGATTGCCTCGTAGTAGTTGCCGTCGTTGAGCGCGAACTGGCTGACCGTCACGAGGAACCAGGAGAGCCAGAACGCGCCGAACAGCGAGAAGTTCGTCGCATATCTGATGACAGCGCCGAAGTCGCTGGAGCCCGAAAATTCGGCCATCATCCAGCCGCCGATCACGAACAGCAGAAACCCGACACACGTCGCAACGACATACGCAGGTATCGGCCAGAGGAACTTGGGCTTGCCGTACCGGAAAACGTCCGGCTCGTTTCCCCATACCACGAAACCGGTCACCAGGCCGACAACCTGCCAGAAGGCGAGCCCGGTCACGTCCTTGGGGTGATGGCCGAGCGCGGCGGAGTGGTCGATCAGCCCACGGATCACCATGTAGGCCACCCACAGCATGATCAGCGGCGCGACTATGTACCTCGCGAACACACTGATACCGGTGAACCCGAAGAGGTTGTTGAAGATCATCACCCCGGCGAAGATGATCGTCAGCGCCTCGACGGCGCCCCAGCTGTAGAGGCCGTCCCAGACCTGGACCATCAGACCTGCCTGGAAGCCCGTCCACCCGGTCGCACCGACGACAATCAGCGCCGAAACGATGAACGAGCCGGTGACGCCGAATATCGACCGCGTCAGCAGGGTCATCGTCTGGCCGGTGCGCGACCCGATATAGCAGCCGAAGACCCAGTACGCCATGTACATAGCGACGCCGAGCGCGGTGACACCGATCGTCCCGGGCAGCGTGAAGCCCGCATCATGGACCTCCACCCCCACGAACAGGAAGGAGTAGCCGGCCGCGAACGTCGTCCAGAGCGCGATGAAGTGGCCGAGGGGGCGCCGCTTGTCCAGCGGGACGATCCCCGTGGAGAAGTCGTGCTGGATCGATGCTTCGAGCGACTCGCGCTCTATCTCGAGATCGCTGGCGAAGTAATCCTCGACCTCGTGGGCGATGGACTCGTGCTCCTGGCCACCGGCGTGCGGCCCTTGGCCCCCGGCGCCAGGATCGTTGCTGGTTCCGGACATCTGTCCTCCAAATTTGGATCCGTTGATGCAATATGGAGCTTATGGTGAATGTCGGACGAATACAAGACCGCCCGGCGGTACGGAATTTCCCGTCGGAAGTTTCGAAGGCTATGCCTTCGAAACTTCCAAGCACCTTCTCTCGCATGCCGCTCGATCTGATCATCCGGCGAGCCCGCCGCCCGGGAGAGGACGGCCTTGTAGACATCGGCATGGCCGACGGCCGCATAACTGCTGTCGAGGCTGCGCTGCACGACGAAGCCTCGGCCGAGGTCGACGCGGACGGGCGTCTGGTCACGCCGCCGTTCGTCGACAGTCATTTCCATCTCGACGCGGTCCTCACCGCCGGGACGCCGCGGCGCAACGCCTCCGGGACGCTGCTCGAAGGTATCTCCCTGTGGGCCGAGCTACAGCCGCTGCTGACACCCGAGGGCCTCAAGGAACGGGCGCGCGAGTACCTGCGGTGGTGCATCTCGCAGGGCATCCTTCACTTGCGCAGCCACGTCGACGTGTGCCAGCCGTCGCTGCTGGGCGTGCGCGCTCTGGCGGAGGTCCGCCAAGAGCTGCGGGGCCTCATCGATGTGCAGCTGGTGGCGTTTCCTCAGCACGGGCTCCTGCGCTTTCCCGACTGCGAGCGCCTGCTGGATCAGGCCCTCGACCTCGGGGTCGACGTGGTCGGCGGCATCCCTCATTACGAGCGCACCCGCGAGGAGGGAGTGCGGAGCATCACTGCGCTGATGGACCGGGCGCAGCGACGCGGCCTCGCCGTCGACGTGCACTGCGACGAGACCGATGATCCGAGCTCGCGCTTCGTCGAGGTGCTGGCCCGGGAGACGGTTGCGCGCGGGATGGAGGGACGGGTGACCGGTAGCCACCTGACCTCGCTGCACTCGGTCGACAACGCGTACTTCGCCAAGCTCTTGGGTCTGCTCGTCGAGTCCGAGTTGTGCGTCGTCTCCAACCCGCTGCTGAACATGATCACGCAGGCGCGCGCGGACGCCTATCCCAAGCGCCGCGGCCTGACGCGCGTCAAGGAGCTGATGGACGCCGGACTGAACGTCAGCTTCGGCCACGACTGCACGCTCGACCCGTGGTATCCCCTCGGCGCTGCGGACATGCTCGACGTGGCGTTCATGGGCCTCCACGCGTGCCACATGTCCGGCGAACACGAGATTCCGCGGATGTTTGACGCGGTCACCGTCAACGGTGCCCGGACGCTCGGGCTCGAGGACTACGGCCTCGCGCCCGGCTGCCGCGCCGACGCGGTGGTCCTCGACGCCCACGACGTGACCGGTGCTCTGCGCACTCATCCGGCGCGCCTCGCCGTGGTGCGGGGCGGCCGGGTTATCGCGCGCACCACGGCGCCGCAGCGCGAGGTTTTGGCCGGCGAGCTCGCGGGGTCCGTGGAGTTCCGCAAGCCGGCGTTTCGCTGAAGCTCTAGCCGTCAGGGGAATGCGCTAGCGGTCCGCGGTCCTTCCGCGGCTTGAAGTGAGCAAAATCCGCAACAGCACGAGGCTGCCGGCAGGGGGTCGCGCTTCCTGCTCCGATAGCGAGCATTTCTCGCACCACCCCTAGCCGGTCTTCGAGGTGGTGCGATTCTTACCTGTCGATAAGCACGGCCCGCGACTCGCCGCCCCGATCGTCGCCCGCCTACGCTCCCGGCCTCTGCATCGCCGCCACGCAGTACGTGCGAACCGCTCCCAGGTAATCCTGGACGCTCACCGACTCGTCGTCCCAGTAGCACTCCATCGAGCCGGGGCCGTAGGTCACCGCGGGGATCCCGGCTTCGTTGAGGATGGGGGCGTCGGGCCACGCTGGGTGAAACCCGATGCGGGCGGGCCGGCCGGTGGCGCTGCGGTGCGCCTCGCACAGCCAGCGTGCGAGCGGATGGTCGTCTCCGAGCCGCAGCGAGCTGCGCGGATTGCGGACGCACGTCGCCTCGGGCTCGATTGAGGTGGGCAGCTCTGGATCGTCTCCGAGCGTCGCGCTCACGGCCGCTCGCACGTCGCGTAGGACGTCGTCGGCAGTCTGCTCGGGAGGGAAACGGATGTCCACCACCAGCCTGCAGCGCTCGGGCACGAGGTTGTGGGCGAGGCCGCCCTCCACCATGGCCACGTTCACCATCGGTTCGGCGTCGACCGGGTCCCCGCGAGCATCGCGCATCTGCATGGATTCAAGCGCCGCGACCACCCTCGCCGCGCGCTCGATCGCATTTACGCCGAGGCGCAGCGCCGTCGTATGGGCCGCCCTCCCGCGGACCGTGATCTCCACGTAGAGGATGCCGCGCTGCCCGGTGACAACCTCCAGGTCGGTCGGCTCGCAGACGATCGCCGCGTCGGAGCGCAGCCCCTCGCGCACTGCCTTGCGCGTGCCCTCGCCGCCCTCGAAGTGATTGGGAACGGCGAGCACGAGGAGGTCGCCGGGGAGCCCTGCGCCCGCGCGTCCGAGCACCGCGGCGGCCGCGCACATCCCCGCGGTGCCTCCCTTCATGTCGGCGGCGCCCTGACCGTAGATGCGGCCGTCACTGACCGTGGCGGACCAGGGGTCGAGCGTCCAGGACTCAGATGGCGGATAGACCTCCATATGGCCGGCGAACAAGAGCGACGGACCTCCCCGCGCGCCGGGCAGACGCGCCAGTAGCATCGGCATGTCGGGGGTGCCCGAGTCCCTCAGGTCCACCTCAAGGCCGGCATCGCGCAGCTCTGCACCCAGAAGCTCAGCCGCACGCCGAAGCTCGCGCGCATCGCCCCACACGCTGCGCACCTGGAGCAGGTCGCGATACAGCGCAAGCGAGCGCGCGGAGTCATCGGCAGCTCGGGCGAGGAGCGCCTCGTCGCTCAACGTCTCACCGCCTCGATCAGCCGGTGCAGCGATTCGACTTCCGCGGCGGCCGGCAGCTCGCCGCGGCTGATATAGAAACCGCCCTCGGCCGCCTCGGGCAGCTCGGACTGACCGGGGTCCACCCCGACCCCAACGTGTCGCGAACCTCGCGCGGCCAGTTCCTGCGCAGATGCGCCCGTCCACACCGCGACCGCGTCCGCGCCGGTTTCGCCCAGCTCCGGCCCACCCTCGGCGGCGACCAGCATGCTGGCGGTGGCGTAGTAGCGGGCAGCGTTCCACAGCGGCGTCAGCGCCTCCTCGAGCGGTTCTGCGTTACCGCTGCTCACCGTGGTTCGTTCGACGACCGCAAGGCAATCAGCTCGCTCCGGGCCGAGCGCGTGCGCGGTCTCCACGAGTTCGTCGCCCAGATCCTCAAGCGTCGCCTCTGGGTCCGCGCCCGGCGCTGCGGCAAGTGTGAGCGGCCCGGGCAGGGCAATTACGAGCGCGACGCCGTCGCCCGCGGTCGTGCGCAGGCGTCCGATCGCGTCTGACACGATCGCCCGCCCGTCGTTCCCCAGCGTCGCCGGCGGCGGTTCGATCACGAGCGCATCTACGCCGAACAGGGAGTGCAGGCGAAGCAGCGTTCTGGTCAGGAGGTTGGCGTCCTCCCAGAGCAACTCCGGCTCGGCCTGCTCGAGGCGCGCCGCGAATTCGGTCGCAAAGATGATCAGGGGCGGTCTGTCGGCCCCCCCGCGGCCGAGGTGCCTGCGCACCCGCTCGCGCCCCTCCATCGCCACCGGGTCAGATGCGGATGACCTGGCGGTTGGGGCGTGCGTCCGGCCACGTTCCGTAGTAGGTGAGCGCACGATCGCTGGGCTCGAGCAGGTTCCACCCGGCGTGGAACTCGTCCCAGGGGCGCCCGCGGTTCAGGCGCGCTGCACGCTCCTGCGAGCGCAGCCTCTCGGTCTCGTCCTGGTCGACGATCAGCAGCTCGGGGTCGTAGGCAACGCGATAGACATTGCGCGCGACCCAGTCGGTGATGATCCCGTTACGCACGTCCACGAGCACGCTCTCGGGCTCGCGTTCGAGCACGTCGCCGTAGCCCCCACCACCCTGGGTGCTCGAGCAGATCAGCTCGCCGCGGTGGACCACCCGAGCGGGTCGCGTCTGGTGCTCGCGGATAACCCGGCCGCCGAGCGTGTTGTGCTCGAGCAGCTCGATGTCGTTGGTGGGGACCGCGCCCCCCTCGGAGAGCGTCTGGAATACGTCCGTATCGACCACGCGGATCGCCGGGACCACCGTCTGCGAGTACCCGCCGAACAGGCCCGCGTGGGTGGGGACCTTCGATTCCTTGCAGGTAGACGTCCACACGGTGTGGGGGACATGGTGGATCGCGTAGCCGATGGCCGCGCCCGCGCCGCCGCGGTGACGTCCGAACCCGCACGTGTTGGGGAGCATCTTCTGGTAGAGGTGAAGCACCGGGAACTCGTTCTCGATGTCCTCCACGTCTGGCGCCTTGCCCCAGGGTCCGTGCGGGAAACCGAACACGTCCACGCCGTCGCGATCGTGGCGCGCGGACAGCCCCCAGGCGTTGAGCGGGTAACCCATGAAGTCCGTGACCTTGACTCCGTGCTGGTTGGTGCACGAGATCATCGGCGCGGCGGAGTTGGAGGCGGCAAAGCCGCACACGAGGTCTCGCTGTGGGCTGTCGAACATCATCTTCGAGAACGTCACGCCGAGCAACGGGAAGGTGACCGAGGCGGTCAGCGGCGAGCAGGAGATCGCGGCCTCCGGGTCGGGGTCGAGCACGGTCCCGTGCTCGACCTTGAAGTCGATCGGCTCGAGCATCCCCGCCGAGATCGGGAAATCGTGGAATGGAAACTGGTAGAGGTGCACGGCGCAGTGGGCCCGCACCGCCGGAGCGAGCGCCTGGAAGGCTCCCTCGTGCTCCGGGGAGGCTCCGGTCAGGTCGATGACAATGTGGTCGCCGCGCTTGATCAAGGCGACCGGCGTCCTGATCAGGGCGGCATCGAAGCCGGTCGTGTCGATGAACACGACGTGCCGGTAGATGCCGTCGTTCCACGAGCGGATCCGCGCGCGCGCACCCTCGGCGGTCTCGGTGATCATCTTGCGAAAGAGGCCGCGGAGGAAGCGCGTGCCGCGTTTGACCGCGAGCTCCTGGACTCGCACGCGGATGCGATCGCAGGCAGCGACCCGCGCCTTGACGTCGGTGACCTGCATGCGGGGCGCACGCGAGATGAAGTTCTCCATCATCTTCAGCAGGTCATCACGCAGCATGTAGCGTTCGCCGATTCTGATCGGGGTCAGCTTCATGCCTTCGTCGTGGCGGGTGCGCGCCGTGGTTATCTCGCCACCCGGCTCCTTACCGCCCGTCTCGGACTGGTGCGCGCCCACCACGGACCAGGCGATCAGTTCGTCCTCGTGGAAGATCGGCATGATCGCGAACTGGTCGGGATTGTGGATGCCGCCGTAGATCGCTTCGTTGCAGTAGAAGACGTCGCCGGCGTGCACCCCTACCGAGGGGTTGTCGCGCCAGTACTTGAGGATGAACTTGATCGGGATCTGGCCCGTGACGCAGTGCAGGTACGTGCCGCAGACGGTGGTGACGAGGTCCCCGGCCGCCGTGTAGAGGCCGGCCATCGAGTCTCCGGAGTGGAGCATCGAGGAGATCCCCATCTTGGTCATGATCTCCTTGCCCTCCTGGACGATGATGGTCATCATCTCGCTGTAGATCTCGTAGTCGCCCGGGGCGAGCTCGGCCATCGCCTCGAGCTCGTCGTCGCTCGGGGCCACCGGCTTGATGCCTTCCTCGTTGAGCCTCAGGTCGAACATCTGCGCTCCTCGTCTAGCTAGTCGGGGGTGGCCTCTGCAAGCGCCGCCATGGGACGTGCGTTGGCGCCGCCGTGGCGGCGCTCCATCACGCCGTTTAGGTAACTGTCCAGCGTGTAGCGCCAGCCCGGCTCGATCACGACCGTGGTGTCCTCGGCCTCGATGATCGCGGGGCCGTCGATCGCGTTGCCGCAGCGGATGAGCTCCTGCGAATAGACGGGCGTAGGCACGGTGCCGAGATCCTCCCAGTGGGCCTCGCGCGTCGAGACGAGCGCCGGCGAGGGGTCCTCGCTTACAAATTCGTGGCGCTCGAGCTCCGGCCTGCGCTGGGCGACGCGACCGCGCAGGACGAAGTTGTGGATCTCGATCCCGGCCTCGGGGTTGAGCCCCAGAGGGCTGTAGGCGTCGCCGTACTCGCGCTCGAACGCGTGGCGCAACGCGACCACGTCGGCGTTGGTTGAGAGCTCGAGCAGCGGCGAGCTGACCCGCTTGACGTTGAGCTGGCCTCCGAATTTCATGTCGAGCTCGAGCTCGTAGGTGACCTCGGCGGGGTCGTAGCCCTCGCCCGCGAAGTCGCGCAACGCCTCCTCGCGGAGACCGCGAACGGTCTCGTTGAAAGACCCGTAGTCATCCAGGTACATCCCGGTGGCGGGATGGAGCACGTGCAGGTGGTGCGAGCGCTCGTAGACGTGCACGACGTCCATCGTCGACGACCCGAAGGCGCAGAACGTGGGCGCGAACGGAAACACGACGATCTTTTCCATCTCGGCGAAGCGCGCGTATCCACAGCAATGGGTGGGCCCTGCCCCGCCGAAGGCGAAGAGAATGAACTCGCGCGGATCAAAGCCTTTGAGCACGGTTTCTCGCCGGATCGCCTGGCCCATGTTGGCGTCCACGATGCGCCTGACCATCAGCGCTGCGTCGTTTACAGACACCCCCAGGGGCTCGGCGATGTGATCGCGCAGCGCGCGCTCGGCGCGCCGAGGGTTCAAGCGGATGCGCCCGCCGTGGAAGTTGTCGGGATTGACATAGCCGAGCACGACGTCGGCGTCCGTCACCGTGGGCTGGGTGCCGCCCTGGTTGTAGGCGGCCGGTCCCGGCATCGAGCCGGCGCTCTCCGGACCCACCTCCACCCGGTTGGCGATCAGCTCATTGACCCCGGCGATCGACCCGCCGCCCGCGCCGATCGAGTGACAGTCGACGATCGTTGCGTCCACCACCCAGCGGTCGATGATCGGCATGAACTGGTAGAAGCGCGGGCTGCCGGCCGCGACCATACCGATGTCGAAGCTGGTGCCGCCCATGTCGGTGGCGACCACGTTGCTGTAGCCGTACACGCCACCGATGTACGCGCTTCCCATCAGCCCCGCCACCGGCCCTCCGTTGTAGGTGTTCACGGCCGAGGTGCGAAGGACGCTGGCCATCCCACCGGTGTTGTGGATCATCATCATGGGGCGCCGGTAGCCGCGGTCGCGCAGCTCGTCTCCGATCCCCGACAGCTCCTCGTACATCGACTGGTGGAGGTAGGCGTTGAGGATGGTCATCATCGTCCGCGGGTACTCGTAGATGCGCGGGGCCACTTCGGAGGAGAGGAACACCGGCATCGCTCCGAGAAACGCGGCGTGATACTCCTCCTCGATGATCTCCTTGATGCGGCGCTCGTGTGCCGGGTCGAGGAACGACCACAACAGCGAGACAACGAAGCCTCGGACCCCGGCGTCGACCAGGTACTGAAGCTTGGCCAGAAGGTCGCGCTCGTCGAGCGGGCGCACGATCTCGCCCCGAGAGTCCACGCGCTCGCGCACGCCGACGATGAGCTCCTTTGGCACCAGCGGCTCGGGTCGATCCACGCCCGCGATGTTGCGTTGGTACTTAAGCGGCACCCCGTCTGACCACTGGCTCGCTCGTCCGATCAGCGTGGTGTCCTCGAAGCCCTCGGTGATCAACAGGCCCAGCTTGGGCCCCTTGTGCTCGATCAGGCGGTTCATCGCCAGCGTCGTCGAGTAGCGGATGATGGCGGCGTCGGCGAGTAGCTCCTCGGTGGTGATGCCGAGCCTGCCGGCGGCCTCCTCGATGGTTTCGTTCATCCCCACCGAGAGGTCGTAGGTGGTGGTGCGCGTCTTGCACCACACACGCTCGCGCCCGTGGGTGACGTAACAGTCGGTGAAAGTGCCCCCGATGTCGACGTCGATCGTCGAACTCACGCGACGTTCTCCTCGGCCTGGGCTCGCGCCTTGAGCGCGTCTATGTCGAGCTCGATGTCGTGGGTCAGCGGATGCCCGGGCGGCAGGTACTCGGTCTCCAGCAGCGTGGCGCAGCCGGGGCAGTAGAACTCCACGATCCGGCACCACTCGGGGTCCGGCGCGAAGCCGTACTCGCCCTCCACGATGGGCGGGTGGACCTCGCGCGGGTCGCGGTCGGAGATCAGGCAGCCCTTCTTGTAACTCTCGCGTGCGTTTCCGAGATCGTGACCGCAGCGTTGGCAGGTCCACCGCTCCCGCTCCAGGTCGACTTCGAGGTACTCGGTGATGCGGCGCCGCTGAGCGGTCATGACCCCTCGATGATCGCGCTTCCTGACGCGTGGAGCTGGCACCGGCTGCCCTCGGGCACCAAATAGGTCGTGTCGGAGGCCTCGATCAACGCCGGGCTGGGGAGCTCCGCTCCGGCGGCCAGCGCGTCGCGGTCATAGACGGGGATCTCGCACCTGCCGCCGGCCAGCCACACCTCTCGGTGGGCACCCGGGGCAGGCTCCGACGGGGTCGCCTGCTCATGGGGGAGAGCTGGCTTGGCGACCGTGCAAGTCGCCCGGAGCTCGAACATCAGCGGATGGCCGCGCGGCAGGTCCAGCTCGCCGGCCGCATCCGCCGGGGCGTCGGCGAGCCGTCCTCCGTCCAAGTCGGAGACGGTGACGTGCAGGTCGATTTGCGAGGCGGCGAATCCCTCGCCGCGCATGTCGCGCCGGGCGGCTTCTGCCAATTCCCCTATCACCGGACGGTGCTCCTGGCCGTCGACGGTAACGCAGGTCTCGTAGCGGTGGCGCACGTCGAAGGTGCTTACACCGAACGCTGAGAACACGGGGCTATAGCGGGAGATCACGGTGGCGCGCAGACCCAGCCGCCTCGCCGCGCCGGGTAGCAGCAGCCCGCCGCCTCCACCGTAGGCGATCAGCGCCAGTTCGGATCGGTCGCGTTGCGCCACCAGCTCACGAACGCTCGGACTGGCCAGCAGCTCCTCGATGCCTGCCGCCGCCGTCCGCTCGGCGGCGTCGCAGATTGCAAGCGCCGCGTCCTCGACAGACAATCCCAGCGGCTCCGCGACCGTGGCCAGAGCCCGGCGTGCGAGCTCTGAGTCGAGGTGCTTGCGTCCGCCCAGGTAGTAATCGGGCGTCAAGTAGCCGAGCACAAGCCATGCGTCTGTGGGCGTGGGCCGGCTGCCGCCGAGGCCAAAACACGCGGGCCCCGGCGCCGCGCCCGCGCTTTCGGGCCCCACCTGGATGCGTCCATCCTGCACGTCCGCGATCGAGCCGCCGCCGATCCCGAAGGAGAGCAGCTCGACTGACGGCTGGAGCACGGGCACCCCGGCGGCATCCACCGAATCGCGCAGCACTGGCCGCCCGTCGACGAGGACCCCGATGTCGGTGCTGGTGCCACCCACGTCCGCGGTGATGGCATCGCCTAGCCCCAGCTCCCGGCACAGCAGCGCGCTGGCATAGATTCCCGCGGTGGGCCCCGACTGGTACGTGGCCAGCGCCCGCGTCTTGGCCACGCGCGTGACGCCCCCGTCGGTGTTGACGATCAGCAGCGGATGGCGGAAGCCCGAGCGGCGCAGGTCGTCCTCGGCTCGGTACAAGGATGTGGCGAGCTTTTGGTGCATGTAACCGTTGACCACCGCCGAGGCGGTTCGCCGTGCGTCATCGAGGGTCGCGGCAATCTGGGTCGAGAGGAGCACGGGCAGGGCGCCGAGATAGTGGCGCGGATAGCTCTGATCGATGATGTGCTTGACGGCTCGCTCGTTTGCCGGGTTCGCCGCGGCGCCCCGCAGGCTCACGACGAGCAACCGCGCGCCCAACTCGAGGAGGCCGCGCACGGCGCGGGCGACCTGCTCGGGGTCGGGCTCGACCCGTACCTCGCCCTCCGGACCGACCTCCTCCTCGATCCCGGCGGTCGCCCCGGGAGCTACGAATTGGTGAATTGCGCCCCCGGCCGCCGCGCCGTAGAGATCCTCTTCGGCCCCCGCGCTCACGAGCAGTCCGAGGCGCGGCCCGGAGCGAGTGAGCACCGTGTTGGTGCCGATCGTCGAGGAAAAGCGGATCACCGCCGCCTCGCGCAGAAACGTCTCCAGCGGCAAGTCGAGGGCGTCGGCGCCGGCGCGGATCGCATCCGCGAAACAGACGGTCAGGTCGTGGGGGGTGGTAGGCACCTTGACCGTGGCCACCTGCTCCTCGTCGGCGCTCAGGAATACGTCGGTGAACGTGCCTCCGGTGTCGATCCCAACCGTCAGCATCGCCCTAGGAATCGCCGGGCTCGGCCCCCAGCATCGGCGCCTTGAGCCCGCGCTCGCGCGCCACCTCAATGGATGCCGCGTAACCGGCGTCCGCGTGCCTGATGACGCCGATCCCGGGGTCGGTGCGCAGGACGCGGTCGATCCGTCGCTGCGTCCCGTCGGTGCCGTCGAATACCAACGTGAACCCGGCCGAGATCGAGCCGCCCATGCCGCTGCCGCCACCCTGGTGGAGCGCCACGAGGTCCGCGCCGCCGGCGCAGTTGAGCAGCGCGTTGAGGACCGGCCAGTCCGCAACCGGGTCAGACCCGTCGGCCATATTCTCGGTCTCCCGCGTGGGTTGGGCCACGGATCCCGCGTCGAGGTGGTCGCGCGTCATGGCGACGGGAGCCGAAAGCTGTCCGCTACCCACCATCTCGTTGACCATCGTGCCGAATTGCCAGCGCTGCTCCAGATCGAGCCACGAGGTGCGGGCAGGCAGCCCCTGAAGTGGCACGTGCTCCTTGGCGATGGTGATCCAGTTGACGACGGCTGAATCGTCGCCGAACCGTTCCAATACCGCGTCGTCGATCGCTGTCAGGTCGGCCGGATCGCCGGACAGCGTGACCCATCGGACCGGCCCGCGAGCCACGCAGAAGTTCGGACGGATGAACAGCGGGATGAAGCCCTGGAACGCGAAGGCGTCGTCGAAGCCTGCGCGCTGGGCCTGCTCACGGATCGCATTGCCATATTCGAACACCACCGCGCCAGCGGCCTGGAACTCGACCATGGCTTGCACATGACGGGCGATGGAATCCAGGGCGTCGCTCTCCACCCGCGCCGGGTCACGCTCTCGCATCGACGCGACCTCGGTTACCGAGTAGCCGGACGGCACGTACCCGAAGCGCGCGTCGTGCGCGGCCGTCTGGTCCGTGACCACGTCCGGGCGCAGGCCGCTCTTGACGAGCTCAGGGAGGACGTCCGCAGCATTGGCGACGAGCCCCACGGAGCGGGGTGCACCCGAGGCCAGCGCCTCGTTGCAGAGCCGCAGCGCCTCGTCGACCGAGTGCGCCTTGTGCTCGAGGTAACCCGACGCAAGTCGCCTGTCGGCGTGCTCCTCGTCGACCTCGACCACGAGCGCGACGCCGCCCAGGAACGTGATGGCCAGCGGTTGGGCCCCGCCCATCGCCCCCAATCCGGCGGAAAGAACGAGTCGCCCGCTCAGCGACCCGTCGAAGTGTTGGCGGGCGCATTCGGCGAGGGTCTCATACGTCGACTGGAGCACGCCCTGCTGCCCGATGTACTCCCACGCCCCCGCCGTGTACTGGCCGAACATGATCAGGCCGCGGCGTTTGAGCTCGTGGAAGGTGTCCCAGTTGGCCCAGCGTCCGACAAGGTGGCTGTTGGCAGTCAAAACCCGCGGCGCATCCTCGTGGGTCCGGAAGCGCGCCACCGGCTTGCCCGACTGTATGACCAGCGTCTCGTCGCCCTCGAGGTCGTGCAGCGACTCGACGATGACGTCGAAGCAGCGCCAGTTCCGGGCCGCCTGCCCGGTGCCGCCGTAGATGATGAGCTCCTGGGGCGCCTCGCCGTTCTGCACCGTGTTCTCGAGCATCCGCAAGATCCCCTCCTGCCGCCAGCCCCGGCATCGCAGCCGGGTTCCGGTCGCGGCCCGCACCACCCGAGGCTGTCCGGCGACGGCGGTCACGGCGTACCGCTTCGCGTCACGAGGAATCGCGGAGATTGGATCCATGAATGCAAAGACTATGCCCATCGCTCCTGGCCCGTCAAGACCGGTTTAGCCGCTCGAGCGCCAGCAGCACCTGCGCGCCGCGGCGGCGAAGCGCCGCGATCGCCTCGTCGTCATAGTCGCCGTACAGGCCGCGTCCGGTCTTGCAGCCGAGATGTCCTTCGGCCACCAGCTCCAACGCCGAAGACGCCGGCTCGCGGTCGTTGGCCAGCAGCGGGTACAGGCGGCGGGCGACAGCCTCGTACACATCGAGTCCGGCCAGATCGAGGCTCTCGAATGGCCCGATCGCCGCCCAGCGTGCGCCCAACCCCGCCTTCATCGTCTCGTCCACGTCGGCGTAGTCGCAGACACCCTCCTTCACCAGCGCGAACGCCTCTCTGAAGACGGCGTACTGGATTCGGTTGGCGATGAAGCCGGCAATGTCCCGGCGCAGGTGCACGGGGCGTTTGCCGAGTGCACGCGTCCAGTCCACCAGACGCTGAGCGACCTCGGGCTCGGTTCTTGACCCCGAGACGATCTCCACCAGCGAAACCAGCTCCGGGGGATTGAACCAGTGCATGCCGGCGAAGGACCCCGGCCGGTCCAGAGCCGCCGCGAGGTCGTCGATGGCGATCGACGAGGTGTCCGTCACGAGCACTGTCTCCGGCGGCGCCGCTCTCTGTGTTCGTGCGAGAACCTCGTGCTTGACGTCGAGGTCCTCGGTCACCGACTCGACCACGAGCTCGGCGTCCTGCACGGCGTCGTCCAAGTCCTGGGTGGTGGAGATACGGGCGAACGCGCGGCCGGCGTCGCCTGTGTCGAGAACCTTGCTCGCCACCAGCAGCTGCAGGCTCTCGTCGATCCGCGTGCGCGCGGCCTGGAGCGTCGAGCCGCGCCGCGAGCTCAGCTTGACGGTGCTCCCGGCTCGCGCGAAGGAAAGCGCGATGCCGCTCCCCATGGTGCCCGCCCCCAACACGGCGACGCGGTCGGGAGGGCCGACGCTCACTGCCAGAACTGGAGCCGGTCCAGGTAGTCGAGCAGGATCTGCGAGGCGTGAAGGATGTGGTTGCGCATCTCCTTGCGCGCGCGTGCAGCGGTGCCGGTGGCAAGCGCTTCGCGGATACGTGCGTGCTCGTCAAGGTTGAGCGCGCGCACCTCGTCGGCCGACGCCATAGCTCGCCAAACGTAGTCCTTGGGAAAGAAGTCCTGCAGCTCGCCGATCAGCGAACGGAGCCGCGCGTTGCCGGAGACCCGGGCGATGGCCCCGTGAAACTCGGAGTTCGCGCGGCCCAGCTGTATGTCGAGCGAAACCTGCCCCTCGCCGGCAAACCCGTCTCGCTCGTGGAGCATGACCGCCTCGGTGACGAGGACCGTCGCCGCGTCGAGATCATGCAAAAGCTCCGGGCTGACGTGGGCGCTCGCCAACTCACACGCATAGCCCTCGAGTTCGGAGCGCAGGTTGTAGACGTCGATGAGCTCGTCGCGGCTAGGAACCCGAACGGTCGCGCCCTTGTTTGGGACCAGCACGACCAGGTGCTTGGCCTGGAGCTTGCGCAATGCCTCGCGCACCGGTGTCCTGCTCACGCCGAAGCGCTCGCACAGCTCGTCCTGGAAGAGGTGTGTGCCCGGCGGGTGTTCACCGGCCAGGATCGCTCCCTGGATCCGAAACGCGATCTCGTCAGCCAGGCTGGTCATCGTGATTTGCTCGACGGGCGTACTCACGGCTTCTCCCCTGATCGAGGCCGCGTCCTTGCCGCGGCCGTATCAGCCGGCCGTGTATGGACGCGGCCGGCCCGCCGTAATTGTACTTTGTATCCAAGGGTCCATTTTCGTATAGTCTCGGCCCGGCTTCTTCCGGCGGAGGGCCCCGGAGCGACCGTGCGACGATCAACCGCCGCCCGTGCTCTCGGGGGCGCGTTCGTGCTTCCCGCCCCAGCGAGAGGAGAGTGATGACCGACGTGATCTTGAAGGGTGGCCTTGTCGACGTGGGCGACGGGGAGTTCGACCGCGCTGACGTGGCCATAGAGGCAGGCCGTGTGACCGCGATGGGGGGTGACGCAGCCATATCCGACGCCGCGGAGGTCGTCGACTGCGCGAAGTTCGCGATCGTGCCCGGGATGGTCAACGCCCATTGCCACTCCAACGAAAACTGGTTCAGGGGACGGTGGGACAACCTGCCGCTCGAGCCGTGGATGCTGTTCTCCTATCCGGCGATCGCCGGTCCGGTCCAGAGCGCGCGGGAAACCTACCTCCGGACCTTGATCGGCGGCCTCGACATGATTCGTTCCGGCGCCACCTGCGCAGTGGATTTCCTCTACGAGATGGCTGGCTTCACCGACGAGTCGCTCGCCGCGGTGACGCAGGCATACCGCGATCTGGGGCTGCGCGTCCTGATTGTCCTTGGCATGGGCGACCGTGCCTATCACGAGACCGTTGTGCTCGATGAGGGCCTGGTCGATCGGTCACTGATCGAACGGCTTGAGAAAGACAAGCCGCCGACATGGGAGGAATGGGAAGCGTTCACCCGCCGCGCGGTGCAACGCCACCACCATCCCGAGGAGGGGATCTCGATCGGGCTTGGGCCGTCGGGGCCGCAGCGCTGCACCGACCGCTTCCTGCAGGCGTGCTCGGCACTGGCGGACGAGCTCGATCTCCAGATTCACATTCATGTGCTGGAGACGCGAATGCAGGCTCTCAGCGGGCAGAAGATGTATGGCAGGACATTACCCGAGCACCTCCGGGCGCTGGGCTTCCTCGGCCCGCGTGTCAACTTCGAGCACGGGATCTGGCTGACCGAGGGAGACATCGAGCTGGTGCGCGAGTCCGGCACAACGATCGTCCATAACCCCATCTCGAATATGAAGCTGGGAAGCGGGATCTGCCCCGTGCCAACGCTGCTTCACCACGACGTCAACGTGGCGCTCGGAACCGATGGCATGTCCTCTAACGACGGCAACGACATGTTCGCCGTGCTCAAGATCGCAGGCCTGCTCCACAAGCTCTGGGACATCGACTACGAGCGCTGGCTCGGTGCGCGCGAAGCCTGGCGGATGGCCACCGCCGGCGGCGCCCAGGCCGCGGGCGACGTCGCCGGGCTGGGACGGATAGAGGCGGGAAGGCGCGCCGATTTGGTCCTGCTTGACCTGGACAGCGCGGTGTTTACGCCGCTGGCTGCACCGCTTCACCACGTTGTATTCGGCTCGACCACGACCGCCGTCAGCCACGTGATGATCGGCGGGCGCTGGGTCCTGCGCGAGGGCACCGTCATCGGCGTCGACGAGCCGGCCATTCTGGCGGAGATCCGCGAAGCGGCCAAGTCCGTGCTGAGCCGCCACGACGAAGCCTGGGAGATCGGGGAAGCGCTGCTGGCAGGCGTCCGCGCCGGCTGGCTGGAGGCACTGCGCAGCGACGTGGGCGTCAACCGCTCGGTCCCTCTGGAGCGTTCCGGCACGCCACCCGCGCGATGAGCGAGGGCCGCACCGGAGGGGCCGCAATCGGCTCGGACGTTCCCCAGGCCGACGCCGGCCGAATCGCGGCCGATATCGACGCGCTGCGCGAGCTGACGCTGCCAGACCGGCCGTACACGCGGCGGGCCTTTACCCCGATCTACGGACGGGGTCGGCAGTGGTTGTCGGCCGCCATGGCGGATGCCGGCCTCCATCCCGAGACAGACGCGGGCGGCAACCTCGCGGGGCGTTCGCGCGAAACCGATGGCAGCTCCGTCGCGATCGGATCGCACATCGACACGGTCCCAGACGGGGGTGCCTACGACGGCGTGGCCGGCGTCGTGGCGGCGCTGGAGGTCGCACGCGTGATCAAGCAGAGGAGCATCGACCTTCCCTTCGCATTCGAGGTGATCGACTTCCTCAGCGAGGAGCCCAGCGACTTCGGAGTCTCCTGCATCGGCAGTCGAGCCATGGCGGGGACGCTCTCAGAAACAGATCTCGCCCGCACCGATGGGGCGGGAACCTCCCTGCGGGATGCCCTTCGAGCGGTGGGCGGGCGTCCGGAGGCACTCGGCGCGCCACTACGCGAGCGCGGATCGCTGCGTGCCTATCTCGAGCTGCACATCGAGCAGGGACCGGTCCTCGAACGCGTCGGCGCGCCGGTCGCGATCGTCACCGGGATAGTGGGCATCCGCCGTTACGAGGTCCGGCTCGCCGGCGATCCGTCGCACGCCGGAACCACGCCGATGGATACGCGCCACGACGCGCTCACCGGCGCGGCGAAGCTGGTCCTCGCGGTCGAGCGTCTCGCCCGGGACCGCGCGGGCGAGGACGGATTCGTCGGCACCGTGGGACAGCTCGCGGTCACGCCGAACGCCGCAAACGTTGTTCCCGGGGAGGTCACCGCCACGGTCGAGCTCCGAGCGCCCAGCGACGAATCGCTCGACGGGGTCCAGCGCGAACTGGAGGCGCGGATCGGCGAGGTCACCGCCGAGCGGGGGCTCGCGCTCACGTTCGCGGAGGTCTCCCGCACCCCGCCGGTCGAGCTTGACCACGATCTGCGCACGATGCTCGCGCAGGCGGCGGACGCCGCCGGCGTTCAAGCCCTTCAGATGGTGAGCGGAGGCGGCCACGACGCGGGTCATGTCGCGGCGCTGGCCCCCTCGGCGATGCTCTTCGTCCCGTGCCGTGAGGGACTTTCCCACGCGCCTGGCGAGAGCGCCGATCCCGACGACATCGCGGCGGGAGCGGATCTAATGCTCCATGTCGTACTCGAATTGGCCGCAAGGCGATGATGGTCGCGATGGACCTCGTCGTCCGCGGTGACGTGGTGCTGCCCGATCGCATCCTTCGCGACGGAGCTCTGGGGATCCTCGACGGGCGGATCGCGGCTGTGATTCACCCGGCGCAGACCGCGCCCGACGCCGCCGAGACGCTCGACGTCGGCAACGCCCTGGTGCTTCCGGGACTGGTCGACACTCACGTCCACTGTCTCAGCTCGCCCGACGAGGGTATTGCGCGCGCAACGGCCGCCGCTGCGGCCGGGGGTGTGACCACGGTGGTGGATATGCCCTACGACGCGGGCTCGCCCGTGTTCGACCGCGGCCGTCTGGACGAGAAGGTCGACGCGGTGCTCACGGAGGCACGCGTGGACGTCGGCCTGTACGGGTCGATGGCAAGGGACGGAGGCCTCCAAGCCGTACCGGACCAGCTCGCCGCCGGCGTCCTTGCGTTCAAGTTCTCCCTATTTGAGACCGATCCGCAGCGATTTCCCCGTATCCGCGACGGCGATCTCGAAGCCGTGTTCGAATTGCTCGCGCCCAGCGGGGTGCCGATCGTGCTGCACTGCGAGCTCCAGGAGATCATCGAGCGGCGCCTCCACCAGGCCGCGGGACGGCTCGACCGGCCGGAGGCTCACGCCGAGGTGCGACCGCCCGTGTCCGAGACGGGCGCAATCGCCAAGGCGCTTGAGCTGGCGCTGTGGACGGGCGCCCGGGTGCACGTCGCCCACGTTACGCATCCCCACGGGTTCCGCCTGATCGACACCTACCGCGGGCTCGGGGCCCGGGTGTCGGGTGAGACCTGTGTCCAGTACCTCGCGCTGACAGAGGAGGATGTGCTGCGCGTGGGCGCGATTGCCAAGGTCAATCCCCCGATTCGCGATCCGTCCTGTCGCGAGGGGCTTTGGGCGGCGCTTGAGAGAGGCTCTATCGAGACCGTGTCGACCGACCACGCGCCGTGGCCACTCGCGCTTAAGAACAAGCCCATGCTGATGGCGGCTTCTGGGGTCGCGGGGCTTGAGGCCTCCCTCCCGCTCATGCACACCGAGGCGGTTAAGCGCGGCTTGGAGCTGCCGGCGCTGATGGAGGCAATCGCGGGCCGTCCCGCGGACCTTTTCGGCCTACGCGGACGCAAGGGCCGCTTGCTGCCCGGCTACGACGCCGACTTCGTGGTCTTCGATCCGACCACACAGTGGACATTTGAGGCCTCGAGGAGTCATTCGTCCGCGCGCCACAGCCCGTACGAGGGGCGGGAGCTCTTGGGCTGGCCGCGAGCCACCTATCTGCGCGGCCAGGCTGTGTGCGCAAACGGCGAGGTGACGGCCGACCCCGGGTACGGACGATGGCTTGCACGCGACGGCAGCGCACCGGGGTCGGCGGCCCAGGCAGCCCAGCCGCACCACCTCGGCACAGCGCTGTGACCCGGCTGCTTGTCCTCAATCCCAACAGCTCGCTGCCTGTGACCGAGGCGATCGCCCAGGTCGCGGCGGCGTCGCTTGCGCCGGGGAGCTTCGCCGTCGAGCAGATCGACGCGGGCCCTGCGGTGATCGAGGACGAAGAGACGGCGCTGAAAGCCGCGGAGCTGGTGTGCGCGCGCCTGCGCTCGCGGCGGGCTCAGTACGACAGCTTCGTCGTGGCCTGTCACGGCGACCCCGGTGTGGAGGAGGCTGCCCGGATCACGGAAAAGAGGGTCTGCGGTATTGGCGCCGCCTCGTTCCGGGCCGCCGCGGCGCGGGGTGGCGACTTTGGGGTGATCACGCTCGGCCCCGAACTGGTCGAGCGCAAGCGGCGCCAGGTCGCCCGCTGCGGCCTGGCGTCTCACTGCGTCGCGATTGAGCCGACCCATACCGGCGTCCTCGATTACGTAACCGCGCAGCGGCCAGTCCTCACTCCATACCTCTACGCGGGGCGCCGCGCGATCGAGCGAGGAGCGACCGTTCTCGTGCTGGGCTGCGCGGGGATGGCTCCCGCCGCCCGGGCGCTGGAGCAAGAGCTCGACGTTACAGTCGTGGAACCCGTCGAGGCGGGCGTTCGCGAAGCCGTGTCTGCCTCGGCACCCGTCGCATGAGCCGTCTGCTGGTCGCGGGCGGCGAACTGCTAGCGGGTCCCGGGCGTCAGCTCGAGCGGGTCGACGTGCTGATCGATGGAGGATGGATCGAACGCGTCGGGCCCGAGCTCGCGGTCCCCGAGGGCACCGCGCGGCTCGACGCCAGCCAGACCATCGTGATGCCGGGTCTCATCAATGCCCACACTCACGGACACAACAACCTCGCTCGGGGCATGGCGGGCCGCTGGACGCTCGAGCAGCTGATCGCCTTCGGCCCGGCGATCCAGGCGGGCCGGACCCCAGAGGACCACTACCTGTCGGCGGCGTTGGGCGCGATCGAGATGCTCAAGACCGGGGCGACCTCGGCCTACGACCTCTACATGGCGGTCCCGGTCCCGGACGAGGAGGTGCTCGAGCCGGTGGTCGAGGCCTACCGCGACGTGGGGCTGAGGGTGGTGCTGGCACCCTCGCTCGCGGACGGGCCGTTTCACCGCATGATGCCGGGCCTGCTGGACATCGTGCCCGACGATGTTGCGCGCCGCCTGCAACGGCTGGCCGCGGTTCCGGCGAGACGGTCTCTGAAGCTGGCTGAGTCGGCCATCCGGCGGTTCAACGGTGCCGCCTCGGGTCGGATCCAAATGGCGGTTTCGCCGACGATTCCGGGACTGTGCAGCGACGAGCTGCTTCGAGGGCTCGCGGCCGTGGCCCGAGAGAACGGCGCCGGGATGCACACCCACGTGGCCGAGTCGCGCGTTCAGATCGTCCAGGCGCGGTTGCGGTGGCGCTGTCCGATCGTCCCGCACCTCGCTGAGCTTGGAGCGTTGCGGGCCGCGTTTGTGGCGGCCCACGGAGTTTGGCTGACGGCGCAGGAGATCCGGCAGCTGGCCAACGCCGGCGCGACGGTGGTGCACAACCCGGCGAGCAACCTCCGGCTGGGTAACGGGATCGCGCCGGTGCGAAAAATGCTCGCCGCCGGGGTCAACGTGGCCATCGGAAGCGACGGTTCGCTGAGCTCTGACAACCAGGACATGTTCGAGGCGATGCGACTGGCGGCGCTGGTCAGCCGGGCGAACCCATCCGTCGGGCCGGACCGCTGGCTTGACCCCACCGAGGCCCTCGAGCGCGCCACGGTG